>CAXTWC010000055.1:0-28169 GCA_964247805.1 uncultured Acetobacteraceae bacterium | reverse complement strand
ACCACTACCTCATCATCGACGACGAGGATTTCGAGAGCGCCCGGATCGAGAGCTCGTCGACGGTCAAGATCGACAAGTTCGTGGACGCGGACTCGATCGACCCGATCTACTTCGACGCCAGCTACTACGTGGCACCCGATGGGGACGCCGGGCAGGACGTCTACATCGTGTTGCGGGACGCCATCGCGGGCACGGGTAAGATCGCCCTATCCCGCCTCGTGATTGCGCGCCGGGAGCACCCGATCGCGATCTTGCCGATGGGCAAGGGCCTGGTGATCCATACGCTGCACGAGGAGCGGGATCTGAACGACTACGCTGGGCTGTTCGACCATCTACCGTCGGCCAAACCGGATCCGGACATGATCCAACTTGCGACCCAGTTGATCGACCGTCAGACCGGCGAATACGACCCGGCGGATGTGGAGGACCGCTACGAGACCCGGCTCCGTGCGGTGATCGAGGCGAAGCTCAAGGGCGAGGGGATCGAGCCGGAGGCCGAGGCGGAGCCTGATCGCGGCAACGTCGTCGACTTGATGGCGGCCCTCCGCAAGAGCCTGGGGCAAACGTCCGACGAGCCCGCTGCGCCGAAGAAAGCGTCCGGAAAAGCTAAGCCGGCTGCAAAGGCGGACGTCGAGGAGAAGCCGGCTCCGAAGAAGGGCTCAGCTACCGCCAAGCCCGCCAGGCGGAAGAGCGCCTGATTCGTGGTCGACCTGCCAGCGCTTGAGCCTGACGTGCTGGTTGTCTTCCAGGCAGACCTCGCAATAAATCATGTGGGTCTGCCCGTGATACCCGGTGTCTTGATCGCTGATGCCGCACTCCGGGCAATGGTAATGCCAAAGCGGCACGACGGTCTGCTTGGTGGTAGTGGACATGCGAGGCCTTTCCAGCTTGCGCGCCGTGACTCGAGGCAGATGAATAGTCTACCAGACCGATATGGGCTTACCAGGCCGGGCTGTTCACAATCCGATTCCCGATTGTAGCTCGACGCGCCGGGGTTCGCTTGCCAGCCCAAGCTCCATCGGCGGTCAGCCGCGCCGTGGCCAGCCTGCTCCGCCTGGCAGACGCGGATCTGAGCGACGCAGAGTTGCTGAGTTCGGGCCGGCATCCGGGTAATGCGCCGGCACTGTTGCAACTCGCATCCGAACACCTGGTGTGCGCCGTGCTTGCGACCGAGCATGGCTGGCCGCTTGCCGACGCCCGAACCAATCTCAGCCGGATCCCCGACAAAAATCCGCTGAAGCAGGCGCTGGTGGACGTCGTGAGCGCGACTCGAAATAGTGCTCCACCGGCGGTATCGGAGGATGGCGGTCCGCCGGCGTCTCCCGACACGCAGAGGCTCCACACCAACATCCACGCCGCTCGGGCCGTGCTCAAGAGTTTGGCTGCCGCATTCGAAGTGGACCTGTTCGGTGACGGCGTTGCTGGCAAGGTGGGGCCTATGCGGCCCGTGGCCGTGCCGGCGCCGAAGCCTGCGGCGAAACCGAAGCAGCCCGCACCGGTTGTGGTCCCTCTCAGGCCAGTGAAGCAGCGGGCCCGCGTTGTGTTGCCTGCCGAGCCACCAAAGCCCGTTCCTGCCGTGGAACCGCACGAGGTCGAAGGTCGTGCTGCAATCGAGGTGAAGCAGGGATCATCCAGTATGGCGTCGACGCCGTTCTGGGCCTTGATGGACCGTTGGAACATCCCGGACCAGGCTGCACTCGACCTGATCGGCCACCCAGGCGGTCTGACCAAGAAGGGCACGCGCCCTCGCTTCAAACTCGCCGGGGAGGAGGCCGCGCTGCTCAGGAGCTTTCAGGAGATCGACGCCGCCCTGGGGCTGCTCGGACTCGAGCCGAAGACCTGGCTGCATCAGCCGATCAAGGCCGCGCCGTTCGATGGCGCGACCCCGGCGGACTATCTCGCGAGTCGCCGCAAGCAGGGCGTTCAGGATACCCTGCGGTTCATCCTGCAGCATGGCCTGCGGCTGTCGATGTCGAACAGCTCGCGAGCCCGTTGAATGGCTACAATGATTTCGGATCACCCCTGGAGGACATGACGGTGGACAAGCTTTCCTCCTACCAAGCCAAGCGGGACTTCACCCAGACGGCCGAGCCGCAGGGCGCCGTCACGGCTCAGCCCTCCGACCGCCTGCGATTTGTCATCCAGAAACACGATGCCACCCGGCTGCATTACGACCTGCGGTTGGAACTGGATGGCGTGTTCAAGTCCTGGGCGATCACCCGCGGCCCCTCGCTGGACCCGCACGACAAACGCCTGGCCGTCGAGGTGGAGGACCATCCGCTCGACTACGGCGATTTCGAAGGCACGATCCCCAAGGGCCAATATGGCGGCGGCACCGTGCAGCTGTGGGATCGCGGCACCTGGGCGCCACAGGGCATGACGGCCGAGCAGGGGCTGGCATCGGGCGACCTGAAATTCACCCTGGAGGGCGAGCACCTGCATGGCAGTTGGGTGCTGGTGCGGATCAAGGGCTGGTCCGGCAAGCGGGTCAACTGGCTGCTGATCAAGCATCGCGACGAGCATGCCATCGACGGCAACGGCGAGGCGCTGCTGGCCGACGATCGCTCCGTCGCGTCTGGACGGTCGATGGCGGAGATCGCGGCCGGCAACGGCCGGGCGCCGACGCCGTTCATGGCAAAAGGCGAACCCGGCGTGGTCGCGAAGGATGCGGTGTGGGATTCCAATGTCGGCCTGGCGCCCAGTTTGCGGGCGGAGGGCAAGACGTCGCGCAAGGCAAAGCCGAAAAAGCCTGAGCCGGTCGCCGCGATGCCGGAGTTCATCGCCCCGCAACTGTGCCACTCGGTGGAGCGCCCGCCCACCGGCGACGGCTGGATTCACGAGATCAAGTTCGACGGCTACCGGGTGCAGGTCCGCATCGAGGCGGGCCAAGCGGTGGTGCGGACGCGCAAGGGGTTGGATTGGACGCATCGTTTTGGGGCCATCGCCCAGGCCTGCGCCGGGCTGCCGGACGCGATCGTGGATGGCGAGATCGTTGCCCTCAACGCGGAGGGCGCGCCGGACTTTGCCGCCCTGCAGGCCGCGATCGCCGATGAGCGGACCGACCAGCTGGTGTTGTTCGCCTTCGACCTGCTGCAGGCCGGCGGCGAGGACCTGCGTCCGCGCAAGCTTACCGAGCGCAAGGACCGGCTGAAGTCGCTGCTGACCCAGGGTAAGGCGGGGCCGCTGCTGCGTTACGTCGATCATTTCGACACGGGGGGCGATGCGGTGCTGCTCTCGGCCTGCAAGCTGTCGCTGGAGGGGATCGTCTCCAAGCAGGCTAACGCCGCTTACCAGTCCGGCCGCAGCGAGTCATGGACCAAGGCGAAATGCCGCGGCGGGCACGAGATGGTCATTGGCGCATGGACCGATACGGCGGGGCAGTTCCGCTCGCTGATCGTGGGCGTGAACCGGGATGGTCATTTCATCCATGTGGGCCGGGTCGGCACCGGGTTCGGTGGGAAGGTGGTGAGCCAGCTGATGCCCAAGCTGAAAGCCTTGGCCGCCAGCAAGAGTCCGTTCACCGGACCTGGCGCGCCGAGGCCGTCCAGCACGACCCACTGGGTGCGCCCCGAGCTGGTGGCCGAGGTGCAGTTCGCTGGCTGGACGGAGGCAGGGCAGGTGCGTCAGGCCTCGTTCAAAGGCTTGCGGGAGGACAAGCCGGCCGGCGAGGTGGTGGCCGAGACCCCGGCCGTGGCGGCGAAGACCCCGATCGCCAGCGCCACGCTCCGCCTGGTGGAGGCCAAGCGGAGCACCGGCAACAAGGGCTCGGACGTCGTGATGGGCGTGACCATCTCCCGCCCCGACAAGGTCATGTGGCCGCAGGCGGGCACGGATGGCCAGGGCGTCACCAAGCTCGACCTGGCGCGCTATTACGAGGCGGTCGGGCCCTGGCTGCTGCGCCACGTGAAGGGGCGCCCGTGCTCGATCATTCGCGCGCCCGACGGGTTTGAGGGCCAAACCTTCTTCCAGCGGCATGCGATGCCGGGTTCGTCCAATTTGCTGGAGCTGGTCACCGTCACGGGCGACCACAAGCCGTATCTGGAGATCGACCGCGTGGAGGGGTTCGCCGCCGTCGCGCAGACCGCGGCACTCGAATTGCACCCCTGGAACTGCGACCCGTTCCACCCCGACATCCCCGGGCGCCTGGTGTTCGACCTCGACCCGGGGCCGGAGGTCGAGTTCACCACCGTGATCGAGGCGGCCAAGCAGGTGCGCGACCGGCTGGACGCGCTCGGCCTGGTGAGCTTTTGCAAGACCACGGGCGGCAAGGGGCTACACGTCGTGACCCCCCTGGCCCGGACGCAAGCGGACAACCCGAGCTGGGCGGAGACCAAGGCGTTCGCCCATGCCGTCTGCCGCGAGATGGCCGAAGCGGCGCCGGACCGCTACGTCGTCACCATGGCGAAGAAGGTCCGCACCGGCCGCATCTTCCTGGACTATCTGCGCAACGACCGGCTTGCGACGGCGGTCGCTCCCCTGTCGCCCCGCGCGCGGCCGGGCGCCACCGTCTCGATGCCGCTAACCTGGGCGCAGGTGAAGCCGGGGCTGGACCCGCAGCATTACACCGTGCGCAGCGTTCCCGCGCTGCTCGCCAAGAGCCGTGCCTGGGCGGAGTATTGTGACTCCGAGCGCCCGCTGGCGCCCGCGATCAAGCGGCTGGGCCTGTAGCCGCGTCTGACGGCCATGTCGCCGATCATCCACGCGCAACCGCTGCGGCGCATCATCCACATCGACATGGACGCCTTCTACGCGTCCGTCGAGCAGCGCGACGACCCGGGCCTGCGTGGCAAGCCACTAGCGGTGGGCGGTAGCCGGGAGCGCGGGGTGGTGGCGGCGGCGAGCTATGAGGCGCGGCGGTTCGGCGTGCGCTCCGCCATGCCATCCATCACGGCCAAGCGGCTGTGCCCGCAACTGGTGTTCGTGCCGCCGCGCTTCGACGTCTACAAGGCTGTGTCGGCGCAGATCCACGCCGTGTTCGCGCGCTACACGCCGCTGATCCAGCCGCTGTCGCTGGACGAGGCGTATCTCGACGTGACCGCGCCCCTGCTCGACCGCGGCTCGGCCACCGCAATCGCCGCCGAGATCCGGGCGGCGATCCGGGAGGAGACCGGCCTGACCGCCTCCGCCGGCGTGTCCTACAACAAGTTCCTGGCCAAGCTTGCCTCCGACCACCGCAAGCCGGACGGGCTGTTCGTCATCACACCGAAGATGGGCCCGGCCTTCGTGGAGACCCTGCCGGTGGGCAAGTTCCACGGCGTGGGCCCGGTGACCGCGGCCAAGATGAACCGCCTGGGTATCCACACCGGCCTCGATCTGCGGTCGCAGTCACGCGAGTTTCTGGCCGAGCATTTCGGCAAGGCGTCGGAGTATTACTACGGTGTGGCGCGCGGCTACGACGAGCGGCCGGTCGAGGCCGACCGGATGCGCAAGTCGGTCGGCGCGGAAAACACATTTGTCCGTGACTTGACGCAGTGGGAGGAGGTTGGCCCGGTGCTGCAGCCGGTGTTCGCCAAGGTTTGGGCGGCCTGCAGTCGCGGTGGGCATGCCGGGCGAACGGTGACGGTGAAGGTCAAGTACGCCGACTTCCAGCAGATCACGCGCAGCCGATCTGGCGTGCACCCGATCCGTTCGCAGGGTGAGCTGGAACAGACCAGCCTGGAGTTGCTGCGGCCGTGTTTCCCGCCTCCGCGCGGGGTTCGGCTGCTCGGCGTGACGATCTCCAATTTCGCCGCCAGTGAGTCGAACGATCGACCACAACTAGCCTTGACGCTCGGCGCTGTAACTGCGCAGTGCGAAGATGGCCGGCCATTGTAGGAGTGCCATTCATGTCCGACCGCTTCGACCTCGACCGGTTTACCCAGGCACAGGCTCCGGTCCTGGCTCACGTGCAGCAGGAGCTTCGGGCCGGGCAGAAGCGCAGCCACTGGATGTGGTTCGTGTTCCCGCAACTGGCGGGCCTGGGCCACAGCCCAACGGCGCGCCACTATGCGATCGCGTCCCGAGCCGAAGCGCAGGCCTATCTTGCCCACCCGATCCTCGGTCCGCGGCTGGTCGAGTGCACGGCGCTGGTCAACGCAGTCGAGGGGCGGACGGTGCACCAGGTCTTCGGCAGCCCCGACGACCTCAAGTTCCACTCCTGCGTCACGCTGTTTGCCGCGACGGACCCGGATCAAGTCGTGTTCAAGGCCGCCCTGGATCGATACTTTGGCGGGCAGCCGGATCGCGCTACACTTGATCTTCTTAGCCGAACGCCGACATAGGCGACGCATCCAGATGGATGGCCGTGATACCTCGCGGGTGTGCAGTCCGCCGCGCATGTAATTAGGCCGGGCCGAAGTCAGGGTGGGCAGTGTGCAGCAAGCATTCGATATCGTCGTCGCCGGCGCCGGGCCAGTCGGACTAGCGTTCGCTGCCTCCATGGCCGGAGCCGGGTTGCAAATCGCGCTCGTAGACCCGCAATCGGAAGCAGCCCTGGCAGATCCCGGAGATGACGGGAGAGAGATCGCGTTGACCGACCCTACCGTGGCGATGCTGACGGAGTTAGGCGCCTGGTCCAAGATTCCGGCCGAGCAAATCGCTCCGCTGCGGCGCATGCAGGTGCTGAACGGCCCATCGGATTACGCGATGCAGCTTGGGCACGGCGGTGTCGGCAACGACCTGCTTGGGCGGTTCGCGCCCAACCACTGGCTGCGCCGAAGCCTGTACGACGTCGCAAGCAGTCTCCCCGGCGTCACCGTGCTGCCAGGCCTGTCGGTCGCCGCAGTGCGCCAGGAGGGGAGCCGCGCGGTGGCGGCCTTGTCCGATGGTCGAACGCTGGGGGCGGCATTGGTCGTGGCAGCCGATACCAGGCGGTCGCGACTGCGCCAGCAACAAGGTATCAGCGCAGCGCTGCACGATTACCGGCAACGGATGTTGGTCTGCCCGGTCTCGCACGCCCTACCGCACCATCAAACGGCGACAGCCTGGTTCGAGTACGGTCAGACCCTGGTCACGCTGCCGCTGAACGGCACCCGGTCCTCAGCCGTGATGACGGTTGGGGAGGCAGACGCCGCGGCTCTGCTCCGGTTGGACGACGCGGCATTCGGACGGGAGTTGACCCGGCGCTATCGCGGTCGGCTCGGCGCGATGCAGCCGGTCGGGGGGCGGCATGCCGTGCCCGTCGTGACGGCCTACGCCGCCCGTTTCGTGGGCCACCGGTTCGCCTTGTTGGGGGACGCTGCCGTGGGCATGCACCCAACGACGGCACACGGTTTCAATTTCGGTATGCTCGGGCAACGCGCATTGGCGCGGCAGTTGCGCGCCGCCTTGACGGCCGGACGCGACGTAGCCGACCCGGCGGCTCTGGCCCGCTACCAGGCGGCGCACCGCACCGAAACGCGGCTGTTCTTCGCCGGGGCGGAAGCGCTGATGCGGCTCTACGCGGCCGGGGATAGTCTGCCAGCGCGCGTGTTGCGGAACGGGGCGTTGCGGCTCGGAAACCTGCCGCCGCTGCGCCACGCGTTGGCGGCGCGGATGCGCAACCCCGACCAGGCTCTGCGATAGTTCAACGCCCTTCAAGGCTTGGAGATGTTCCAGAACAATGGGATCGGGAAGGGGATCACGCCGTGTAAGTCGGCGCGCCAGGCGGACGGTGTCGAGAACTGGCCGCCGATGATGTAGTTGACGTTCTCGTGGAAGCGGGCCTGCAAGGCGTCTGCCAACCGCTGCTTGTCGGCCGGCGAAGCTGCCTCCGAGAGTTGTTGCAGCAGGCCGGTCTGCTGCGGGTCGCACACCCAACCCGGATAGTTGGTCACGCAATTATACGCCAGGCCGGTATTGGCGAGCGGGTTCACCAGGTCGATGCCGTTCCACACCACCGGCGTGATGCTCCAGCCGCCTTTCTCGGTCGGCTCGCGGCTGAGCCGGCGTTGCGCCACCGTCGCGTAGTCGGAGGTGTGGACGTCCACGTTGAAGCCGGCGCGCTTGAGTTGATCCGCGACATCGAGACCGGTGTTGTTCAGCAGCGTGGACGTTGCCGCGTGCAGGATGACGACCGGCTCGCCCTTGTAGCCGGCCTGTTGCAGCAGTGCGCGCGCTGCCTCCGGTCCCGTCTTGCCGAACATCGCCGTACCGGCCGTGCTCGTCGCGGGAGAGCCGCACATGTAGATCGAATAGCAGCTTTTCAGGAACATCCCGGCTGGCAGGCCGAGCGATTGCATTGCCTCCTCCTGGTTGATCGCGATCTGGGCCGCGCGGCGGATCAGCGGATTGTCGAACGGCGGCTGTGCATGGTTGAGGGTCAGGATGAACATGATCTGCTCCACCCCTTGAGGGTTCGACATCACGATGTTCTTGTCCGCACGGAGCGGCGCTATGAAGTCCGGCGGCAGGTTTTCGATGTAGTCGATCTCACCGGTTTGCAATGCGGCGACCCGCGTCGCCGGGTCGGGCAGGCTGACCAGTTCGACGCGGTCAACCTTCGCGACTTTGCCGCCGGCCAGCCAGTCCGCCGGCTCGTTGCGCGGCTTGTAATTGGGATTGCGCAGGAAGACGGCGCGCTCGCCGGGTCGCCAATGCGCGCGGTCGAAGATGAAGGGGCCGGAGCCGATGGCTTCCGGCACCGCCTGGTCCGCGGGCAGTTCGGCCAGCCGCTTCGGCATCATCGCGGGGATCTGGTTACCGGGGCGCCCCAGCGACTCGATGACGAAACTGTAGGGACGCTTCAGCTTCAGCACGAAGGTTTTCGCGTCGGTGGGCTGCAAGCTGTCCGTCGCCTGCATCATCAGCAACCCGAGCCCGTCGCGCTTGGCCCAGCGCTTGATGGAGGCCACGCAATCCTCCGCCGTCACCGGGTTTCCGTCGCTCCAGGCCAATCCGTCGCGAAGGTGGAATACCCAGGTCAGGCGGTCGTCGCTGACCTGCCAATCCTGCAACATCTGCGGCCGGTAATTGCCCTTGCTGTCCAGCCCGACCAGCATGTCGTACACGAGATAGGTGAAGTTCCGCGTCGCGTTGATTGTGGTGACGATCGGATCGAGCACCTGCAACTCGGTGGCCAGGGAGACGCGGAGCACCGCCTCCTCCGCTCGGCTGCGACCCGGCGCGATCCCGGCCAACAGCGCCGCGAGCGAGAAGACCAGCACCCGGCGGCGGGTGTCTAAGGGCTTCACCATCACGCTGACGGCGTCGCCTGCCGGTGCGCGAAGTTGGCGACGTTCAGTTTGCGCCGATGGTCCAGGTACAGGACCGGCTCGTAGCGGGCAGGCCGGTCCGGGCCGATGCAGGTGTCCACCACGCGAATCACCGCATCGTTGCTGGGGCCATAGAAGAACGGGATGGCGTGGCGCAAAGCATTGTTGCTGTTGACCACCCGGTGCGGCGTCGGGGCGAAGCGGTCGTTGGAATAGCGCCCGAGCATCTCCGCCGTATTTACCACAAACGTGCCGGGGATCGCCGGCGGCCGGAGCCACTCGCCCTCGGGCGTGCGGACCTCCAGACCCGGCAGCTTCGATTGCGCCAGGAAGGTGACGAAGTTCGTGTCGATATGCGGGGCAAAGCCGAACTGGTTGTCCGCCGGCGCTGTCTGCGCGGGATAGCGGATCAGGCGCAGGGTGCAGGACGGGTCGTGGAAGTCGGTCTCGAAATAGCCGGGCGGCAGGCCGAGCGCCACGGCGAAGGCCGGCAGCATGGCGTGCGCCATCGCCTCCATCCTGGAGAAGTAATCGGTGGTGACGGACCGGAACTCGTCCATCCCCTCCGGCCAGCGGTTCGGTGCGACGAACGGCTTGCCCGCCAGGATGTCCGGATCATCCACGGCGCGGTCGCGCACGATGTAGAAGCTCTCGCTGAGGTTGGGCTTGGTATTGTTGTTCACCTTGCTGGTGCGGACGACCTGTGCGCCGTTCGGCAAATAGCCGATGTTCAACTCGCCGATCTTGTAACGCAGCTTGAAGTCGATCTCGCGGTCGAAGAACGTGGATGCGGCCGCGAAAACCTGGTCGATCAGACCCTGCGGAATACCGTGATTGGCGAGCAGCATGAAGCCGGTATCCTCGCTGGTGCGGGCGATGGTTTCCGCCAGGCGCTCCCGTGCACCGGGCGTGCCGTCGCGGTACTCCTGCAAGTCGAGAAGCGGGATGCGGTCCTTGCTCGCCGTGGCCTGGTCTGCGCTGTGGGACATGCGGCCGAACTCCTCTGCCTCGCGTGACGCAGCATGAAACCGCCGATAGGGCATCGGCACAATGGCCCTGGTGTTTCGCCTTGCCGTGTGGGGGCGATTGCAGGATTGTGGCCGTAACGACGCGTGCGAGCGAAGGAGCGCCCTATGGCTGACTCGTCCACCATTCCGCCAGGCCTCGAGATGGTCGGCGGCCACATGCCGCTCATCAACGTCGCCGCGTATCTGCGCGGCGAGCCCGGTGCGCTGGACCGGACGGCGGAAGCACTACGCTATGCGTGCGAGCAGGTCGGCTTCTACTTTCTCGCCGGACACGGCATTCCCGAGACGATGATCGGGGACACTTTCGCCGCCGCCAAGCAGTTCCATGACCAGGAGCTGGACGCGAAACTGGCGTTGAAGGCGAACCAGGAGAATGTCGGCTACATGCCGATGAAGGGTAGCATCACCAAGTCCAGCGCGGTCAACGTCAACACCAAGCCCAACCTCAACGAGGCCTACTTCCTGAAGCGGGAAACCGCGGAGGAGGCGGAGCGTCTCGGACGTCCGGTCGGCCACCGCAACCAATGGCCGGCCGACCTGCCGGGTTTTCGCGATAAGGCGCTGGGCTACATGTCGGCCATGGAGGCGCTGGGCCGCAGCTTGATCCCTATCTACGAGCGCGCGCTCGGCCTGCCCGACGGCTTCATGGCCGACGCCTTCGCGCAGCCCGGCATGACGCTGCGTATGTCGCACTATCCGGCCATCGAGTCGCTGGAAGACAACGAGTTCAGCCTGGCGCCGCATACCGACAACAGCTTCGCCACCTTCCTGCCGCCGAACCCAGTGGGCGGGCTCAGCATCCGCCTGAAGCACGGGGAATGGTTCGACGTGCCGTTCGTGCCCGGCGCCTTCGTGGTCAACACCGGGGACGCGCTGTCGCGGTGGACGAACGAGACTTTCGTGTCCACTCCGCACCGTGTCGTCCAGCCGGTTGGCGGGGAGCGCTACGCCATCCCGTTTTTCATGAACGCCCACGCCGATACGGTGATCACCTGCCTGCCAAGCTGTACGAGTGCGGAGAACCCGCCGAAATACCCGCCGCAGACGGTGGCGGACTACACGGCCTGGTTCCAGAAGAGCAATTATCTGCACCTACAGAACGACACCAAAGCGGCCTGAGCGCGGGGAAACGCCCAGCCCGAGCGTGTTGCGACCACTTCCGGAACTAAGCCTCCGGCGTTCGGTCGCGCAAACCCCTTAGACCGTCCGTAGGCCATTGCGTTGGTGTGCAATCCGCAATGTCGGTAGAACCGACTATTGCCTGGACTCACGGCATGATTGGCCCTCTACGCAAAATTATTCAACTTTTTGTGTAGTGCGGCAGGGAATGTTAATGAAGTGTGGATGTGGACGCGATAGGTGCTCCCCCGTCAACTCGGCGAGGGCGGCATGGCAGATTACCGAGTTTACCATCTGACACCGGAGGGGCGGATTGCCGGACCGGCCAGCCTGATTTCTGCCGAGAACAAGACCAAGGCGGTGCGCTCTGCGATCAGACTTTTTGGCGCCGACCGTCGGATCGAGTTATGGCTAGGGAACCTGCTCGTCGCCGCGCTGCCAACTCTCGCGAGCATCGAACCGTAGCAGCTCCGTAGGCCGGTCATCGCACGGCGGCGCAAGCACGACAGCGCTCATCGCACCAGCCGGCGTCGGCGGATGATCGCGGTCGCCCCAATCGCGAGTGCGATCGCCAGCGCCGAGACTATCGTCGTCAGCGTGCCAAGCGCGTAGATCACTGGTGTAGTCACGTTCGCGGTCATCGCGAAGATCTCCAATGGCAGAGTATTGTACTCGCCTGCAGTCATCATGGTGCGCGGGAACTCGTCATAGGACAGGGTGAACCCGAACAGCGCGATGCCAATCACGCCCGGCAGAATGATCGGCAGAACTACGTTCCAAAAGCTGCGCCAGGGGCCAGCGCCCAAATCGCGCGCTGCTTCCTCCCAAGCCGGGTTGAACCGGTTGAAGACGGCAAACATGATCAACAAGCCGAATGGCATCGTCCAGGTCAGCTGCGCCCCAAACGCCGAGGTATACCACGCGGGGTCGATCCCCAACTGGCTGAACAGCAACCCGATGCCCAGGCTCACCAGGATAGACGGCGCGATGAGGCTGGCGATGGTGAGATAGAACAGCGCCGTCGCACCCCGGAAGCGCCGCCGGAAGGCCATGCCGGCGGCCACTGAAATTGCGACGTTGGCGACCATCACCATCAGGGCCAACAACAGGGACCGGGTGATGGACCCGGCGAAGTCGCCGACCATCTGCGTCTGGAACAGCGCGCCGAACCAATGCAGCGACACGCCGTTCATCGGGAAAGTCAGCCCGCCCTGCGGCCCCTGGAACGACAGGATGATGATCGTGACGGTCGGGCCGTACAGGAACAGCACGAAGGCCGCGAACAAGGCTGCCAGCACATAAAAGGACGCCCGGCGCGGCACGCCTAGAGTTCCTTGCGGATGTTCACGACGCGCAGGATGCAGAACACCAAAGTCAGGACGAACGCCAACAGGATCACGGCATGCGCCGCTGCCGCCGGGTATTGCAGCAGCGAAATCTCGTTCTGGATCATGATGCCGACGGAGGCGCTCTGGCCGCCGCCCATGATGCTGACGCCGACGAAATCGCTCATCACCACGGTGACCACGAAGATCGTCCCGATCCCGATCCCCGTCCGGGACAGCGGGAGCACGACGTTGGCGATCGTCCGCCAAAACCCGGCGCCGCCATCCCGCGCTGCCTCGATCAGGGCGCGATCGATCCGCATCATCGAGTTGAAGATCGGCGTGACCATGAACAGCGTGTTGAGGTGGACAAAGGCGAGGACGATGGCGAACCGGCTATACAGCAGGAAGGTCAGCGGCTCGCGGATCAAGTGCAGTTGCAGCAGGAGCGTGTTGATGATGCCGTTGCGGCCCAGCGAGGGGATCCACGAGATGGTTCGGATGATGTTCGACGTCAGGAACGGCACCGAGCAAACGAGGAACAGCGCCATGCGCCAGGTAGCGTCCTGTATCTCGAAGGCGAGAAAATAGGCGATCCAGAAGCCTAGCGCCAAGGTGACCGCCCAGGTGATCACCGCATAGCCCAGCGTGACCCCGAAGGTGTTCCAGGTCGTGGCGGAGGTCAGCGCCTCCCGGTAGTTCTCCAGCACGAAGCTCCAGAGAATCTGCACCGAGTCGTAGTCGAGGAAGCTGACGACGATCAGCACCAGCAACGGCACGACCAGGAACACGCCCAGCACCGTTGCCAGCGGCAAGGCCAGTAGCCACGGTGAGCGCATAGTTACGCGACGGAGAATTCATTCCATTTTTGCACGAGGTAGCGGTCGTTATCCATGACCGAGTTCCAGCAGGCGATCTTCCCGATACGGTCGTAATAGGATCCGCCATCGCGCAACTCGCCCGTCTTGGCGATCTCCGTGCCGTCCGGGCTGACGATCGCGGACGTCGCCGGCTTGCCGTCCATCCAATAGCCCCACTCGTTCGGCGACATATTCTTCTTCGCCGTCGAAAGCACTGCCGAGTAATAGCCCTGGCGGTTCAGGAAGGCGCCGGTCCAACCCGAAAGATACCAGTTGATGTACTCATAGGCGGCATCCCGTTCCAGGCCGCTCAGGTGCTTGGCAATCCCCAGCCCGCCGCCCCAGCCGCGATATCCCTCCGCCAAGGGTTGGAACACGCACTGGATGCCCTTGGAGCGCACGGCGGTGACAGCCGGGGACCACATGGACTGGATGACGACCTCGCCGGAGGACATCAGGTCGACGCTCTCCTGGAAGCTTTTCCAGAATGCGCGGAACTGGCCGTCCTTTTTCTTCTGGATCAGGAAGGCGATCGTCTGGTCGATCTCGGGCTTCGTCATGTTGCCCTTGTCGCCGTATTTCATCGTCCCCAGGCTCTCCATCGTCATCGCCGCGTCCATGATGCCGATCGATGGGATGTTGATGATGGCGGATTTGCCCTTGAACGCCGGGTCGACCAGGTCGCGCCAGTTCTTGATCGGGCGGCCGACCAGATCGGGGCGGATCCCGAGCGTATCGGCATTGTAGATGGTGGGGATCAGCGTCATCCATTCGGTCGGCGCGCCGGCGAACTTCACCGACGTCTCGCCCTCGACGAAGCTGACCCGGCAGGGTGCTGTTCCCTGTCCGATCGAGGCCTCCGGCGTGACCTTGCCTGTCTTGAACAGGGGAACGATGTCGTCGTAGAGCTTGATCTTCTTCACGTCCAATGGTTGCAGCACATTGGCGGGGAAGACCTTTTTGACGGTGAAATACTCGATATCCGCCACGTCGTAGCTGCGGGGCTGAGTGATCGCGCGCTGAGCCGCGGCATCCGTATCCATCGCCGTCATCTGCACGGTGATGCCGGTGTCTTCCTTGCACTTGGCGGCGATGGCGTTCAGCGCCGACACGCCCGTGCCGAATTGCCGAAGCGTGACGTTCTTGATGTTCTGCGCCCAGATCGTCGGGAAGCCGGTGATGGCGCCCGACCCGGCGGCAACCCCCGCTGCGGCAGCACCGCCCTTGAGCAGGAACCGGCGGGTGGTGTTTGCCTTCTGTGTCATGGCTTCGTCCTCGAGGTCGGCGGCTCCCGGGTCAAGCAGATTGCGTGCCAGGCAATCGACCCGGGCCAGCCTATCCGCCTCAAAAGTCGAGCAGGTTCCGCATACACAGGAGCGCGCCGGGCCCACCCGCCAGCCGGGGTTTGAAGTGAGTGGCCGCCGGATGGTTGAACACGGAGTCCGCGTCCTCGTCGAGCAGCCCGTAGAACACCTCGGCGATGATGCGGCCACCCACCCAGCCGAGCTGGGTCAGTGCTCCGGGACCGTTCAAAAGCACGGTCTCGTAGAACACGCCGTGTGCGTCACCGGGGATAGCCTTGAGCACCGGCGCCTGCGCCTCAGCCAACACATAGAACCAAAGTGGGGTTTGCTGGCTCAGCGAGGCCGGCACCGGTGTCCACTTGAAGGCTTGCGCGGTGGAGGTCGGCTGCCCGATCGGCACGTCGTCCGTGGCCACGCGGACGACCATCTGGTTCTTGGTGAGGGTTACCACAGGCTTGCCGCCAGCGCGCAGGGCTTGGGCGACTTCTTGACCCGACGCGAGACCGTAGGCATTGCCGCGCAGAAGGTTGAGCAAGGCCAGCGATGCGAGCGGAGCAAACGGGAGTGGCTTGGGCGCGATCGCTGCGGCAGCTTCCGCGGCGGCGCTTGGTTCGGGCACGTCGGCCGGCAAGGCGGCTAGCGGATCGACCAAAGTCGAGTCGATCTTGTAGGCATATTGAAGCAGGGGCGGCAACGCGGAACCGTTCCCGGTCACTCGCCCCGTCAACCCGATATCGGCACCCGGTGCGGTCGCCGGGAAAAAGCGCGCCCACGAGTCGATGATGTGGCTGCCGGGCAGGGGATCGAAGCCGAGTAAGCTACCCGAGGGTGCGGTCTTGTCCGTCCCTGGAAAGATGTCGAGCGCCAGTCCTGAATTGAGCCGGTAGCCGGTTCGCACGCCGGAATGACCATAGCGATAGGCCGCGCCGACGAACTCACGTGGAACATTCGCGCGCTTGTCAGACGTGTAAAGCACATAGGCATTGCGTCGCTCATACGGCGTACGTCCCTGAAGGTCCGTCAGCACATCGGCGCAGATGATCCGAGGCAGGAAGTCCTGCACGAGGATCAGCTGATATGTCCAACGAACCTCGTTCTGTGCCGACGCGAACAAGTTGTTCGGCACGTTCCACTTCGACGGGTCTTCGGACTTGAGTGCCGCCACGACCTTGTTGTGGTAGCGGATCATACCGAGTTGGATCTGGCAGACGATCGAGTTCTCGTCGTTCCGCTTGTCGCCGATGATCGCCCGTCCGTTCGGGGCGCGAAGCAGATCGTTGCTTCCCGTCAGCAGCGTCGCGCCATCCGTGTCGTACATGAAGGGCTGCGCGTCCGGACCATCGCCATAGACGTTGTCAAGGTCGAAACGCGGTGTGCGCAGGTTCGACGGAACGTGTGAGCCCTGCGGTGGCCGATCGGCGGGGTTCAAAGAAGACGTGCTATCGAACGTCAGGTCATGGTCGACGAACTGACCGAAGTAGGTATAGCCGGCTGGCACCCACAAATTCTCCTCAGGGTCAGGGCCATCGGCTGGCTGATCCGGCGGGCTTTTCATCAGCTCCGCCAAGGGAAGCAGTTCGTGGGGATCGAACGTCGTCGTGCGGGATGGAAGCAATTCAGTGAAAGGCTGCAGATGCGAGCCAATAAAGCCGTGTGCGCTTGCGCTCATTTTCTGACCTCGTTTCGATTCCGAGACACCAGGCTTTCGGGTCATACACTCGTAAGCCTATCGTCTATTGGAGGGCCATTCTTTTCGTTGTCAATAGGCAACATCTAGATCGTCCGCCTGCGCCACGCAGAATCGCACGAGGCGAAGCTGGCCGCCTGCATCACCGGTCCGGCTCGGCGGTGCCGTCGCTTGGTGGAGAGGCAGAGTGCGTGAGGTTCACGCCCCCGTACCAAGGCAATCGAGGTGACCCGAACGGCCCGTCCCCGATTCCATCCCCCTGTTCCACATCTATCCACAGGTCATGACGCGTGCCGCCGGGCCGCGACTCGGTTATGCTGCGTCATCCATGAACAGCATCAACACCCCACTGCTCGGCCTGTCCCAGCGGCTGCCCCCCTCGAACTCGCAAGCGGAGCAGGCCCTGCTCGGCGCGCTGCTTGCCAACAACAAGGCCTTCGAGCGCGTCGCCGAGTTCCTGGCGCCGGAACACTTCGCCGACCCGGTCCACGGCCGGATCTTCGCCGCCATCCACCGGCGCATCAACAACGGCCAGTTGGCGGATGCCATCACCCTGCGGGCCGAGTTCGAGCACACCGGCGTGCTGGATGAGGTGGGCGGCACCGCTTATCTTGGCCAGTTGCTCACGGCCATGGTGGGCATCATCAACGCCGGCGAGTATGGCCGCGCGATCCACGACGCCTGGTTGCGCCGCGAACTGATCGAGGTGGGCGAGGACGTCGTCAACAACGCGTTCGGCGCCGATCCGGAGATGGACGGCAAGCTCCAGGTGGAGGCGGCCGAGCAGCGCCTGTTCGAGATCGCCGACAAGGGGGCCACCGGCGGCAGCGGCTTCATCATCTTCGAGAAGGCGCTGACCACCGCCATCCAGGGTGCCGAGCGGGCCTTCCACCGGCCCGGCCATGTCTCAGGCTTGTCCACCGGGCTGCGTGACCTGGACAAGAAGATGGGCGGGCTGCACCCGACCGACCTGATGATCCTGGCGGGACGGCCCGGCATGGGCAAGTCCGCGCTCGCCACCAAGATCGCGTTCGGCGCCGCCCGCGCGCTGCTGGCCGAAGCGCGCGCCGCCGAGGGAGCGGAGGAGGTGCCGAAGGGCTCGGTCGCGTTCTTCTCCCTCGAGATGAGCGCCGAGCAGATCGCGCTGCGCCTGTTGGCCGAGGAAGCCCGGGTGTCCGGCGATCGGATCCGCCGCGGCGAGATCGCCCAGCGCGACTTTGACCGCTTCGTCCAGGTCAGCCGCGAAATCGCCGGATTACCGCTGCATATCGACGAGACGCCAGGTATGTCCGTCTCAGGACTGCGCACCCGGTGCCGCCGGCTGAAACGCACCTCGGGGCTGAGCTTGGTGATCGTCGACTACCTGCAGCTGATGCGCGCCTCGGCCGGCACCAAGCCGGAAAACCGCGTGTTGGAGATCAGCCAGTTCACCCAGGGCCTGAAATCAATCGCCAAGGAGATGGCCGTCCCGGTGATTGCCCTGTCGCAGCTATCCCGTGCTGTGGAACAGCGGGAGGACAAGCGGCCGCTGCTGTCGGATCTGCGCGAGTCGGGCACGATCGAGCAGGACGCCGACTGCGTGATGTTCATCTACCGTGACGAGTACTACCTCCAGCAGCGCGGGCCGAAACAGAACCACTTCGACTCCGACGACAAGTTCAACGCGGCCATGGACAAGTGGCAGCAGGACATGGAGCGGGTGCATAACCGCGCCGAACTGCTGATCGAGAAGCAGCGCCACGGCCCCACCGGCAAGATCGACCTGCTGTTCGAGGGCGAGTTCACCCGCTTCGCCGACCTCGATATGGTGCACAGCGAGTCCTGATGCTCGTCCCTCCTGCGTCTCCGGCCGCCTGCACGCAAACCTCGTAGGGTGGGGTGCGCTTTAGCACCCCACCGCTAGCCGGAGCGATGGTGCGCCGGAGCGCAACCCTACGAATAGCGGCAGTTACCCCTATGCTATACCAGGTGAGGGTTCTGCCGTCCCACCGTGCGACGCCTCCCACCCCAAAGGCTCGCCGGGCTTCGCAGAACGGCCGCAACCCTGCTAGCCTGACTGTAACAGGAGCGCCCTTTGCCCGAAATCAACCACCAAATCCTGCTCGCCAGCCGGCCGCAGGGCCCCGTCTCCGCGGACAACTTCAAGCTGGCGGAAACGACGCTCGAGCCGCTCGCCGAGGGGCAGGTGCGCGTGCGCAACCACTTCCTCTCGCTCGACCCCTACATGCGCGGGCGGATGAACGACGGCAAATCCTACGCAACGCCCCACCCCGTGGGCGCGGTGATGATCGGCGGCACCACGGGCGAGGTGGTGGAAAGCCGCAACCCGAAATGGCAGCAGGGTGACAAGGTGCTCGCCATGTTCGGCTGGCAGGAATTCGGCACCAGCGACGGTACTGGCCTGCAGAAGGTGGATGACAGCCGCGTCCCGCTCTCCGCCTATCTCGGCCCGGTCGGCATGCCCGGCGTCACCGGCTGGTATGGGCTGAACCGCATCTGCTCCCCCAAGCCCGGCGAGACCGTCGTGGTCAGCGCGGCCAGTGGCGCCGTCGGCACCGTAGTCGGCCAGCTTGCAAAACGCCAAGGCTGCCGGGCCGTGGGGATCGCGGGCGGCAGTGAGAAATGCCGGTTCGTCGTGGAAGAACTCGGCTTCGACGCCTGCGTGGACTACAAGGCCGGCGACCTCGGGGTAGCGCTCAAGCAGGCGGCCCCAGACGGCATCGACGGCTATTTCGACAATGTCGGCGGGACCGTCCTGGACGCAGTGATGCAGCAGATGAACGCCTTCGGCCGCATCGCGGTCTGCGGGGCGATCTCGGGATACGACGGCCAGCCGATGATCATGGCCGAGCCCCGCCTGATCCTGACCTCCCGGCTCAAGATCGAGGGCTTCATCGTCTCGGAACACCCGAAGGACTGGCCGGTGGCGCTGAAGGAGCTCGGTGAACTGGTCGCGACCGGCCAGCTCAAATACCGCGAGACGGTGGCCCAGGGGCTGGCCAGTGCGCCCGAAGCCTTCATGGGCCTGCTGAAGGGCCGCAATTTCGGCAAGCAACTCGTCAAGCTGATTTAACCGCGTGGAGACCTGGCCCACCGAACTCGTCATCGACCGGGGTGCGATCGTCGGCAACTGGAAGGCGCTGCAGACTGGTCCGACCGCCGCCGTGGTCAAGGCTGACGCTTACGGCTTGGGCGCACGCACCGTCGCCCCCGCGCTTTACGAAGCCGGCTGCCGCCATTTTTTCACGGCCCACCCGGCCGAGGCACTCGCGATACGCGGCCAACTCCGCGGGGCCATGCTGGCGGTGCTCAACGGGCTGTGGCCAGGGATGGAGCGGGAATTCGCCAGCAGCGACATCACCCCGGTGCTCGGCTCGCTGGACGAGATCCAGCGCTGGCAGTCTCATGCCCGGGCAGTGGGCCGATCGCTGCCTGCGATCCTGCATGTCGACACGGGGATGAACCGGCTCGGCCTCGATCCCCGCGAACTGGCCACGCTTGCGCAAGACCACACCCTGCTGAGCGGGATGTATCTGCGATACGTCATGACCCATCTCGTGTCGGCGGAGTGTCCGGACGATCCCATCAACGATTTGCAGCGGGAGCGCTTTGCCGCCGCCTGCGCCCAGTTGCCGGAGGCGCCCCGTTCGATCGCGAACTCGTCGGGTTTGTTCCTCGGTCCCGCTTTCGCGTCCGACTTGGCCCGGCCAGGCGCCGCACTGTACGGCATCAACCCGACGCCTGGCCGCCCCAATCCGCAGCGCCCTGTGGTTCAACTGCGCGCCCGGATCCTCCAGGTCAGGGACGTGCCGGAGGGGGAAGGTGTCGGCTACAACGGCCAATGGACGGCTGCGTGGCCCAGCCGGATTGCCACTGTTTCAGTCGGTTATGCCGATGGCTACCTTCGCTCGCTGAGCAACAAGGCAGTGGCTTACTTTGACGGGCGACCGGTCCCGCTGGTAGGTCGCGTGTCCATGGACCTCTCAACGTTTGACGTGACGGACCTGCCCGGCCTGCAGCCCGGCAGTTGGATCGACCTCCTAGGCCCCGGCGGGGTGGACTCCCTGGCGGAACAGGCAGGCACCAACGGCTACGAGATCCTGACCTCCCTCGGCACGCGTTACCCGCGCACCTACCTGTGAACCCGCTCGATTGGGTAGCGGCGCTGGGCCGGGGGGCACTCGGCACCTGCCGCACCGCCGGGTCGGTGGCGGTGTTCGCGGCCGAGGGAGTGTCCCACATCGTGCGCCCGCCGCTGTATGGCCGCATGTTCGGGCGCGCCTTCACCGAATTCGCATATTTCAGTCTGCCGGTAGTGGCGCTGACGGCGATTTTCTCAGGCATGGTGATCGCGCTGCAATCCTTCACCGGCTTCTCCCGCTTCAACGCCGAGAGCGCGGTGGCCTCCATCGTGGTGCTGTCGGTAGTGCGCGAACTGGGCCCGGTGCTGGCCGGGTTGATGGTGGCGGGCCGGGTCGGGGCGGCGATGGCGGCCGAACTCGGCACAATGCGGGTCACGGACCAGATCGATGCGCTGGGCACGCTATCCACCAATCCGATGAAATACCTGGTTGCTCCCCGACTACTCGCCGGCACGCTCGCTTTGCCTCTGCTGGTGGTGGTGGCGGACGTTCTGGGGGTCATGGGCGGCTATATCATCGCGACGGTGAAGATCGGGTTAAACCCGCACTCGTATTTGGAAAATACCTTCGACTTCATGACGATGTCGGACGTGGTGAGCGGCTTGGCGAAAGCGGCCGTATTCGGTTTCCTGATCGCCTTGATGGGGTGCTACCACGGCTACAACAGCCGCGGCGGGGCACAGGGCGTGGGCTCCGCGACCACTTCGGCCGTGGTGGTCGCCTCCATCCTGATCCTGGCCAGCGACTACGTGCTGACGGAATTGTTCTTTGCCCGATAGTGCCGGCGTCCAGCCCAAGATCCGCATCCGGGGTCTGAAAAAACGTTTCGGCGACAAACTGGTCCTGGACGGTGTCGACCTGGACGTGGCAGCCGGCACCTCCATGGTGGTGATCGGCGGCTCCGGCACCGGCAAGTCCGTGCTGCTGAAATCGATCCTGGGCCTGGTCGAGCCGGACGAAGGCACCATCGAGATCGACGGCCGCGACGTCTTGCAGATGAGCCGGCGAGAGCGCGACACGGTCAATCGCAGCATCGGCATGCTGTTTCAGGCCGCCGCCCTGTTCGACAGCCTGCCAGTTTGGGAAAACGTCGCCTTCGGCCTACTCGCCCAAGGTAAGATGACTCGCGCGGACGCCCGCGTGCGCGCGGGGGAGGTGTTGACCCAGGTGGGCCTCGCTCCCAGCGTCGGGGACTTGTCGCCGTCCGAACTCTCGGGCGGCATGCAAAAGCGGGTAGGGCTCGCCCGCGCCATCGCCGCCCAACCCGCCATCCTGTTCTTCGACGAGCCGACCACCGGGCTCGACCCGATCATGGGTGCGGTGATCGACGGCCTGATCGTCGATTGCGTCAAGCGCCTCGGCTCCACCGCCGTGGCGATCACGCACGACATGGCCTCCGCCATACGCATCGGCGATCGGGCGGCGATGCTCAACCGCGGCCGGATCGTCTGGGAAGGGCCGGCGCAGGAACTGCTGCACAGCGGCAATGACGTGGTGGACCAGTTCACCCACGGACGGCGCGAGGGGCCGATTCAGATGGAATTACGCAAGTAGCGCGCTAACCCGGCGGTAACCTCTGCGCCCCATAGTCGGCGCATGAAGTGCTCGATACCAGGCCTGGGCGATGTCGTGGGACGCTGGTCGCCGTGCATTGCGCTTGCGGTCGGCTCAGTGCTGGCCTCGGGGGCTTTTTCCCTGCGCCCGCCCGCCTCCGGCCCAGTCGCCGCGCTGTTTCCCCCTTGGTGGAGTGCGACGCGCGCCCTGGTCGCGGCCGCATCCGCCGGAACGCCGGTTCGCTTCGGGGCCGCCGGGTTCGTCGTTGTCGTGATGCCCGATACTCAGGATGCCGCCAGCCGGCTCCGTCGCGCCGGCGCCTGGATTTTGCTGGATCCACAGGCACTTGGTGGCTGCATTGCCGCTTGATTCATCCGGAAACCGCTCATGACGGACACCATCGACCTTCTCCGCCGCTCCGTCAGCCGGGTGATCTTGGCGCTGATCTGGGTGCAAGCTCCGATCGCGGTCGGCACCGCGATCATGATGGGCGGCGACTGGCCTCTGGTCGGTATCGCGTCGTTTGCCGTGGCGGCGGTCCCAACTCTGGCCTGGTGGCGTCAGCCATCGGCCGAGGCGACCCGTCTGACAATTGCTGTTGCATTGATCGCGGGCCTCTCGTTGATCGTGGCGGCGGCAGCCGGCAGCAAGCTGCAGATCGATCTGCACATGGCCTATTTCGCCGAACTGGCGATCCTGACCGCCTATTGCGACCGAAACGTCGTGCTCGCGGGTGCAGGGCTGACCGCTGTCCACCACCTTGTGCTGAACTTCCTGGTGCCGGCTTTGGTGTTCCCGGATGGCAGTCAGTTGAGCCGCGTGCTCCTGCATGCCGGCATTGTCGTCGTCGAGACCGCGGCACTGGTGTGGCTGTGCCACCGGATCGTCGCGCTGTTCGCCTCGACCGCCGCGAACCTGGCGGCTGCGGTGCATGCTTCGGAAAAGGCCCGTGACTTCGAGGCCGAGGCGGCTCGGCAGCGCGGCTTTGCCGAAGCGGTGCGGGCGAAAGCAGACGAGGAGCGGGCGAAGGCGGCAACTGTGCAGGCGGCCGTGGTTGCGGCGATCGGCGGCGGGCTGGAGGCACTCGCCTTGGGAGACGTGTCGCATCGCCTGCACGAGGCATTTGCCGCGGAGTATGAAGCGCTGCGGGGTAACTTCAACGCTGCGATGGAGCAATTGGAAGACTTGCTCCGTGGGGTGGTGAGCAACACCAACTCCATCAAATCGGGCAGCGAGGAGATCACCATCGCCTCGGACCATCTAAGCCGCCGCACGGAGCAGCAGGCGGCCACTCTGGAGCAAGCTGCAGCTGCGTTGAGCGAGATCACGAACACCGTGCGCAAGACTGCCGATGGTGCCGAGCGCGCACGCGAAATCGTGCTGCGGGCCAAGCAGGACGCGGACCGTTCGGGCGCAATCGTGAAGCAGGCGATGACCGCGATGGGCAGCATCGAGGGATCATCTCGCCAAGTCGGCCAGATCATTGGCGTGATCAACGAAATTGCATTCCAAACCAACCTCCTAGCGCTGAATGCCGGGGTGGAGGCGGCCCGCGCGGGCGATGCAGGGCGTGGCTTCGCGGTCGTGGCGAGCGAAGTCAGAGCGCTTGCCCAACGCTCGGCCGATGCCGCGCGCGAGATCAAGGAGCTGATTGCCGCGTCGACCGAGCAGGTCAACGCCGGTGTGAAGCTGGTGGGCGAAACGGGGGAGGTGCTGACCCGCATCGTGTCCGAAGTGCTGGATGTGAACACGGCGGTTGGAGCGATCGCCGCTTCGGTGCATGAGCAATCGGTCGCGCTGGTCGAGGTGAACAGCGCCGTCAACCAGATGGATCAGGCGACCCAGCAGAACGCCGCCATGGTGGAGGAAACGACCGCCGCCAGCCACTGCCTGGCAAGCCAAGCAGAGGAACTGGCACGCATGACCGGACGCTTCCAACTTGGCGACTTGCCCAACAAGGCGAGGGCTGCTGCCTGATAGTCTGCGGATGAGGCTTGTTCCCCCCGCAAGCCATGCTTCGTGGCGGGCCCTCAGTCGGCGCGGCGATATTGACGGATGCCGAGTTTCTGGCAAGCAAAGGGTAAGCTGCGCCGGCCGCCGCGCCGTGCTACCAGCGTGGCGCAACCGTGCAGCAGGCCCGTTCATGCGCCGAACCATCACCCGCCGCCTCACCCTCCTACTTTCCGGAGTTTTCGCCGCCACCATGACCGAACATGCATCCGCTGAGACCGTGACCCTCCCGTCCGGGGTCAAATACAACGACGAGGTAGTAGGCACTGGGCCGCAGCCGGCGTCCGGGCAGATGGTGACGGTGCAATACACCGGGTGGCTGGATAACAACGGTGCCAAGGGTCGTAAATTCGACAGCTCGCGCGACCGCAGCCAGCCGTTCAGCTTCAAGCTGGGCGCCGGGCAGGTGATCGCCGGATGGGACCAAGGGGTCGCCACCATGCATGTCGGCGGAAAGCGCACACTGATCATCCCACCGGAGTCGGGCTATGGCAGCCGTGGAGCCGGCGGCGTGATCCCACCGGGTGCGACGCTGATCTTCGACGTTGAATTGCTGAGCGTGCAGTGAGCCTGGCGGGCCGGATCGCGGCCGGCCTTGCTGGCGTTGCGGGGCTGCTGCTGCTCGGCTCCGTGGCATGGGCGGCCGACCCGGATGCTCTGTGGAAGATCGTCCACGGCCGCTGCGTCCCCAACGCGCAATCGGGTGGCCCGGCGCCTTGCGAGGAGGTCACAGCGGAATGGGCGGTGTTGAAGGACATCAACGGCGCCACCCAGTTCCTGCTGATCCCCACCGACCGCGTCACCGGCATCGAGAGCCCCGCCGTGCTAGCGCCCACCGCGCCCAACTATTTTGCCGGGGCGTGGGACGCGCGGCGTTACGTGTCGGGCCGCGCGGGGCACATGCTTCCCCGGGAGGATTTCGCACTGGCGATCAACCCGCCGAGCGCTCGCAGCCAGGAGCAGTTCCACATCCATGTGGACTGCATCCGGCCCGACATGCGCGCGGCGTTGCACGACGTGCAGGTCGGCACGCAGTGGGCAGCGATGCCGGAGCCGCTCGCCGGCCAGCGCTACTCGGCGATTCGGATCAATCAGCAGCAGCTGAGCGTTAACCCGTTCCAACTGCTGGCCCAGGGCATCCCCGGGGCGAGGGGATCGATGGGCCAGTATACTCTCGTCTTGGTCGGCGAGCCGGACGGGTTCATCCTGCTAGCCGGACATGTCGGCGCGGAGGGCACGGGACACGGTGAGGATATAGAGGATCATGCCTGCGCGGTCGGCCATGCGGTCACGCCTAGCTGAAGCCGGCAAGGCCTGGCCACCCACCGCACTTACCGTTTTGCCCATGAACCCAGCTGTCACGAAGACGACTGTCCTCTGGTGGGGTTCGCGCCGAACCCCCGATCGCTCGGCCAAGTGCCGCGTTCGGCGGCGCTGAAGAACTCCTGCACCTGGGCGTTGAAGGCTGCGGGCTCCTCCAAATTGATTGCGTGACCAGTGTTGGGACAAACCCATAATCCCGCGCCGGGAATGACCGACTTAAGCATGAGGTTGGTGTCCAAGCAGGGCTCGTCCTCGTCGCCTACCGCCAGGAGCACTGGGACGGCAAGCTCGCCAAACGCCGCCTTGCTGTCGTGGAGCGAGGGGCGCATGCCCTGGTAGCGCGCCATAGTGTGGGACATTCCAAGGGCTGAGTGGTCGCGGAGATGGGCCATGAATTCGGCCCAGCCGCGCGGATCCTTGCGTTTGAGCTGGATGCGGGTGGGGCTGTGACCCATCGTTTCGGCAACCGCCGGCATGCCTTGCTCCAGGAACGCGCGGGCTGTGGCGGGCGCGCTCTGCAGGAAGCCGGGCCGTCGCACCGGGTCGGAACCGGTGCCCGCCCCGGCGGCCACGATTGCACTCGCCCGCTGTGGGTAGCGAAGGCCGAACTGCAGCACGGCATAGCCGCCCATGCTGAGCCCCACCAGGTGGGCCCGTTCGACGCCGAGAGCGGTCATGATGCCGGCGAGGTCGTCCACTGCAAACTCCCAGCCGTATTGTCCGGCGTCTTCGGGGACGTCGCTCGGGGGATAGCCGCGGGCATTGTAGGTGATGCAGCGGTACGCGCGGGAGAAAAACCGGATCTGTGCCTCCCACTCGCGGCAATCCGACCCGAATTCATGGACGAAGACCACGGGATAGCCTTCGCCAGCCGTTTCGTAGTGGAGTTTGAGTCCCGAGACGGTCGCATGTGGCATGGCGTTGCTCCTGTGCGGTGGACCTGCCGTAATCGGCATGCACTCAGTCCGTTGCACCCAGTTTGTCAGGTTTCGTCAGCCTTGGACACGGTGTCAGGACTATGTAGGACGACGTCGGATCAGTTGCTTCAGGTTATTTCCGGTACAAAATCTCTCGAAAGTTAACGCCACGGAAGCGAAACATGTCGTATCAAACTCCCACTGTTGATCGACCAGCAGGTCGTCTGACGCTTGATGCTCCTG
Organism: uncultured Acetobacteraceae bacterium; assembly: GCA_964247805.1. Classification (GTDB taxonomy): domain Bacteria; phylum Pseudomonadota; class Alphaproteobacteria; order Acetobacterales; family Acetobacteraceae; genus LMUY01. The sequence goes on along the minus strand of CAXTWC010000055.1, from coordinate 1,487 downwards.
CGCGGCCAAGACATACGCGTTGAACGTTTCTATGCTGCACGTGCTCTGTAAGCCTTACTGCGTTGGTGTACCCCCGCCTGGGCCGCCGGGTCTTAGTGATTAATTTGCAATTCCTGTCTCAAATAGTGATACCATCGTAAACCTGTCTCGTTTCGGAGCGTTGATGACCCCGAACCGAGTGAGATGTGAGGCGGACGTGTCAGTCACCGTAACAGAGCGGCAGCAGAGTTACGGGCCGCTTGGAGGGTCCATTTTGTTGAGAGAGGCTTTGCGGCTGTCTCAGGACGATAGTGCTGGACATTTGGCGCGGAACGAATCCGAGGCAGACCCGGTAGGTTCGCTCGCTAGATCGACACCGGTCGTCGTGGAGGGCTGCTTCGGTTGGTTTCACCAATCCAGGTCCACGGGCGGGGCACCCGGGGCTGTGTCCGACACCGCCGTCTTGCTGTGCCCGGCGTTGGGCTGGGACGGCCTGCACTCGTATCACGGTTTCCGTTTGCTTGCGGACCGGTTCGCGGCGGCGGGATATCCCGTCCTGCGGTTCCAGTATCCTGGCACCGGAAATTCATGCGACCTCGACTCCCGTGCCGACGCTGCAGGCGAGCATTGGGCCGCGTGGCAGCGCAGTGTGCACGATGCCGCGGATTGGCTGCGGGTGACCAGTGGTGCGGGCCGGCTCATCCTAGTGGGATTGCGGTTTGGCGCCATGCTTGCGGCGGTGGTCGCCGAGCAACGCGCCGACGTCGAGGGACTCGCCCTGCTGGCCCCGGTGCTGCGCGGTAAGTCCTACATGCGGCAGTTGGACATGGAGGCCCGGCTCGAGAGTGGCGCTCCGGCGGCGGAGAGCGGCGGTTTGGAGTTCCACGAGCTGGAGCTCACGGCCGCGACGATGGAGACGATCAGCTCGGTCGACCTGCGCCAGGCCACATTCCGGGTTGGGCTCAAAGTTGCGGTGTTCCCGCAGGCGCCGTCGAACCTGGTGGATGGCTGTGTGCAAGCCTGGATGACGGGTGGGGCACACGTGCAATGTGAAGGGTTCGACGGGCTCGAGCCGCTGTTGCAGGAGGCGATCCACTGCGACCCACCGCCGCCGGATTTCACGCGACTGCTGACCTGGGCGAGCCTCAATCTTCCTGCTGCCGAGTCCCTCGGCTCGCCCCACAATGTGTCTTTGCTCCCGGACCCCAGTCTCGTGCTTGGAAACTGCACCGAGACCCCGGTTCGTTTCGGCGATGCTGGACGGCTGTTCGGCGTGCTCTGCCAGCCCATCAACACCGCCGTGGACCGTGTCGTGATCATCGGCAACACGGGTCGGGACCCGCATTACGGTATCGCCCGGTTCGGCGTGCAGCTTGCCCGGCATCTAGCGTCCGAAGGTATTGCGTCGTTCCGGCTCGACTTTGCCGGGCTTGGGGATAGCCCGCCGGCGCCGGGTGAAGGCCAGGCGCTAAGCGCGTTCTTCGAAGCCGACCGGACCGGCGGTATCT
>CAXTWC010000054.1:0-28203 GCA_964247805.1 uncultured Acetobacteraceae bacterium | reverse complement strand
GTGTAGCAAGGTCCCTCACCCAACCCTCTCCCAGAAGGAGAGGGCTTTAGGGAGGGAGAGAGCGTCAGCTGTGGATCGTTGTCCGTTCCACGCCACCGCCCGGCGGCAGCAAGCCCTTCAACTGCATGCAGCGGTGCGCCGCATCGATTTTGGCGAACTTCAACTCGTCCTCGTGCTGCCGGGCGAAGCCAACGCTGCCGGCGCTCTTCATCAGCAGGTCCTTCACGCGCGGATCGTCGTAGACCTGCGCCTCGCACACACTCGGGATCGGAGCCGCCGGTGCGGTGTCGATCCCGCAGCCCGCCACCAACGGAAGCAACAGCAGCGCATAAGCCCTCATGCCGCGATCCAGTCCTCGATCAGCCGGCGGGCGATGCTGTCGCCGCGCGGCAGGGCAAAATCATGCGCCGAAGGGTCCCGCATCTGAGCCTTGCTGAACCACTTGGCGTCGACGAGTTCGTCCTTGTCCAAGATGATCTCCTCGCTCAATCCCTCGGCGTAAAAGCCGAGCATGATGCTGCCCGGGAACGGCCAGGGCTGGCTACTGTGATAGCGCACCTGGCCGACCACCACGCCAGACTCCTCCATCACCTCGCGGGCGACTGCCTCCTCGAGGCTCTCGCCAGGCTCCACGAACCCAGCCAGCGTCGAATACATGGTGCTGTTCGGAAAGCGCGCGGAGTGACCCAACAGCGCCTGGTCGCCGCGGGTGACCAGCATGATGACCGCCGGGTCGGTGCGGGGAAAATGGTGGGTGCCGCATCCCGTGCAGATCATCACGTTGCCAGCGCTATGTGGCTCGCAGGCGGCGCCGCACACGCCGCAGAAGCGATGGCGGCTGCGCCAGTGCATCATGCCGCGGGCATGTGCCAGGATGGCCATGTGCTCCGGCGGCAACCCTGCCCCCACCGTGCGCAAATCGATGAACTCGCCGGCGTCCGGCGGCAGCAAGGCCAGCGGGTCCTCCACTGCGCTCAGGTCCAGCGCTACGTGCGCGACCCCGTCGGCATTGCCCAAGAACGCCCAGGGATGCCCCGTGACCGACATTGGCGGCAGGAACACCGCGTGCGGAGCCCCTTCCGCGTTGGGCCGGAATAGGCTGCGTGCGCGCCATAGCGGCACGAAGCGGGTAAAAGGCGCGGTGAGCGCTGCCTCGATCCAGGCCGAATCCGTCCGCAGATGCGAGGCACGGTCGAGCGGGCTGCCGGTATAGGGATTGGGGCGGCTGGGCGATATGAGGGTCATGCGATCCTGGTGCTGGGGCGCCGGACCCTCGCACGAGCCCCATACATTCGGCAATCGCAGATGGAAGAGAGCCTCTTGGTTCCACCCCCGTCCGCCACCGGAGAGGTCGCGGCGCAGCCGACGGACGGGGCGCAGCGAATTCCGCTCGCTCCCACCCCCTCCACCATGCAAGCGCATGGTCCCCCTCCCCCGCAAAGCAGCGGGGGAGGAACTGGTCAGGCGGCCGTTTCCGCCTCTACCTCACGCACTTGGGCCGGCCCGACCTGGTCCAGGTTCATGGCGCTGGCGATCAACGCGGTATGGCTGAAGGCTTGCGGGAAATTGCCCGTCATCCGCTGGGCCACCGGGTCGTACTCCTCGCTCAGCAGCCCCAGATCGTTGCGCAGCGACAGCAGACGCTCGAACATTGCCCGCGCATCATGCTCGCGCCCCTGCATATGCCAGTTGTCCACCAGCCAGAACGAACACGCCAGGAAGGCGCCCTCGCCCGGCGGCAACCCGTCACTGCTATCCTCGGTGCTGTAGCGCAGCACGAAACCGTCCTTCAGCAGCTCCCTCTCGATGGCGGCGGTGGTCCCGCGGACCCGAGGATCGTCATGCGGCAGGAAGCCGACCAGCGGGATCATCAGCAGGCTCGCATCCAGCACGTCGGTATCGAAGTGCTGGGTGAAGCTGTTCTTGCCGGGGTGGAAGCCGCGCGTGACCACCGCGTCCATGATCTGGTCGCGGACGTCGCGCCAGCGATCCACCGGCCCGGGGAGGTCGTGCTCCTCGGCATCCTTGATCATGCGGTCGAACGCCACCCACGCCATCACCTTGGAATAAGTGAAGTGCTTGCGGCCGCCACGAGTCTCCCAGATGCCCTCGTCCGGCTCCTGCCAGATCTTCTCCAGGTGATCGATGATGGAGCACTGCAGCGTCCAGCTTACGTTGGCGTCAGCCAGCCCGCCGGCACGGGCTTGGTGCAACGCCTCGGTCATCTCGCCGAACACGTCGATCTGCAACTGCTCGGAGGCGGCGTTGCCGATGCGAACCGGCTTGGCGCCCTGATACCCGGCGAGCCAAGGCACTTCCCACTCCGCCAGGCGGCGCTCGCCGGAGATGCCATACATGATCTGGATCTGCTCCGGGCTGCCAGCAACGCTGCGGTGCAGCCAGTCGCGCCACGAGCCAGCTTCCTCGTAATACCCGGCGTGCATCAGGGAGAACAGCGTCAGCGTCGCGTCCCGCAGCCAGCAATACCGGTAGTCCCAGTTGCGCGTGCCACCGAGCTGTTCCGGCAACGATGTCGTGGCCGCTGCCGCAATTCCGCCAGTCGGATTGTAGGTGAGCGCCTTCAGCACCCGCAACGACGTCTGCACCGCATCGGCATAGCGTCCCTTGTAGGTGCACCGGTTCGACCAGGCCAGCCATGTCTCCTCCGTGTGGGCCAGCGCCGACTCGACGTCGATGCCCGGGGGTGGCGCCAGGTGCGACGGGCCGTGGGAGAGCACGAACGGCCAGCGCTGCCCGACACCAACGGTGAAGTCCGCGACCGTATGCAGGTTGTGGTTGGTGAACTCGGCGGTCGAGCGAAACACCACGGATTCCGGCCCAGCCTTGGCGAGCAAGGCGTGGCGGCCCTCGTAACGCGTCACCCACGGGATCGAATCGCCGTAGTCGAACCGCAGGGCCAGGTCCATGCCGAAACGCACCTCGCCGGAGCGGCCTTCCACGATCCGGACCACGGTGGAGTTCGCGACCTCCAATACCATGAAGTCGATCACCGCCGCGGTGCCGGTCGGCGTGGTGAACACCGTCTCCAGGATCATTCCGCCATCCCGGTACGACCGGCTGACCTGGACGTCGTCCCCAATCGGAGCCAACAGCCAGCGCCCGTTATCCGGCGAGCCGAGTAGCGCTGCGAAGCACGCGGCGCTGTCGAACCGGGGCCAGCACAGCCAATCGATCGAACCGTTGCTGCCGACCAGGGCACAGCTGTTACAGTCGCCGATCAGTGCATATTGTTCGATCGGCAGCGCTTCCGTGGCTGACGGCATTGCAGCATCCCTGAGTTGCAGCCCTCCTACGCGCCCAGCAACGAACTGTTGCGTGGTTGTGGCGCGCTAATTCCTTGACTTTCGACCCCCGCGGCAAGATATCCGGCCATGAGGCGCCGGACTGCGCGCCCGCGCCGTTATGGCGCTTTCGGCCGGTGCAAAGCAGCCGGCACAATTGCAGGCGACCGGAACCACTTGTTGACCGAAACGACGACCGCTCAGGCGGACCACACCGCACAACCCGAGCCTGAGGCGCACGCGCCTTCGGAAACGCAACACGCTGACGCATCGCCCCCGGCTGCGCAAGCCGAGGCGGAGCTGCCGCTGGCTGCCCCACCCGAGGCGATCGCTGTCGAAAGCGTCGTTGCGGAGGACGAACCCGCGCCGGTGGCAACCGCCGAGCCGGACAATGCCGAGCCGGCCGCCACTGCCCTGGAGGAAGGCCCCTCGATGCATGTCGGCGGCGGCACGTCCGGCCTGGTGCAGGACGAAGACGAGCTCTCCTCCGCACCGGGCGAGCCCGTTTCCGAACCGGACGAGCCCGAACTCGAGCCCGAGCCGATTCGCACCGTGTTCGCCGATTTGGGTCTGTCCGAGCCCCTGCTGCGCGCCATCGCCGAAATCGGCTACCTGCACCCGACCCCGATCCAGGAGCAGGCGATCCCGATCGTGCTCCAGGGTCGCGACGTGCTGGGCGTGGCGCAAACCGGCACCGGCAAGACGGCCTCTTTCACGCTGCCGCTGATGGACATTCTCGCCGGCAGTCGCGCCCGCGCCCGCATGCCACGCTCGTTGATCCTCGAGCCGACTCGCGAGCTGGCCTTGCAGGTGGCGGAGAACTTTATCCAGTACGGCAAGCACCTGAAGCTGAACCATGCGCTGCTGATCGGCGGCGAGAGCATGAACGATCAGAAGGACGCCCTGATGAAGGGTGTCGACGTGCTGATCGCGACGCCGGGCCGGCTGATCGACCTGTTCGAGCGCGGCGGCCTGCTGATGACCGATGCCCGCATCCTGGTGATCGACGAGGCCGACCGGATGCTCGACATGGGTTTCATCCCCGACGTGGAGCGCATCGTGCAGATGCTGCCCCGCACCCGGCAGACGCTGTTCTTCTCCGCCACCATGGCACCGGAGATCAAGCGACTGGCCGACGCCTTCCTGCAGAACCCGAAGCTGATCACCGTCTCCCGCCCCGCCTCGGTGGCGACCACGATCGTAGCCGGCCTCGCGCTGGTGGCGGAGACCGACAAGCGCGAGGCGCTGCGCCGGCTGATCCGGTCGGAAGAGGTGCAGAACGCGCTGATCTTCTGCAACCGCAAGACCGAAGTCGACATCCTGTTCAAGTCGTTGAAGAAGCACGGCTTCGACGTCGGTGCGCTGCATGGCGACCTGTCGCAATCCGAGCGTACCGCGACCATGGCGCGCTTCAAGGCCAACGAGCTACGCCTGCTGGTGTGCAGCGACGTCGCAGCTCGTGGCGTGGACATCAGCGGCCTGTCGCATGTGTTTAACTTCGACGTGCCGCACCATGCCGAGGACTACGTGCACCGCATCGGCCGTACCGGTCGGGCCGGGCTGACGGGACACGCCTTTACCCTGGCGAGCCCGGACGACCGGCTGGCGGTTGAAGCGATCGAGAAGCTGGTGGGCGCACCCATCGCCCGGATCACCGTGGAAGGTCTCGATGAGGCGGAGTGGGCCGAGGGTGACGGCCGCAAGCGCCGTGGTCGCGGCCGCACCGCTGCCGCAAAGCCGGAGGCCAAGCCTCGTCGGGCGGTCGCCGAGAAGGCCGAGCCCAAGGCCGAAGCCGCCCCGCGTCGCAGCCGTGCCGCCAAAGCCGCGCCAGCCGACGACACCGGGCCTGCAGTCGTGGCCGAGACCGTGGTCGAGGCTGCCCCGATCCGCGCTCCCCGCGAACGCCGCCCGCGCGAGCAGACTCCGATGCGCGAGCAATCCCCCGGGCGCGAGCAAGCCTCCAAGCGGGAGCAGCCCCCCGTTCGCGATGCGGCTCCCGATCGCAACCGGGAGCGTCCGCCCCGCCGCGAGGGCCGCTACCGCGATGACGATCTTGGGCCGTCCGTGCAAGGCTTTGGCGATGACGTGCCGGCCTTCATGCTGATACGGTCCCCCATCCGCGCAACTCAAGCGCGCCAAACGGAGGACACCCAGGCATGAACATGACCACGCCGATCCCCATGCCGGAGGCCGCCGAGGCCAACCCGCAGCAGGATATCCCGCCCGGTGGCGTGCCGCAGAACCGCCCCATGGGTCCGTTCACCTGGGACGATGCATTGCTGCTAGACGACCAGCTGACCGAAGACGAGCGCGCCATCCGCGACGCTGCCCGTGCCTATTGCCAAGACAAGCTCATGCCACGCGTGCTCATGGCCAACCGCCACGAGACCTTTGACCGCGAGATCATGAACGAGATGGGCGAGATGGGCTTCCTGGGCGCCACCCTGGAGGGCTACGGCTGCGCCGGCGTCGGCTACGTCGCATACGGCCTGATCGCGCGTGAAGTGGAGCGGGTGGACAGCGGTTACCGTTCGGCCTTCTCCGTGCAGTCGTCCCTGGTGATGTATCCGATCTGGGCGTTCGGCTCGGAGGAGCAGCGCCAGAAATTCCTGCCCAAGCTGCAGAGCGGCACGTTTGTCGGCTGCTTCGGCCTAACCGAGCCAGACGCCGGCTCCGACCCCGGCAGCATGCGCACCCGCGCGAAAAGCGTGGATGGCGGCTACCTGGTGAGCGGCTCCAAGACCTGGATCACCAACTCGCCGCTGGCTGACGTGTTCGTGGTGTGGGCCAAGGACGACAGCGGCACCATCCGCGGCTTCATCCTCGAGAAAGGCATGAAGGGCCTCACCGCCCCGGCCATCGAGGGCAAGTTCAGCCTGCGCGCCTCCAAGACCGGCATGATCATGATGGACGACGTCTTCGTCCCCGCGGAAAACATGCTGCCCGGCGTGAAAGGCCTGCGCGGCCCGTTCTCCTGCCTGAACAACGCGCGCTACGGCATCTCGTGGGGCGCGCTGGGTGCGGCGGAGTTCTGCTGGCACGCCGCCCGTGAATACACTCTGCAACGCATGATGTTCGGCCGCCCGTTGGCTGCCACGCAGTTGATCCAGAAGAAGCTCGCCGACATGCAGACCGAGATCACGCTCGGTTTGCAGAGCGTGCTGCGCTTGGGCCGCCTGATGGAGGAGCATCGCGCGGCGCCGGAGATGATCAGCCTGTGCAAGCGCAATAGCTGTGGCAAGGCGCTCGCGATTGCCCGCGACGCCCGCGACATGCACGGCGGCAACGGCATTGCGGACGAGTATCACGTGATCCGCCACGTGATGAACCTCGAGGCGGTGAACACCTACGAGGGCACCCACGACGTGCACGCGCTCATCCTGGGCCGCGCGCAGACCGGCCTCTCCGCGTTCGGCGCCTGAGCTCGGAAGCTCCCTCACCCCACCCCTTTTCCAGCGGGAGAGGGAGCAGCAAAAAGCCGTCTCCCCTTGGGAGGGGGTTGGGTGAGGGACATGAAACGGTCGAGATCAGCCACCTAGGCGCCGACGGCGACGGCATCGCCATCCTCCCCGATGGCGACCTTGCCTACCTCCCCTATACCCTCCCCGGCGAAACGATCCGAACTTCCGCGCTCACTAAGCGCGGCAAAGGCTGGACGGGCGACGCCGAGATCCTCACCTCCTCGGCTGATCGCCAAACCGCCCCCTGCCCGCATTTCGGCGCGTGCGGTGGCTGCACCCTGCAGCACTGGCAAGACGGTTCCTACGCCGCCTGGAAACAGGACCAGGTTCGCACCGCCCTCGCCCGTGCAGGCTTCCCCGACGCCTCAATCGCCCCTCTCGCCCGCACCCCACCGGCCGATCGGCGCCGGGTCGACCTCGCCCTCACCCGCGACGGCAGGACGGTCACGGTCGGACTCCACCGCCACCGCGGCCGCGAGGTGATCGACCTGCACACTTGCCTCGTGCTCGACCCTCGCCTAGTGGCCCTGATCGGTGCCCTGCGCCAGACCCTCCCCGGCATCTCCGGCCTCCGCCGCACCGGCTCCGCCCTCGCCAACCTATTGGACAGCGGCATCGACCTGCTGCTCCGCACCGACGCGCCACTCAGCGCCGCCGACCGAACCGCACTCACGACTATGGCCAGCAGCCTAGGCGCCTGCCGCATCTCCACCGCCTTCAACAACGGTCCGGCGGAATCCGCCGCGCAACTCAACCCCGCCGTGACGTCCCTTGCCGGCGTCGAAGTGGCGCCACCGCCGGGTGCCTTCCTGCAAGCTTCCCGCGAGGGCGAGGCCGCCATTACCGCCGCGGTGATGGCCGGGCTGCCCAGCCTGGCCCCGCGCGCGCGCATTGTGGAGCTGTTTGCCGGCTGCGGCACGCTGACCTTCGCCTTGATCGAGCGGGCCCGTGTCGTCGCCTACGAGGGGGACGCCTCGGCATTCGCCGCCTTGCGCCGAGCCGGTGCAGGACGCCGGGTCGAGGCGATCCAGCGCGACTTGGTCCGCCAGCCGCTCACCCCGAAGGATCTAGCCGGCGCCGCCGCCATCGTGCTGGATCCGCCCTATGCCGGGTGCGGACCGCAGATGACGGCGATCGCAGCGTCCGGTGTGCCCCGGATCATCTACGTCAGCTGCAATCCCGGCGCGCTGGTGCAGGATGCAAAGCTCCTGCTGCAAGCGGGCTATGGCGTGAAGCAGGCCACGCCTGTCGACCAGTTCCTTTGGTCCGCCGCAGTGGAAAGCGTCGTGGTGTTCGAGCGCCACCGTCGCCGCTAGCCACCACCTGTCCAGAGCATGAGCCCTTGGCCATCTACTCGTCGCGCCACTGGCCCCGGGCGGCCGGGGTCACCATCTAAAGTGGGTCATGACGGACGCACTATGCGCCCGCCGGTTCACCGGGACTGGCCCATAAGGCCTGCCCGGCCAGTGTGGGAGAGATTGACATGCGCATTTCCGACGTCCTGCGGGGCAAGGGCCATCAGGTCGTCACCATCCGTCCGGATCAGACGGTCCGAGAGGCGGTAGAACGGCTCGCCAAGCACCGCATTGGCGCGCTGGTGGTCGAAGAGGCGTTGAAGCCCGTCGGCGTGTTCTCCGAGCGTGACTTGGTGAACCGGCTCGCGAAAAGCGGGGCGCGTGCCTACGAATTCGAGGTCCGCGAACTCATGAGCAGCCCGATCATCAGCGGCCACCCCGACGACACGATCGAGCACGCGCTAGAGCAGATGACCCGGCACCGCATCCGCCATCTGCCGATCCTGAACGACGGTGACCTGGCGGGCATGGTCAGCATCGGCGACTTGGTCAAGCAGCGCCTTGATCAGAAGGAACTCGAGGCGAACACGCTGCTGGACATTGCCCGGCTGCGCGCCTGAGCCTGCGGGCTCGCGGCCGGGTCAGCCGAGCAGCGAGCCCAGTTTCATTGCCTGGCCCATGTCGCCGCTCACCTCCAGCTTACCGAGGGTGAACGCCTCCATAGGGTTCAAATCCCCCGCCATCATGTCCTTCAAATCCGATGCGGAGACCGTAATCGTCGTATCAGGCTTCGGGCCAGACTCGCCGACCGTTGGCGGAGCCGCTTTACCGTCGAGATAGATCGAACCGTCGGAGCCGAGATCGAACAGGATCGTCGCGTCGATCGGGGTCGAGCCCAGCAACTTCGCCCGCATCGCGGTTTCCAGGTCGTCACGGATCATGTCGACACCTCCCTAGTCATATCTCGGCTATTAGACGTGGAAGCTCTCGCCACAGCCGCAACGGCCCTTCTCATTCGGGTTGACGAAGGTGAAGCCAGCCGTCAGATCCTTGATCTGATAATCCATCATCGTCCCAATCAGGAACAAGCTTGCTTTGCGGTCCACCAATACGGTCAGGCCGTGATCGGTCACCACCTCGTCGCCCGGCCCAGGCTCGGGCACCCAGTCCATCTTGTATGACATGCCGGAGCAGCCCTTGGTGCTGACGTCGATACGCAGCAGCATGCCCTTCTGACCGCCGGCATACAGTTTGGCGAGGCGCTCGGCTGCCGCATCCGACATCGACATCAGCGGCGGTAGCGCACGGCGGACTTTGGGAGCGGTTTGGGTGTGGCTCATGATGCGTCCTAGATCGGTCGGCGTCAGAACATATTCAACGACAGGCGGGCTTCCTCGGTCATCCGGCTCGGATCCCACGGCGGGTCCCACACGGTCTCGACCTCGCAGTCGGTCACGCCCGGCACCGCCATGATGGCCTCCCGCGCCTGCACCGGCAACTCCTGCGCCGAGGGGCAGCCAGGGGCGGTCAGGGTCATCTCCACCTTCACCCGGCCGTCGTCGGCGATGTCGATCGCGTATATCAGCCCGAGTTCGTAGATATTTACCGGGATCTCCGGATCGTAGACGGTGCCGATGGCGGCAATCACGGCGTCTTCGGACGGGCTCGGCTCGGTCACGCCATCGGGCGTCCAAGCGCCATGTGCATCAGCCATGAGCGGTATCCTCCAGGGCGGCTAGCAGCGCATCCCAAGGCAGGGTCGCGCATTTCAGCCGGGACTTGTATTCGTGCACGCCGGCAAGCGGTCTCAACGTGGCCATATCCTCGCAATCGGGGCAGGTCCCGGTCTGCACCATAGCACGGAACCGCTCTGCGAGGTCGTGTATCTCCTGCGGAGAATGGCCTGCCACGGCATCCGCCATCAGGTCGGCGGAAGCGACGCTAATGGCACAGCCACGCGCTTCGAACCCGGCTTCGGCAACCCGGCCGTCATCCAGACGCACGCGGACTTCCACCCGGTCGCCGCACATCGGGTTGTCGCCCTTCGCAGCCCCGTCATACGGGTCGAGCTTGTGCTGGTGGCGGGGGTGCCGGCTGTGCTCGAGGATGACCTCCTGATACAGGTCCCGCAGGTCGGCGAACTCACTCACTCGAAGAACACCCGCACACGTTCCAGCGTATCGGCCAGCACGTCGATCTCACCCAGCGTCGTGTAGATCCCGAAGCTCGCCCGCGCAGTGCTGTCCACGCCGAGGCGGCGCATGAGTGGCTCGGCGCAGTGATTGCCGGCGCGCACGGCGATGCCATTACGGTCGAGCAAGGTCGCCACGTCATGCGCATGGGCGCCCTCCAGCGTGAAGGAGATCACCCCGCCACGATCCTGCGCCTGGCCGAGTACGCGCAAACCCTTCACCTCGGCGAGCCGGGTCAGCGCGTGATCGGTCAGCGCCGCCTCGTGCGCCGCTATGGCGTCGTAGCCGATTGCCTCGACCCACTCGATAGCCCGCTTAAGCCCGATGGCTTCGACGATGGGCGGGGTGCCGGCCTCGAACTTGTGCGGGACATGCGCCCAGGTCGAATGCTCGAAGCTAACGCTGCCGATCATATCGCCGCCGCCCATGAAGGGGGGCATTGCCTCCAGCAACTCCATGCGACCCCACAGCACGCCGATGCCGGTCGGGCCATACAGCTTGTGCCCGGTCCAAACGTAGAAGTCCGCATCCAACGCCTGGACGTCGACCCGGCGATGCACCACCGCCTGGCTGCCGTCGAACATCACCTTCGCCCCGGCCGCATGTGCCGCCGCCGCGATGCGGGCTGCCGGCGTGTAGGTGCCAAGCACGTTGGACATGTGCGTGATGGCGACCAGCCCGACCCGCCCGTCGGCGAGCTTGGCCTCGAAATCCACCCAATCCAGTTCGCCTGCATCGGTAATGCGCGCGACCCGTAGCTCGATCCCGGCGCGGTCCCGCAGCATCTGCCAGGGCACCAGGTTCGCGTGATGCTCCATCTCCGAGATCAGCACCGCCTGCCCTGGCCGCAGCAGTGAGCCATAGCTATGGGCCAGCAGATTGATCGCCTCGGTGGTGTTCTTCGCGAACACGACCTCGTCGCGGGAGGGTGCGTTGATCAGCCGGGCAATCGCATCGCGGGTGCTCTCGTAGGCGTCGGTCGTGCGCTCGCTCATCCAGTGCAGCCCGCGATGCACGTTGGCGTACTGCGTGCGCATCGTGTCCGACATGGCGTCGATCACCGCGTTCGGCTTCATCGCCGAGGCAGCGCTGTCCAGGAACACCAACGGCTTGCCGTGCACGCGTTCTTGCAGGATCGGGAATTCGGTGCGGATGCGCTCGACGTCTAGCTTTGCGAAGGGTGCGTTCATGTCCATTAGGATTAACCTTTCACGCTGCCTGGCGTAGCCACCAGCTTTCGACTGCCCGCTCCAGCAGAGCCCGCCCGGCCTCGTGGGTCACTGCCTCGAGTGCGTCATCGAGGAAGGCGCGGACCAGCATCGAGCGCGCTTCCGCGTCCGGAATGCCGCGTGCGCGCAAATAGAACAGCTGGTCCATGTTCAATTCGCCGATGGTTGCACCGTGGCTGCACTTCACGTCGTCGGCGTAGATCTGCAGCTCGGGCTTGCAGTCGATCTCCGCGTCCGGCGAGAGCAGTAGCGCCTGGCTCATCTGGTAACCGTCGGTTTTCTGCGCCACCCGGTCCACTTCGATACGGCCCTGAAACACGCCGCGGGCGCGCCCGTTCAGCACGTTCTTCACCGCCTGCCGGCTGGAACAGTTGGGTGCGTTGTGCGCCACCACGGTTGTAATGTCACCGACCTGGTTGCCGGCGAGCATCTGCGCCGCGTTCAGGTGCACTACGGCGCCGGGCCCACGCAGCCGCGCGTGGAACTCGGCGCGGGAAATGCGGGCCCCGAGCGTCAACGTGAACGCGTCATAGAACCCGGCCTGCGCCACGTCGGCATAGATCGTGGCGAGATGGAACGCATCCGGTGCTTCATCCTGCAGCCGGATATGGGTCAACGTTGCGCTTGCGGCGACCTCGATCTCGGTGACCGGGTTATGTAGATAGCGGCCACGGCCGAGATGCAGTTCCAGCACCGTCAGCCGCGCACCTTCGGCCAGGCGGATCGCGTGGCGGGGATGGAAGGCGACCGAGCGCCCTTCAGTCTCGGCGGCGAGGTTCACCAGCACGATCGTGCCGGCATCTACGCCCTCCGCCACGGACAGGATGGCGCCGTCTTCGGCCAACATCGTGTTCAATGCCACGACCGGCTGCTCGTCGGGGCGGGAGAGCGCGCCGAAATGCTGCGTGTCGGCGAAACGGGTGAAGTTCAGCGTGTCCGGGGGGTTGGACAAGTCCTCGCGCAAACGTCCATCGACGAAGACGATCCGAGGTGCGTCGATCGCTGGGATAGTCGGCAGCGCGCCGCCTTCGACGGATGTGAGCGCCTCGCGGAAGTCGTTCTCGGCAAGGGCACGTAGCGACGTGTACTTCCAGGCTTCGTTCCGGGCCGTCGGCAGGCCGCTGCGGCGGAACGAGGCGGCGGCGTCTTCGCGGGCGGCGTGGTCACCGGGGAGACGGCTGCGCAAACCCTCGTAACGAGACAGAAAAGCCTCGGCGCCCTGATGGAGGGTCGTGCTCATGCCCGCACTCGAACTCCGATAAAAGCCCTCTCCCCTCGGGAGAGGGTTGGGTGAGGGGCGCCACGCGACGGATTTCTGGGTTGAGCCGACCCCTCACCCCGACCGTTTCCCACAAGGGGAGAGGGAGAACGGGAGCGTGTCATGCTGCCTCCGCCACGATCTGGGCGTAGCCGTCCGCTTCGAGTTGCTTGGCCAGTTCCGGGCCGCCCGAACGCACGATCCGCCCCGCCGCGAGCACATGCACACGGTCCGGCACGATGTAGTCCAATAGCCGCTGGTAATGCGTGATCACCAGTGCGGAAAAATCCGGTGCCCGCAACGCATTCACGCCATCCGCCACGATCTTCAGGGCGTCGATGTCCAGCCCGCTATCCGTCTCATCGAGAATCGCCAGCTTCGGCTTCAGCACCGCCATCTGCAGCACTTCGTTGCGCTTCTTCTCGCCGCCGCTGAAACCCACGTTCACGTTGCGCTTCAGCATGTCGTCCGGCATTGCCAACCGCTTCATTGCCTCGCGCGCCACGCGGAGGAACTTGATCGCGTCCAGTTCCGGCTCACCTCGCGCCCGCGCCTGGGCATTGAACGCCGTTCGTAGGAAATTGGCGTTGCCAACGCCGGGCAACTCCACCGGGTATTGGAACGCCAGGAACAATCCGGCCGCCGCACGCTCCTCCGGCTCCATCTCCAGCAGGTTCTTGCCGTCGAACGTGGCGGAGCCGGCGGTCACCTCGTAGCCCTCACGGCCCGACAGCACGTAGCTGAGTGTGCTCTTGCCGGAGCCATTCGGCCCCATGATCGCGTGTACTTCGCCCGTCGGCACCACAAGGTCGACGCCGTTCAAGATTGCCTTGCCGTCGTCCAGTGATGCCGCCAGTCCCTTGATCTCGAGCATCAGCCGACAGACCCCTCGAGCGAAATGGCGAGGAGCTTCTGTGCTTCCACAGCGAACTCCATTGGCAGTTCCTTCAATACGTCCTTGCAGAAACCGTTCACGATCAGCCCCACCGCGTCCTCCTGGCTGAGCCCACGCTGGCGGCAGTAGAACAACTGGTCATCGTTGATCTTGCTCGTGGTCGCCTCGTGCTCGACCTGCGACGTCGCATTGCGGCTCTCGATGTAGGGCACCGTATGCGCGCCGCACTGGTCGCCGATCAGCAGGCTGTCGCACTGGGTGAAGTTGCGGGCATTGGCCGCCTTCGGAAGGATCTTCACCAGGCCACGATACGTGTTGTCCGAACGCCCGGCGCTGATGCCCTTGCTGACGATCGTCGAGCGCGTGCCCTTGCCGATATGGATCATCTTGGTCCCGGTATCCGCCTGCTGCCGGTTGTTGGTCAGCGCGACCGAGTAGAACTCGCCCACGCTGTCCTCACCCTGCAGGATGCAGCTCGGATATTTCCAGGTGATCGCCGAGCCGGTTTCCACCTGCGTCCAGCTCACCTTGCTGCGCGCACCGCGGCAGGCCGCGCGCTTGGTGACGAAGTTGTAGATGCCGCCCTTGCCGTTCACGTCGCCTGGATACCAATTCTGCACCGTGCTGTACTTGATCGACGCATCATCCAGCGCCACCAACTCCACCACCGCCGCATGCAACTGGTTCTCGTCCCGCATCGGCGCCGTGCAGCCCTCGAGGTAGGACACGCTGGCGCCTTCCTCGGCGATGATCAGCGTGCGCTCGAACTGGCCGGTGTTCTTGGCATTGATGCGAAAATACGTGGACAGCTCCATCGGGCACCGCACGCCCTTGGGGATGAACACGAACGACCCATCGGTGAACACGGCGCTGTTCAGCGCGGCGAAGAAGTTGTCTCCCGCCGGCACCACGCTGCCGAGATACTTTTGCACGAGCTCGGGATGGTCGTGCACCGCCTCGGAGATCGGGCAGAAGATCACCCCGGCCTCATACAGGCTCTTGCGGAACGTGGTCGCGACCGAGACGCTGTCGAACACCGCATCCACCGCGATCTGCCGGCCCTGCACTTCCCCCTCGGCCGCACCCTGGCCGTCGGCGCCGATCACGCCAGCCAGGATCGCCTGCTCCTTGATGGGGATGCCGAGCTTCTCGTACGTGCGCAGCAGCTCGGGATCGACTTCGTCCAGCGACTTAGGGCCGTCCTTTTTCTTAGGGGCGGCGTAATAATGGATGTCCTGGTAGTCGATCGCCGGATAGCCGACCTTCGCCCAATCCGGCTCCTGCATCTGCAGCCACGAGGCATAGGCCTTCAGCCGCCAAGCCAGCAGCCATTCCGGCTCCACCTTGCGGGCGGAAATCATGCGGATGGTGTCTTCGCTCAGACCCTTGGGAGCGACATCCATCTCGATGTCGGTTTCGAAGCCCCACTTGTAGCCGGAATCGGTCAGTGACTGGACGGTATCGAGTGTTTCGGCGACGGCTGCCATAAAGGGCGTCCTATTCGGCGGGAAGGGAAAAAGAGGGTGCGGCGAACTGCCGCATCGGCGGGGCCATGTCGGCCAGGGTTATACCGGTCAAAGCGTCGCGGACGGCTTCGTTCACGGCGTCCCATCGTCCACGCACCGGGCAACTGCACGATGCTTCGCACGACGCGCCGGAGCCTTCGACGCAGGCCGTCATGGCAATCGGCCCATCGATGGCGGTAATCACGTCCGCCACCGAAATACGCGCCAAGGGTCGCAGCAAACGGTAGCCGCCCCGGGCGCCACGTTGCGACACGACCAGATCAGCTGCCGCCATTGCCTTCAAGACCTTAGCGACCGTCGGCTCGGGCACACCCGTAACCTGGGCGACGCCGGGCGAGGTCTGCACCCCGTCCACCTCGGCGAGGCGGATGAGCACAACCACCGCATAATCGGTGAGCTTTGAGAGCCTGAACATGCCGACCCGATGCTGGTTCTAACAAACGGGACCCGTTCGGTCCTGTATGGGGCAAATGAGCCGTCGAGGCCGTTCCGTCAACCCCGCGCGGACGCGATTGCGCATATCGCCGCGGGTGCGAGCAACGCCGTGATCACCGGCATGCCATACCACCAGGCCTCGCCGGCCGAGAGCACCGCTAGCCCCGCTGCCGCCAATGGTTGCCGCAGCGCCGTCCCGGCCGACCCGGCCGCCAGCAACAGCCCCGCCGATGCCTCCGCCGCACTCAGCAGGGGGGAGACGTGCAGACGCTGCACCGTGCCCGCGATGTCCGCGCCGCTGGACCGCAACAGCGCCTCGGCCACGCTCTCCCCCACCACGAACAAGCTGCCGAAGCCATACCGCAACAGGGCCAGCAGCCCCGAGGCCAACATCGGCAGCGACCACAGCACCGCCGCCATCAGGCACAGCCCGGCCGACGCAACCCGCGCCGCCTGCCGGATCAGGTCCGGTCGCGCATGTCCGGACCGCGTTCGCCTTCCTCGAGGTCGTCGTCGTCCAGCCGCTCCATGTGCACGGTGTGGTCGCCGCCATGCTGCAGGATGTCGCGCTCCCGCGGCCCGGCGGTGCGGTCGATCACCTGCACCGCGTCGATCCCCGCCTCGTCCGCGACCCGGCGCGCCGCTTCCACCGCTTCCTCCAGTTCCATCGCCTTCCCGTTCGGGTGCGCCGGGCGGGTGCGCTCGGGCAAGCCGTGGCGGTGGGTCAGCGTCACCTCCACCACGGTCTTGTGCGGGTCGTCCTCGTCGAAGCGCCGCAGCACGATCAAGGAATGACCGCCCTCGGGCATCGGGTCGTGCGGGTTCAACCTGCGGATCTCAGCCATGTCTCAGCCTCCAATTCAGCCTGATAACGGCACACACTCCGCCCGGTTCAGACGCCACCGGCCGAGCCGGCGCAGCGGAGCCTCGTAATACCGGACGGCGAGATCCGCGATGACGAGGGTGGTCGCCGCATACACCAGGCCCGAGACCGGCTGCAACTCGCCGGCGTGGCGATGCAATACGTGCAGCGTCACCCACTCCAGGCTCCACAGCACCGGCGTATGGAGGACGTAGACGGGGTAGGACACGGCCGCCAACCAGCCGAAGAACTGCGGCGCCGGAACATCGCGGGCCCAACTGCCCAACCAGACCAGCAGCGGCATCGCCAGCAGCACGCAGACCAAATCGTGGACGATCCGCCCCGCCCCCGGCTCCGTCGGCAGTGCGAACGTGGCGAGCACCACGGCCAGCAGCAGCACCCCGGCAACCCGCGGCAGGCGCACCGGCCGGCCGCGCAGCCGGAACAGCAGCACCCCGGCGGAGAAGCCGAACGCACACCGCTCGACGCCGCCGGCCAGCGACGCCGCGGTGGCTCCCATGTCCATGCTGCCGTATGACGTGGCACTCGCCACCAGCATCGCCGCGCTGCAGGCCACCACCACGGCGAGCACGCGGGTCGTCAGCGCGCGGAACAACAGGGCATACAGGCAGTTGACCCCGATCTCGAGCGACAACGACCACGCCGCCATGTCGAACGGGAACAACCCGGTCATCCCGGCGTGGCGACCGGTATCGGGCAGGAACAACGCCGCCCGCATTGCGCCGACGAGTAGGGTGCCCCAGGCGAGGGATTTCTCCGGCTCGACCAGGTTGCGCATCACGACGAACACCACACCCAGCAGCGACCCGGCGAAATACACCGGGTACAGCCGGGTCAGCCGGAGCCGCAGGAAGCGGCCCACGCTCAACCCCTGGCGGAACCGGCCGTCATAGGCATAGGCAATGACGAACCCGCTCAGGACAAAAAACAGATCCACCGCCAGGTAGGCGCTGCCGAGCACCTGGCTGCGCGGAAACGGCGCGAAATGGTACAGCATCACACAGAGCGCGGCGACACCCCGGAAGGCGTCCAGCAGGCCGAACACATGCCGCCCCCCAACGGCAGGCACGCTGAAGGCCGAGGCGGTAGGTGGTTTCAAATGGATTGACCGGAAAATACGATTGTAGTCGAGGGTGGCAGCGGCGTCCAGACGGGCGTTGAATCGGTGGGTTCAAACTCGCCGTCCAGCAGGCTATGACGCGGCCGTGGATCAAGCGCACGACCTCATCCTGCTGGGCGGCGTCCTTGGCCTCGTCAGCCTGTTTGCCGGACTCGCCTCCGCGTGGATCGGGGCGCCGTTGCTGCTGGTGTTCCTTGCCATCGGCATGCTGGCCGGGGAGGACGGGCCCGGCGGCATCCAATTCGACGATTTCGGCGGGGCCTACCTGATTGGCAGCATCGCCTTGGCCGCGATCTTGTTCGAAGGCGGCTTCAAGACCGAGCGCACCGCGCTCAAACAAGCCTTCTGGCCGGCCCTCGCCATGGCCACCGTCGGGGTCGCGATCAGCGCCGGCGTCGTGGCGGCGGCCGGCGTGTGGCTGTTCGGCGTGTCCTGGGGCGAGGCGCTGGTGATCGGCGCCGCCATGGCCCCGACCGACGCCGCCGCCGTCGGCGTGATGCTGCGCCGCGCCCGCGTCGCCGTGCCGGACCGCTTGACCGCCCTGCTGGAAATCGAATCTGGCCTGAATGACCCGATGTCGGTGTTCCTGACCATCGCCGTCGTCACCTTCCTCACCTCGCCGTCGGGGCTCACCGTCGGGCACGCCGCCCTGCTGTTCGCCACCGAGATGGGCGGCGGCACCGTCCTCGGCATCGCCGCCGGGTATGGCTTGCTGGCCCTGCTGCGCCGCTTGCCCGCCGAGGCGTCGATCTTCCCGGTGCTCGCCTTCGCCGCCGTGCTGACCCTGTTCGGCGCCGCCCAGAGGCTCGGGGCGAGCGGCTTTCTGGCGGTGTACCTGATGGGCGTGATCACCGGCACCGGCGACTACCGCACCCGGCACCGCATGGAGCAGTTCTACGAGGCCTTCGCCTGGCTGGCGCAGGTGACGCTGTTCCTCATGCTCGGCCTGTTGGTGACGCCGCACGACCTGCTGCCCGCCGCCGGGGCGATCGCAGTCGTGGCTGCGGTGTTGATCCTGGTGGCCCGCCCGCTCGCCGCGTTCATCTGCCTGCTGCCGTTCGGCTTCGGCGTTCGCCAGTCCGCCTTCGCCGCCTGGGTCGGGCTGCGCGGGGCGGTGCCGATCTACCTGACGATCATCCCCGTGCTCTCCGGAGCCCCCGGCGCCGAGCGGCTGTTCGGCATCGCCTTCGGCACGGTGGTTGCGTCCCTGGTGGTGCAGGGCTGGACCATCCGCCACGCCGCCACCCTGCTCGGCTTCGGCCGCAAGGAAGGATAGATTTTGCCCAACTCCGACGGGACCGAGACAGCCCTGACCGCCCCGGCCCGTGCCGCCGCCGTGCGCGCCCGGCACGCTTCCAGCCTGATCGTGCTGCGGGGGGATGCGCCGGAGATGCTGATGGGGATGCGCGGCGCCGGCCACCGTTTCATGCCCAACCGCCTAGTGTTCCCCGGCGGCGCCGTGGACCGCGCCGACGGCACCGCCCCGGTCGCCGCCCCCCTACCCGCCCCCGTGCAGGCGATGCTGGCCAAGGCCGCCAAGCCCCGCCTGGTCCACGCCCTGGCCGTGGCCGCCGCCCGCGAGTTGGAGGAGGAGACCGGGCTCACGCTCGGCACGCCTCCGGATCTGTCCGGCTTCGACTATCTTGGTCGCGCGATCACCCCGCCGGAGAGTCCGGTTCGCTTCAACGCCCGCTTCTTCACCGTGAGTGCGGAGGCAGTCAGCGGGGAACTGGCGGGGTCGGGCGAGTTGGAGGGTCTGCGCTGGTACGGGGTGGACGAGGCGTTGGCGTTGGATTTGGCTCGGCCAACCCGGGCGGTGATCGGGTTATTGCAAGAATGGCTGGCGCTGACCCCGGTGGAGCGGGCGAGGCGGGAGAAGACGCCGGTGATGCGGATGCGGAAGTGGGGATTGGAATAGGGTGAATGGGCGCAGCGGCATGCCGGTCGCGATGCCCAAACCCAAACGGCTACCCTGGTATTGGTCTGGCACTGCGGCCAACGTCTACTGGTTCCGGTTAGCCGGCGTCGGCGAGCATGGCGCGCATTTCAGCAAGGGCTTGCTGGACTGATGCCTAGAACTGCGCCAAGTCTTCTGCCTCTAGGGCGCCTCGTGATTGATCACTCCTGTAGGCGCCCTTTGCCGGACTGCCCGGCTCATCGCCGGATGGAAGATGCCACTCCTTCAGATCGACTATCTCGGCCCGCTATAAAGCCACCCGCCGACCTTGCGCCGACGTTCCGTTACATATAGCTAACGGTTATGCACTCCGACACCGGTCTTCGCGGCCGGCAACCAGCGATGGCGCATCGTTGGACGGTAACGAAGCACGGCGGCGGGCGTTGGGTTCAGGGGAGGAGCGAATGCCGAGTCGCGACGAGAGTTGGGCTCGCTTGACTGACGCCAGTTGGCTTTCTTCGGGACCAATGCAGCAGCAGATGAAGAGCCAGAATGCTACGCCTCAAAGAACGGATGCGGGGATAGGCTCGTTTATCTACGATGAATACACAATGCGTATTTCAAAGCTGCCACCCTCCCTACGTTCCGAGGCCCTGATCTACGACTTTTGTGATAACCCTAATCGTGCTGTGAACAACGGCGGGTTCAACACGATCAATATTTTCAATCGCAGGACTCCTGGGCAGCCTCCGAAGCTAGGGGACATCTACGACATAGATTTGCTCGGCCCCGTAAACGGGTCGGTAATGATCGTCGAGATGTCGAGCGATTTCGGTGTTTCTACCGATCCGAACGGCGCGTACTTCGACGTTCAGGTTGTGACAACGAGTTACGGCGATCTTCCGGAGCGCGGCGCGCGCGAATTCGGAATCGACACGACCGGCGGAGTGGCAACCTTCTACACACGCGGTTTATCGCGAGCACGGAACGTTGCGATGGGCGTGTTCGGCAAGGCTCCTCAGCAGCTAGACTGGATCTTCGCGATGAAAGGGATTCGAGACCGCGTGAGGGCGGCCGGCGGGCAAGCAGACCAGGATCCGGGTCGTTTCTACAAAGTGGTTCCGCCGAACACCGGAAGCTAGTCGTCGTAACTCGTCGGGGGCATTGGTCGGCGCAACGCGGACCGTGGAGCCTGATCATCCAAGATGCACGCCGCGCGGACTTTAGCCGATCGGGCGCATCCACGTCAGGAGAAGCGCTCGCAGTCGCGCTGAGCCGTCGGCCCATCCGCACGACCACGTCAACTTCCTGGCAGAACTCGGACCGATTACCGTCACGGTGGCTGGCCTAAGCCGGCGACCGAATCGCACCGCCTGACGGAGCAGATCAGTTAACCCCCGTGCCAATCGTCGCCGCGCCGGGTCACCCGGCCTTCGCCCTGCAGCTTCATCAGATGCGCCAGCACATTCCGCTCGGCTGCCATCTTCAGGATCGGGTCGATCTTGGAATATAGCGCTTCCACCAGGCTCACCGTGGTATTCGGACCCTTCTCGAGCGCCGCGGCGATCGCGTTCTCACGGGCGATGCGATGATCCAGCAGCGCCGTCACATACGGGTGCGGGTCGGTCAACATGGGGCCGTGGCCGGGCAGATAGGTGGTCTCGCCCCGAGCCAATAGACGTCGCAGGCTGGCGAAGTAGTCCGCCATGTTGCCGCCGGGCGGGCTCACGATGCTGGAGGACCAGCCCATGACGTGGTCCGCACTGAACATCACCCCGTCCGGCCGGGCAAAGCACAGATGGTCCGCCGCGTGACCCGGCGTGAACACCGCCTCCATCCCAACCACGGTCTCGCCGTCATGGATTTTTACGTCCGGAGTAAAGGCATCGTCGGCGCTCTGGTACCAGCCCAGCGTCGGCGCGCCGGTCTGCTGCTTCAGCGCGGCAACGCCACCGAAGTGGTCGCGGTGGGTGTGGCTAAGCAAGATGCGCACGATCGGCCCCGGCGCCAGGCGCACGATGTCGGCCACGTGCTCGGCGCTGTCGGGGCCGGGGTCGAGCACGGTGACGCCGTCATCGCCCTCCAGCAGGTAGGTGTTGGTGCCGTGATAGGTCATGCGACTGGGGTTGTCCGCAACGATCCGGCTGACTCCCGGCAACACGGGTAGCAGCACGCTCCGCTCAGGCACAGGCTCGGTCAGGAAGGCCAATTCGGTCATTCTCCGGCTTCCGCGGTCATGCAGACGGCGCCGGTGGCGTCGCGTGTGCGCAGGTGAAGGCCCTTGTCGCCGCGCCACGCCTCTACCTGCAAGCGGCTGCTGGCGAAAGCGGGGCGGCGGCCACGGAAGCTGAACCGGCCGACCGGGCCGAGCTCGGCGGCGAGGCCAACCATCCAGGTGGCTTGCAGCGGGCCGTGCACGATCAGTCCTGGGTAGCCCTCCACGTCGCGCACGTAGTCGGCATCGTAGTGGATACGGTGGCCGTTGCCGGTAAGGGCGGAGTAGCGGAACAGCAGCACCGGGTCGGGGAACACATCCTTGGCGGCGAGCGCGTTCACCGGCGGGGCAGGTTCGCCCGGCTTCACCGCGTCGCCCTCGGTGCCGCGATACACGATGTCTTGCTCCTCGGTGATGGCGCGGCCGGCCGGGCCGCTGATCTCGTGCTTGACGGTCACGAACACCAGGGTGCCGCTGCCGCCGGTCTTTTCGGTGACAGACAGGATGGTGCTGAGCCGGGTGAGCGTCTCGCCCACATGCACCGGAGCGTGGAACTGCAACCGCCCACCGGCCCACATGCGACGGGGCAAGTGATGCACCGGGGGCAGGAAGCCGCCGCGCTTGGGGTGGCCGTCGGGGCCGAGACCGCTGGCCGGCACCCAGTCCGCGAACAGCATCCAGTGCCACAGCGGGGGCAGCACGCTCTCGGGCTGGGGCACATCCAGCGTCGCCGCAAGACCGCGGACCAGGCTGGGCGAGACGACGTCGGAGCGAGTCTCGGTGCGGCCGGTGTAGTCGTCGTAACTCATCGTTCGTCCCTATTGCGCCGGCGCAGGGGCGGCCGCCGTGTCGCCCGCATCGTCGGTGGGGGCCGGGCGGGGCCGGGGGCGCGGGCGAGGCTTGGGTGGCGGGGCGGGCACCAGCGTGCGCAGGTCCACCGCATCACCCATGGCCAGATACCCGGCGCGGTTCGGGTGCAGCTTGTCACCGGGGCCGCCGGCGGTAGAGGGCGGAACGAATTCGGGCCGCAACTCACCGGTCTGCGGGTCGGTGGTGACGCTGTCGAAGTCGATCACCGCATCGAACAGGCCGGGCTTGCGGATCAGGTCGTTCAGCGCGTGGCGGCGATTGTCCGTGTCCACCGTGCCATAGCCGGGGTTGGGGCTACCGCGGCTAGTGGTGACGGTGGCGCCCACCAGGCGCACGCCCTTGAACTTGGCGCGGATCCGGTCGGCGATCGCCTTCATGCCGCTGGCCACCGTATCCGGGCTGGCGTTGGCGGCGCCCAGGTCGTTGATACCCTCGAACACGATCACGTCGGTCACTCCGGACAGCCCCAGCACGTCCCGTTCCAGCCGGGACGTTGCGGAGGGCCCGCCGGCAAACGGCTTGGCCGGGGAGTAGTCCGCCGGACCCACCACCTGGTTGCCACCGATTCCGGTGTCGACCACCGTCACGTGCTGCGCGTCCTCGGCATGCAGGCGGCGGGACAGCACGTCGGTCCAGCGGTCGTCGCCGTTGAGGGTGGAGGCGGTGCCGTCGGTGATGCTGTCCCCCAGGCACACGATCACGCGGGTATCGGGCGCCACCATCGCGTCGGCGGCGTCCAGGAAATACCAGGAGGTGGTGCTGTTGGGGAACGCGCTGTCGTCCTCCAATTCGCCGATCGCCCCGGCATCGGGGGCGGTGACGTAGGAGGTGGTCATCGCCTTGGCGTGCCACGTCATCGGGCCGCTATCGCCCGGGATGTGGAAGGTGACGGCGAGCTTGCGGCCGGCCAGCTCGGGGGCGGCGGGGTCGTGCACGAAAGGCAGCGCCACCGGGTCGGACCAGACCAGCGCGCCGGGCTGGACGGTCACCGTCTTCTTGCCGGCGAAGGTGAGGGGGCGGTTGGTGCCGGGCACCAGGGCCGCGCCGCTCATCTGCAGCCCGGCGAAGGCGGTGTCGAACGTGATGGGCTTGGTGCCGTATGCGTTGGAGAAGCGGAACCGCATCTGCCGGCCCCAAACGTCCGGCTTGATGATGAGGCGAAAGCTTTGCTCGTGCGCCCCGGTGTCGGGGTGGGCGAAGGTGAACGACAGGTCCGGCTGGGCGGAGGGGTTGCCCACGGGGTATGGCCCCTGGTCCGCCCCGGCCCATACGGTGGCCCAGCGCTGGGCCATGGCCGGGGTGGAGGCGAGGGCGAGGCTGGCGGCCAACAATGTTCTGGTCAGGATCGTCAAGCGTCGCGCTCCGATGCAGGGCAAGGCCAGAGTGTCACCAGGCAGCTTGCGGCTCAAGGCGGGGGGGGCGGTCGCGTCCTGCTAGTTCCTCCCCCGCACGGGGGAGGGGGCCGTGCGAAGCATGGTGGAGGGGGCACAGGTGCCGGCAGTGTGGCCGCACCCCCTCCGTCGGCTTCGCCGCCACCTACCCCGTGAAGGATGGGGGAGGAACTGAGGCGAGCGTCATGTGACCCGGTTTCGGGTGGTGAACCGTTCGTCCCGCCACGCCTCCGTCGCCAGCACGTCCCGCAACACCGCCACCGCGTCCCACAACTCAGCAAAGGTCAGGGTGAGCGGGGTGATGCCGAAACGCAGGATGTCCGGCGTGCGGAAGTCGCCGATCACACCGCGCGCGATCAACGCCTGCATCACGGCATAAGCGGCGGGGTGGCGGAACGAGACCTGGCTGCCGCGCAACGCCGGGTCGGTGGGGGTCGCGAGGTCCAGGCCCGGGCATTGTTGCGCCACGAGGGCCATCAGCAACTCGGCCTGCCGCAGTGACTTCGCCCGAACCTCCTCCATCGGCGCACGCGAGGCGATGTCCACGCCCACCTCCAGCGCCGCCATCGCCAGGATGCTGGGCGTGCCCACCACGGCCCGCGCGATGCCTGGCGCCGGGGCGTAGCTCGGGTGGAACCCGAACGGCTCGGCATGGCCCAGCCAGCCAGTCAGCGGGTAACGCGCCTCTGCCTGCAACCGCTCGGCCACGTACAGGAAGGCGGGGGCGCCCGGGCCGCCGTTGAGGAACTTGTAGCCGCAGCCCACCGCGAGATCCGCCTCGGCCGCCGCTAGGTCCACCGGCACCGCGCCTGCGGAATGCGCCAGGTCCCACAGCACCAACGCGCCCGCCGCATGGACCGCGCGGGTGACCGCCGCCATGTCGTGCATGCGACCGGTGCGGTAGTTCACGTGGGTCAGCATCACCACGGCCACATCCGGGCCCAACGCCGCCTCGATCTGCTCTGCCGGGACGGTGCGCAATTCGTGGCCTTGGCCGAGCAGGGCGATCAGGCCCTCCGCGATATACAGGTCCGTCGGGAAATTGCCCGCCTCCGACAGGATCACCCGCCGCCCAGGACGCAAGCCCACCGCCACCGACAGCAGCTTGAACACGTTCACCGACGTCGAATCCGCCGCCATCACCGTGCCCGGCGGGGCGCCCAGCAGACGGCCGATCTTGTCGCCCACTCGCTCGGGCAGGCCGATCCACCCGGCGTCGTTCCACGAGCGGATCAGCCCCCTGCCCCACTCCTGCTCCACCACTTGCGCCACCCGGCCTGGCGTCGCGCGGGGCAGCGCGCCCAGCGAGTTGCCGTCGAGATACACCACCCCGTCCGGCAGGCTGAACTCCGCGCGGAAGGGGGCCAGCGGGTCCGCCCGGTCCAGATCCTCCAACTCGGCACGCGTGATCGGCATGGAGACTCCTGTTCCCGAATAGACCGCCAGGATACAGCAGACTACCAGTTTGCATGTGGGACGAAACGATGCCGCTCGCCGCCTATCTCGACCCAGCGTCCAGCGTGCTGGGCTATCTCGGCGCGGCCCAGATCGCGGTGGGGTATTTCCTGAACCAGCACGGCCGGCTGCGCTCCACCGATTGGCGCTACCCGGCGCTCAACCTGCTCGGCTCGGCCATGGTCATGGTGTCGCTGGCGTTCCACCCGAACCTACCCTCGATCCTGATCGAAGTGTTCTGGTCCGCCATCAGCGTCTACGGCATCCAGAAGAACCTGCGCACGCCGCTTGCTTGAGGCGACCCAGCAACCTTGGAGACCAACCGCATGCACCGCCGCCGCTTCCTCGCCGCCTCGGCAGCAGCCCTCGCCACCCCCATGCTCGCCCGCGGCGCCGCCAACAACGTGTTGCGCTTCGTGCCGCAGACCGACGTTGCGGTGCTGGACCCGATCTGGACCACCACCTACCCCACGCGCGACCACGGCTTCATGGTGTTCGACACGCTGTTCGGCATGGACAGCAACTACGCCATCTCGCCCCAGATGGCCGACGGCGCCGCGACCGACGATGGCGGCAAAACCTGGCGCATTACCCTCCGCCCGGGGCTGCGGTTCCACGACAACACACCCGTGCTCGCCCGCGACTGCGTGGCCAGCATCAAGCGCTGGGGCGCGCGTGACCCGTTCGGCCAGGCCGTCATCGCCGCAGCTGACGAGATCAGCGCCACCGACGACAAGACCATCCAGTTCCTCATGAAGCAGGCCTTCCCCCTGCTGCCGGACGCGCTGGGCAAAACCCCGCCCTCTATGTGCGCGATCATGCCGGAGCGGCTGGCGCTCACCGACCCGTTCAAGCAGGTGACGGAGATGGTCGGCAGCGGCCCGTTCCGCTTCAAGGCAGACGAGCGGGTGGCCGGCTCCCTGCTGGTGTATGAGAAATTCGCCGGCTACGTCCCCCGCCCAACTGGCACAAGCGATTGGACTGCGGGGCCCAAGATCGTGCACCTGGACCGGGTCGAGTGGCACATCATCCCCGATTCCAGCGCCGTCACCGGGGCGATCGGCCGCGGCGAGGTGGATTGGTGGCTGCAGCCCGACGCCGACCTGCTGCCGGTACTGCGGCGCGATGCCAACGTGGTGGTGCGGCAGAACGACCCGACGGGGCTGATCGGCACCATGCGGATGAACCATCTGCAGCCGCCGTTCGACAACCCGGCGTTGCGCCGCGCCGTGCTGGGCGCCTTGGTGCAGGCCGATTTCATGGAGGCAGCCGGCGGCGATCACTCCAACTGGCACGACGGCGTGGGGGTGTTCTGCCCCGGCACCCCCTTGGCCTCGGATGCCGGCCTATCCGTGCTGACCGCCCCGCGCGACATGGCGAAGATCCACGCGGCGGTCGCGGCGTCCGGCTACAAGGGCGAGCGCGTGGTGGTGCTGGGGGCCAGCGACATCGCCTCGTCGAAGGCGCTGTCCGATGTGGGGCAGGATCTGCTGAAGCAGATGGGTCTGAACGTGGACTACCAGGTGAGCGACTGGGGCACGATCGTGCAGCGCCGGGCCAAGATGGACCCGGTGGATGCGGGCGGTTGGAGCGTTTACCACACGTATTGGAGCGGGCTCGACATGTTCACCCCCGCGACGCACGCGTTCCTGCGCGGGAATGGCAAGAACGCCGGCCCTGGCTGGCCCAGCAGCCCGGCGCTGGAGGATCTGCGCACCCAGTGGTTCGCCGCCCCCGACCTGGCCGCGCAGAAGCAGATCGCGGCCAAGATGCAGCTGCAGGCGTTCACGGACGTGCCCTACGCGCCGCTCGGCCAGTTGCTGGTCTACACCGCCTTCCGCAAGCAGGTGCAAGGCGTGCTGAAAGGCAGCCCCGTGTTCTGGAATATTTCGCTGTCGTAGTGAGTGCAGAGGACGACCGTCCTTTGCCGGGGTCCGGGGCAGAGCCCCGGGTTCTCTCCTGGTAGTCCGGGGCAGCGCCCCGGGTTCTCTCCTGGTAGTCCGGGGCAGCGCCCCGGGTTCTCTCCTGGTAGTACGGGGCAGCGCCCCGGATTAGTCCTCCGGAGGCGGCTCCCCGCGCAGCAGCATTGCTACCGTCTCGGCATCGTTGGCCGGCAGGATTGGCCGCTTTCGCACGAGGCGGGGCGCATGCGGCCGTGCCGGGCGTGTACCCGAGGGCGTGGTGGCGGCGACGCCATGGAGGTTTGCCACGTCGTCGGGTGTGCGGCGCTTCCAGGCATGGCGGAAGCCGGGCGTGCCGGCGGTATCGAGGTCGCGGCGGATATCGATGATGATCTCGTCGATGGGCCGGGTGTCGATGTCGTCCTCGAGTTCGGGGCTATCCAGGCGTTCGAGCAATTCCTGGCGCATGGCTTCGGCCGTTTCGCCGTCGAATTTGTCGTGGATCTCGTCCTCGACGACGCGGAGGATGCGTTTGCGGGCGAGGATGCGGTGTTGCGCCGGGTCGGCCTCGGCGCGCGCGGCGACCGGGTCCTGGATGCGCTGGGCGAGGATGATGCTGCGCCGGACACCCCGGGTTACGCGATCGAATTCGCGGCTGACGGTGTCGGTGGGTGCAGCGTCGGGCTCGAGCCCGGCGGCGGTGGCTTCGGCGGGGTTGACGGGGGTTTGCTGGATCCGCTCGGCCAGGTTGGCGCCCAGATCGATCATGCGGTGGAGGACGCGGAGGTAGTATTGCGCGTTCTCCGCCCGTTGCTCGGGGGGTATGGGGATGGTGGCGGATGCGGGGGCGGACGACATGAATGGAACAAGAACACGGC
>CAXTWC010000053.1:0-28650 GCA_964247805.1 uncultured Acetobacteraceae bacterium | reverse complement strand
CGGTGTTACGGTCGTCGGCAATGGCTTCGCGAGCCGGTAACGATAGCGCCTCGTGACCCGCCATCCACTAGAGGAGCGCGAGCAACAGGCGCATCAAGCCGCCTTTCTAGCCGCCCATGCTTCAATTTCCTTGTCCGGCAAAGGATCGAATAAAGCAGTCCCAATGCTCAACTCACCC
This sequence comes from uncultured Acetobacteraceae bacterium, assembly GCA_964247805.1. Classification (GTDB taxonomy): domain Bacteria; phylum Pseudomonadota; class Alphaproteobacteria; order Acetobacterales; family Acetobacteraceae; genus LMUY01. The sequence goes on along the minus strand of CAXTWC010000053.1, from coordinate 28,472 downwards.
TTAGATGCCCCAAACTCACGCTTGGGAAGGTGCGGTACTACGGGGATAAGCTTGGCAATCGGCTTCGTGCCGCGGGCAATAACAACCTCCTCGCCGGCTTCGGTCCGGAGAAGGAGCTGCAACAAAGTCGTCTTGGCAGCATGCACAGTAACGCGGTCCATGCGACCATCTCAGCTACCCAGGTTAGCTAACGCAAGCACGGCTTGGTCGTTGGAGCCCTCTCCGTCTGGAAAGGGTTGGGTGAGGGACCTAGCCGCACGAGCAATCTGCGGAAAACCCCTCACTCAGCCCTTCCCCAAGGGAGAACAACCCACGAGGAAGGCAGAGCCCTCTACGAACTACTCAGGCAGCAGCCTTGTGTGGCACGCCCTTTTCCTTCAGCAGCGTCTCAAGCTCGCCCGACTGGAACATCTCGGTCACGATGTCGCAGCCGCCGACGAACTCACCATCCACATAAAGCTGCGGGATGGTCGGCCACTGCGAGAACGCCTTGATACCGTCGCGCAGCCCGGCATCTTCCAACACGTTGGCGGTCTGGAACGGCACGCCCAGATGGCTCAGGATCTGAACGACCCGTGCCGAGAAACCGCATTGCGGGAACAGCGCATTACCCTTCATGAACAACATCACGCGGTTGTCGGCGATGTCTTTCTGGATGCGGGCAGTCACGGCGGTATCGCTCATCGGGTCTCTCCGTTATTGGACCGGTTCGGGGGCAGACGTCTGCAAAGCCAAGGCATGCAATTCGCCGCCCATGCGCCCACGCAAGGCGGCATAGACGAGCTGGTGCTGCTTGACGCGAGACATGCCGCGGAAAGTCTCACTGGTTACGGTGGCGGCGTAATGGTCGCCGTCCCCAGCCAGATCCTCCACGGTCACACTCGCATCGGGAAGCGCGGCGCGGATCATCGCCTCGATCTCATTGGCGGCCATGGCCATCGGTTAGCACTCTCTCGGTTGCATAATGGTATGGTGACGCCAAGTTGGGATGTCAAACACCGGGCTTGGCATCCATCCATGCCGGGAAGAACCGCTCATGCGCGGCTCGAAGGTCGGCCAACTCCACGAAGCTGCCATCCGCCAAGGTGATCCGTTCCCCCATTGCCGCGCCTAGCCGTATCACCGGCACACCCGCGTCATCGGCGGCCAGCATGAACTCGGCCGCGTCCGCCACGGCGACGACATAGCGGGCTTGGTCCTCGCCGAACCACCAGGCATGCTCATCGATTCCCGCCGGCAAGCGGCCGAGATGCACCCCGACATCGCCGGCCAGCGCCATTTCCGCCACGGCCACCAGCAAGCCGCCATCCGACGCATCGTGGCATGCCACGACATGCCCGGCGGCGATTTGGGCCCGCACGAAATCCCCATTGCGGCGTTCGGCCTCCAGGTCGACCGGCGGCGGCGGACCCTCCTCACGGCCCGCGATCTCCCGTAGCCAGAGCGACTGGCCAAGCCAGCCCACGGTGCGTCCCACCGCCACCAGCTCCATCGCCGGGCGCAGTGCCAGGCCGACGGCGCGGGCCGCGTCGCTGATCACGCCCAGGCCACCGATGGCGGGCGTTGGCAGGATCGGGGTGCCGTCGGTCTCGTTGTAAAGGCTGACATTGCCGCTCACGACGGGGAAGTCGAGTGCCAGGCAGGCGGCGGAAATGCCCTGCACCGCCGCGGCGAACTGGCCCATCACCAGCGGCTTCTCGGGGTTGCCGAAGTTCATGTTGTCGGTGATGGCCAGCGGGGTGGCGCCGGTTGCGGTGATGTTGCGCCAGGCCTCCGCCACCGCCTGCATGCCACCGAGTTTAGGGTCGGCCGCACAGTAGCGGGGGGTGCAATCCGTGGTCAGTGCCAGCGCCAGCGAGTGATCCTCGATCCGCACGATGGCAGCGTCGGCGGCGCCGGGTCGCTTGGCGGTCTGGCCGCCGATCGTGCTGTCGTACTGGTCCCACACCCAGGCGCGGGAGCACAGATCCGGGCAGCCCACCAACTTGACCAGCGCGTCGATCACCCCCACCGGGCTGGTGACGGCGCCGAGCGGGGCGGCAGCCGGCGTGTCCTCGGTCGGACGGTGATACAGCGGCGCCTGCTCGGCCAGTGGATCCAGCGCAATGTCCGCCTTCACCTCGCCCTGGTGGCTCACGACGATGCGCCCGGTGTCGGTCAGGTGGCCGATGACGGCGAAATCCAGCTCCCACTTCTCGAAAATGGCGCGCGCCATCTCCTGCCGGTCCGGACGCAGCACCATCAACATGCGTTCCTGGCTCTCGGACAGCATCATCTCGTACGCGGACATGCCCGACTCGCGCTGCGGCACCGCATCCAGGTCGAGCGCGATGCCAACGCCGCCCTTGCCCGCCATCTCGACGGAGGAGGAGGTCAGCCCCGCGGCTCCCATGTCCTGGATCGCGATGATGGCGTCGGTGGCCATCAGTTCCAGGCACGCCTCGATCAGCAGTTTTTCCGTGAACGGGTCACCGACCTGGACGGTGGGCCGCTTGCTGGCGCTGTCGGCGTCGAACTCGGCCGAGGCCATGGTGGCGCCGTGGATGCCATCCCGCCCGGTCTTGCTGCCGACATAGACGACAGGATTGCCGATCCCGGCAGCCGCCGAAAGAAAAATGCGGTCCCGCGGGGCGATGCCCACCGTCATCGCATTGACCAGCGGGTTGCCGTTATAGGCCGGGTGGAAGTTCACCTCACCGCCAACAGTCGGGACGCCGACGCAATTGCCGTAGCCGCCGACGCCGCGCACCACGCCATCCACCACGCGGCGGGTGGTGGGATGGTCCGGACTGCCGAAGCGGAGTGCGTTGAGGTTGGCGATCGGGCGCGCGCCCATGGTGAACACGTCGCGCAGGATGCCGCCGACGCCGGTTGCGGCGCCCTGGTAGGGCTCGATGAACGACGGGTGGTTGTGCGACTCCATCTTGAAGATCGCGGCCAATCCCTCGCCGATATCGACCACCCCGGCATTCTCGCCGGGCCCATGGATCACCCAGGGGGCCTTCGTGGGCAACTGCTTCAGCCACACGCGAGACGATTTGTAGGAGCAGTGCTCCGACCACATGACGGAAAATATGCCGAGTTCGGTCAGGCTGGGCTCGCGGCCCATGATGGTAAGCACGCGGCCATATTCCTCGCCGCTGAGGCCGAATTGCTTGGCGAGTGCCTCGTTGACCATCATGCCGCAAGCGCCTCGACCAGCCCGGCGAACAGCGGAGCTCCGTCAGTCCCACCCATCAACGGGTCTACAAGGTCCTCGGGGTGCGGCATGAGGCCGAGCACGCGCCCGTTCGCACTGTAGATGCCCGCGATGGAGCGCGCGGAGCCGTTCGGGTTGGCAGCGGCATCAGTGTCCCCGGCGGGGGTGACGTAGCGGAACGCGACCCGGTCCTCGCTTTCCAGCATGTCGAGCGTGTCCTGGTCGGCGGTGAAATTCCCGTCGCCGTGGGCCATCGGTGCGCGGAAAACCTGGCCCTTCTGGTAATGCCGGGTGAAGGCAGTGCCGGCCCGCTCCACGCGCAGGTGGCAGTCACGGGACAGGAAACGCAGGGCGGCGTTGCGGAGCAGGGCACCCGGTAGCAACTGCGCCTCGGTTAGGATCTGGAAGCCGTTGCAGATGCCCAGCACGTGGCCGCCCCGCGCCACGAAGGCGTGGATCGCAGGCATGATCGGCGAGTGGGCCGCCATTGCCCCGCAGCGCAGATAATCGCCGTGAGAGAACCCACCGGGCAGGATCACGAGGTCGGTGCCATTCGGAAGAGACGTTTCGCGATGCCACAGCGTCATGGGGCGCTGGCCGGTGGCCCGGTGCAGGGCGATGGCGACGTCACGCTCGCGATTGGTGCCGGGGAAGACGACGATGGCGGATTTCAAGACGTGGCTCCGGACTGCGGCACCGACCCACTAGCACACTGTAGCGGTGGAGAGTAGCATCCGAACTGCATCCATTTTGGAGGTGCCGGTGCCGATCAATATCTCGATCAAGAATGCGCCTGACGATCTCGTCGCGCGGCTTAAGCATCGTGCTGCTCGGAATCACCGTTCGATGCAGGGTGAGCTGATGGCCATCCTGGACGACGCCACCCGTGAACCGGACACGCTCTCGGCTGAGCGGCTCGACCAGATCCTGGCCGAAATACAGGCGATCGGGCGTCCGAATGAGGCCGAGTCGGTGGCGATCATTCGGGCCGACCGTGACCGGTAATGCGGCCAAGGTCGTCGACGCCTCGGCCCTGGCCTGCATCTGCTTCGATGAACCGGCGGCACTGCACACGGCGCGGCGTCTGGTCGGTGTGCCGTTATTCGCCCCCACTCTGCTGGATTACGAGATCGCAAACGTCTGCTGGGTGCGGCTGCGCCGCTTCCCGGCCGCGGCGGCCGCAACGATGGCGCAATACGCCAAGCGCCGTTCCTTCCCGATCGCGCGGCGAGACGTCGCGTTCGACGAGGTCGTGGCACTGGCGAGCGCAACGGGGTTGGCCGTGCACGACGCAAGCTATCTATGGCTCAGCCGCAGTCTCGGGGCCGAACTGGTGACCTTGGACGAAAAACTCGCCCGCGCTGCCGCACAGCTTCATTAGCTGCGCCCATTGCGGCCTGCGCGTTGCATGGCATCATCGGCAGAACCGCTGCTGAGGAAACGCCCGTGACCCGCCTGACCGCCACCCTTGCCGCTGCCGTCCTCGCACTGGCCTCCGCCGCCTCTGCGCAGGCCAAGGACTGGACCCACATCACCATTGCCACCGAGGGCGCTTTCCCGCCGTACAACTTTCATGCGCCGGACGGTTCGCTCGCCGGGTTCGAGATCGACTACGCCCACGCGCTGTGCGCCGACATGAAGGTGTCGTGCGACATCATCGCGCAGGATTGGGATGGCATCATCCCGGGGCTGCAGGCGGGCAAGTATGACGCCATCATGGCCGCCATGAGCATAACCCCGAAACGTAAAGAAGTTCTTGCGTTCGCCGGCCCGTATGTCGGCAGTCCGACCACCTTCGCCATGAGCAAGGATGCCGGCGTCAAGCTGCCTATGACGGGTGTGGTCGTGCAGCTCGACGACCCGGCTGCCGCCAAGATCGCCTTGGAGCCGGTGCGGCAGGCGCTGAAAGGCAAGGTGCTCGGCGTGCAGGTGAGCACCATCCAGTCGGATGTCGCCAACACCTACTTCAAGGACGTGCTGAGCGAGATCCGCACCTACAAGACCACGCAGGAAGAGGACCTCGACATCCAGGCCGGCCGCATCGATGCCATCCTGGGTAGCGAGTCGGTGCTCGTGTCCAGCCTGCAAAACCCGGCGGAAAACGCCGACCTCGCCGGGCCGCTGCTGCGTGGGGGCCCGACTGGCATCGGCTCCGGCGTGGGACTGCGCAAGGAGGATCCAGAGTTGAAGGCCATGTTCGATAAGGCGATCGCGGATCTCAAGGCGAACGGCACCACGAAGACGCTGTCCGAGAAGTGGTTCAAGGTCGATATCAGCCTGTGACGGCCCCCGCCTTGGCAGGCTTGGCTCCCCTCGGTTTTGGCCCGGAAGGGTGGGGCGCCGCCCTACTGACCGCCGCGCTGATGACCTTGGCCGTATCGGTGTGTGCCTTCTTCGCCGGGCTAGGTTTCGGCACGTTGGCCGCCTCCGCCAAGATCGCGGGCGGCCCGGCGTTGCGCGCGATCGCCACGACCTACACCACCCTGATGCGTGGGATTCCCGACCTGCTGGTGATCTACCTGTTCTATTTTGGCGGTTCGGCGGTGATGACGCAGATTGCCACCTGGCTCGGCAGCGCCGGGTTCTTCGGCCTGAACGGCTTCATGGTTGGCGTGCTCGCGGTCGGCATCGTGTCGGGCGCCTACCAGACGGAGGTGTTGCGCGGCGCCTACCAGTCCATCTCCCGCGGCGAAGTGGAGGCCGCGCGGGTCTCCGGCATGGGGAATGCGCTGATGCTGTGGCGAATCACCGGGCCGCTCGCCCTGCGGACCGCGCTGCCCGGCATGGGCAACGTGTGGCAGATGGTGCTGAAGGAGTCGGCCTTGATCTCCGTGACCGGCCTGGTCGACCTGATGCGGCAGACCGAGGTAGCCGCCGGATCGACCCGGTTGCCGTTCCTGTTCTACGCCGCGGCAGCCGGGTTGTACCTATTGCTGACCACCGCGTCTGCCGTCCTGTTCCGGGGCGCGGAACGCACCACGCGGCGTGGGGCGGCGCTGGCCTAGTGGCATTCATGCTGGACACTTTGCAGCAATTGCTCACGGGCGTTCCGCTGACCTTGGAACTTGCGGCGTCTTCGGTCGTGGTTGGGGCGGTGCTGGCGGGGATCTTGGCCTTGCTGACCCGGGCGGGGGGAGTGGCCGGGTTATTCGCCCGCGGCTACATCTTCGTCTTCCGGGGCTCGCCGCTGCTGGTGCAGATCTTCCTGATCTACTACGGCCTCGGCCAGTTCCCGGCCGTGCGGCACAGCATTTTGTGGCCGTTCCTGCGCCAGCCCTGGTGGTGCGCATTGTTGGCGCTTTCGCTCAACACGGCGGCTTATGGGGCGGAAGTGATCCGCGGTGGACTGCTGGCCGTGCCGCGCGGACAGGCCGAGGCGGGGCGGGTCTGTGGCATGTCCACCTTCGGCCTGTATCGCCGCATCATCATGCCGCAAGCGCTGCGGCAAGCGATCCCAGCCTATGGCAACGAGATTATCATCATGGTCAAATCCACCTCGCTCGCCAGTGTGATCACCCTGATGGAGGTGACCGGTATCGCCAAGGGCATCATCAGCGAGACCTTCAGGGCGCTGCCGGTTTTCGCGTGTGCCGCCGCGATCTACCTAGCCATCAACTTCTCGATCGCCGGCGCCGTGCGGCTCCTGGAGCGCCGCCTGGCGATCACCGCATGAGCGAGAGCGCGGTTGCCGTCCAGGACGTGCGGAAAAGCTACGGTCACCTGGAGGTGTTGCAGGGCATCACGCTGGAAGCTCGCACGGGAGAGGTCATTTCGATCGTCGGCGCGTCTGGTTCGGGGAAAAGCACGCTGCTGCGCTGCATTCCCCTACTCGAGATGCCGGATTCTGGCGGTGTGGCGGTCGGCGGCGAGTGGCTCGACTGGCGGAAAAAAGGCAGCGGTCGAGTCCCCGCTGACAAGGCCCAGGTGTCGCGCCTGCGCAGCCGCCTGGGGTTCGTGTTTCAGTCGTTCAACCTGTGGTCACACATGACCGTCTTGGGAAACGTCATCGAGGCACCCATCCACGTCCAGCGTCGTCCCCGTGCCGAGGTCGAGGAGGAGGCGCAGGTCTTGCTGGCGAAGGTCGGTCTCGCCGAGAAGGCGGGATCCTACCCGGCGCAGCTTTCTGGTGGACAGCAACAGCGGGTGGCGATTGCTCGGGCATTGGCGATGCGGCCGGCAGCGCTGTTGCTGGACGAGCCAACCAGCGCGCTTGATCCTGAACTAATCGGCGAAGTGCTGCGCGTGATCCGCGGATTAGCGGAGGAAGGGCGCACGATGCTGATCGTCACGCACGAGATGGGATTTGCCCGGGATGTCTCGTCGCGCGCCGTGTTCTTGCATAAGGGGCTAATCGAGGAGCAAGGCCCTCCGGCTCAAGTGTTTGGCGATCCCATCAGCGAGCGCTGCCGCCAATTCGTGACAAGCCATCTGAGGCGCTAAGGAGGCTCCCGCTTCCCTTGTGGGAGAAGGTTGGCGTGCGGACCCACGGCCTTATCCAAACGAAGTCGATCAGCGAATAGCCAAATTGCTGAGCTAAAGCTTGGCCTAGCCACTCACCTCTCGCACCGGAGAGGTGAGTGGGAGTAGCTAGCTGACTTTCACGCCTTTCCAGAACGCCACTCGGTCCTTGATTTCCTTCGCCGCATCCTTCGGCTCCGGATAGTACCAAACCGCGTTCTCGTTCACCGCACCCTGCACGTCGAGCGAGTAGTAATGTGCAGTCCCCTTCCACGGGCAGGCGCTCGTGTGGCTGCTCTCCTTCAGCACCCCGGGCTTCACCGCGGAAGAGGGGAAGTAAGCATTCCCCTCCACCGTCACGATATCATCGCTCTCAGCGACGACCGCACCATTCCAAACCGCCTTCATTCGACGATCTCCGGCTCGCGCTCGGTACCGCCCTCGTCACCATCGCTCTCAGGCTTCACCGGGTTTGCGGACGGTGATGCCTCCGTCACGTCGAACGATAGCTTACCGTCCACCAGGTTGACCTTCACAGAACCACCCTTAACCAGCTTGCCGAATAGCAATTCTTCCGCAAGTGGCTTCTTGATGTGTTCCTGGATGACACGAGCGAGCGGTCGCGCACCATACAGTGGATCGTAGCCGCGCTCGGCCAACCAATCCTTGGCCGTCGAGGATAGCTCGATCGTCACGTTGCGGTCGGCCAACTGGGCCTCGAGCTGCATGACGAACTTCTCGACCACCCGGCCCACCGTATCCTCGGTCAGCCCGGCAAACGGGATGATCGCGTCTAGACGGTTGCGGAACTCGGGTGTGAACAAACGCTTGATCGCCTCCTCATCCTCACCCTTGCGAACCGGGCTACCGAAACCGATCGCCTCCTTGGCCATGTCCGACGCGCCCGCATTCGTCGTCATGATCAGGATGACGTTGCGGAAATCGACGCTCTTGCCGTTGTGGTCGGTCAGCTTGCCGTGGTCCATCACCTGCAGAAGGATGTTGTACAGGTCGAGATGGGCCTTCTCGATCTCGTCCAGCAACAGCACGCAATGCGGATGCTGGTCGATACCGTCGGTCAGCAGGCCACCCTGGTCGAACCCGACATAGCCGGGCGGCGCGCCGATCAGGCGGGAGACGCTGTGGCGCTCCATATACTCGGACATGTCGAACCGGATCAGCTCGATGCCCAAGGTCGAAGCCAGTTGGCGAGCAACCTCGGTCTTGCCGACGCCCGTCGGGCCGCTGAACAGGTAGTTGCCGATCGGCTTCTCTGCGTCACGCAGGCCGGCCCGGGATAGCTTGATCGCGGCCGAAAGCTGGTCGATGGCATTGTCCTGACCGAACACCATCGCCTTGAGGTCGCGCTCGAGATTGCGAAGCGTCTCCTTATCGTCCGCCGACACGCTCTTGGGCGGGATGCGGGCGATCTTGGCCACGATCTCCTCGACATCGCGCAACGTCACCGTCTTGCGACGCTTACCCTCGGGCAGCAGCATACGGCTGGCGCCTACCTCGTCGATAACATCGATCGCCTTGTCTGGCAGCTTGCGATCGTTGATGTACTTCGCCGATAGCTCCACGGCGGCACGGATAGCCTCTTCCGTGTAGCGGACCTTGTGATGGCGCTCGTAGTTGGTCTTGAGGCCACGAAGGATCTTGATGGCATCCTCGACCGAAGGCTCGTTCACGTCGATCTTCTGGAACCGACGGACCAGTGCACGGTCCTTCTCGAAGTAGTTGCGGTATTCCTTGTACGTCGTGGAGCCGATGCAGCGCAGGGTGCCGCTCGCCAGTGCCGGCTTGAGCAGGTTGCTCGCATCCATCGCCCCGCCGCTGGTCGCGCCGGCGCCGATCACGGTGTGGATCTCGTCGATGAACAGCACCGCGTTGGGCTGCGCCTCGAGTTCGGTCACGACCGCCTTCAGCCGCTCCTCGAAATCGCCGCGGTAGCGCGTGCCAGCGAGCAGCGCGCCCATGTCGAGCGAGAAAATCGTGCTCTTGACCAACACTTCCGGCACGTCACCCTCGACAATGCGCTTGGCAAGACCCTCGGCGATCGCCGTCTTGCCCACGCCAGGGTCACCCACATAAAGCGGATTGTTCTTTGTGCGGCGGCATAGAATCTGGATCGTACGCTCGATCTCGCTCTCGCGGCCGATCAGAGGGTCGATCTTCCCGGCGGTCGCCTTCTTGTTCAGGTTCACACAGTAGGTGGAGAGGGCGTCCTGATTACGGCGGCCCGGCTTCTCCTCGCGCTCGTTTTCGCCACCGGTGCTCTCTGGCTTCTCGGCCGAGGTGGGGCGGGATGGCTGGCGGCCCGGCGCCTTGGCGATGCCGTGGCTGATGAAATTCACCGCGTCCAAGCGAGTCATGTCCTGCAGTTGCAGGAAATACACCGCATGGCTCTCCCGCTCGCTGAACAAGGCCACGAGCACATTGGCGCCCGTCACCTCGTCACGGCCGGAGCTTTGGACATGGATCGCCGCGCGCTGGACAACGCGCTGGAATCCGGCAGTCGGCTTTGGATCACCTGGACGATCGGTCGCCAGGCCAGGAAGGTCTTTGTCCAGGAACTCGCCCAGCTCCGTTCGGAGCTTATCGAGGTCGATTCCGCAGGCTCGCAGCACCGTGGCCGCGTCGGTGTCGTCCGCCAGGCCGAGCAGCAAATGCTCCAACGTGGCGTATTCGTGCCGACGCTCGCTCGCGAGCGACAGCGCGCGGTGCAGCGTCTGTTCTAGGTTACGTGACAGCATGGCAATCGCTGCTCCTTCAGACCGGCGCCTACGACACGCTACTTGCGTGCGCTTGTCGAGCCTCTAGGTGACCGGTCCATCTTGATGACTGTTGATGAACATGGGGTGAAGGCGCGCCGTTTGCAGCCTCATTCTTTTTCGATCGTGCACTGCAGCGGATGTTGATTCTGCCGGGCGAGGTCCATCACCTGTGTCACCTTGGTCTCGGCGACCTCGTAGGTGAATACGCCGCATACGCCGACGCCCCGGCGATGGACGTGCAACATGATGCGCGTCGCCTCCTCCCTGGTCTTCTGGAAGAAGCGCTCGAGAACGTGCACGACGAACTCCATCGGAGTGTAATCGTCGTTCAACATCAATACTTTATACAGCGCCGGCTTGCGGGTCTTCGGCCGGGTCTTAGTGACGACGCCTACATTGGGCCCGTCGCCCCCGCGTTTGTCCGAGTCGCTCATCACTGGATCGTCCAAGCCGCATAACTGCTCATCATGGTGGCAGCATATCGGATTGCGGATCGGCGGGAAAAGGGTTGCTTCCAAATGCGAAGGGCCCAGACGCAAATGTCCGGGCCCTTGCCGACAATCAGCGACGCGGGGGGTGGTTAGCCGACCCGGCCGAACTTCTCGGTGGCGAGCGACAGGCGCGCGCCGATCGGGGCGAATGCCTGCTCGGACAGCTTCATCGAGCTGTCGGTGAGCTGGCTGGTCTGCGAGACGGCTCGCTCCAGGGCAGCGCGGAAGAGGCCGGTCTGCAGGTCCATCGCTTCCTTGATCGACTTCACGCCGGCGAAAGCCTTGAACACGTTCATCGTGTCGTCCATCGAAGCCCGTGCCGAGGCGGCAACGCTCTGGCTCATCGTCTGGACCCCGGATGCCAAGATCTGGCTCGAGCGGGTAACGGCCTCGACATTGCCCTGAGTGAACGAAAACAGCTCCTCGGCCGTCTTCATCGCCTTTTGCATGCCGTCGCGCATCGTCGCTTGAGCCTGCTCCATGCCTGACGTAGCGGAAGCAACGCCATCCTTCAGGCCGGACATGGTACGCTCGATATTGTCGTGGGCGACGGCTTGTGCATCGCTCGTAATGGTATTGTTCATTAACGTCTCTCCGATAGGACTAACACCGTCGAGCGATCCACGTTCGTCTTTCGCAAACGGCGGCACATGCTGCGGTGCAGCACGACGCGGATGTATGGAAGGTTAATATCCCGGTCAACATAAATTGTGCGTCGCAACATCGAACTGTTACGGCGTTTTGGCCATGGCGGTCGAAACATTCCGCATAAGGTATTCAAGCTACTCGGAATCAGGGCTGTCCCGGCTGGACACACCTTGTTGCAAACAAGTAGTGTGCAAATGGCAGTTTGGAGTGGTGCGGCATGATCGGCTGGCTGCGTAGCGGTTTGCCGCTCGCTATTCTCGTCGGCGCGCTCGTCGTGAGCGGGGCGGCCCGTGCGCAAGTTGGGTCCGAGCGCTACGCGTCGTTCGTGATGGACGCAGCTTCGGGGCAGGTGCTGGAGGCAGCCTCGGCCGACGAGCCGCGCTATCCCGCCAGCCTCACCAAGATGATGACCATCTACATGTTGTTCGAGGCGTTGCGGGATCGCCGGGTCACGCTCGACGAAGCGGTTCCAGTGTCCGCCCATTCGGCCTCGATGCCTCCCTCTAAGCTCGGCCTGGTGCCCGGCACCTACATCACCGTCGAACAGGCGTTGCTCGGCCTGGTCACCAAGTCGGCCAACGATGCGGCGGCTGCCTTAGGCGAACTGATGGGCGGAGATGAGGAACGGTTTGCCCAGATGATGACGCTGCGGGCCCGCGCATTGGGCATGAGCCGTACGACTTTCCGCAACGCCTCTGGCCTGCCAGATCCGGACCAGACCACGACGGCGCGCGATTTGGCGCTGTTGGCGAGGCACCTCATCCAGGATTATCCGTCGGAATACCGCTATTTCAGCACGCCGTCGTTCGTATTCCACGGCCGGGTCATCCCGAACCACGACCACATGCTGCAGACCTACCCGGGCGCGGACGGTCTCAAGACGGGCTATATCGATGCATCGGGTTGCAACCTGGTCACCTCGGCCGTTCGGGGCGACATCCGTATGATCGGTGTCGTGATGGGCGCCTCCAACGGCTACGAGCGTGATAGCCACATGGCCGCATTGCTGGACGCCGGCTTCGACCAGATGGGCGTGCCGGTCAGTCGCCCGGCGCAGCGTTGGCACATGCCTGCCCTAGTTGCTGCCGCTACCGCCGCGACCCTGCCGTCCTCCACGCTGCCTAATCCGCGCAGTCCGGTCCGCCTGGCCTGGGGGAGGGGAATGCCGCCGGCTCCTCGTGCCACCGCCGCGTCGCGCCGCTTGGAGTATCGGGAAGAATCCCGTGCCGAAGCCCGGTACGAGCGCCGTATGGACGTGCGTGTCGCACCGGTTCTCGCCCGGCCGCATCTTCGGCCCGAGCCTGGCCCGACGCGCGTTTTGGTGCGTCCCTCGGGCTACAACCGGTCGGCCGCGAGTGCAAACCGGGTCCACGGCTAATATAGACGACCTGTCCGGACTTGCAGGACCGGGTTAGCTTGCGCATTTTCAGCCCTCGGTAGTGCTGGATAGGGGCTGAGATGGACGGCGGGTCGGACGGGCGGCGGATACTCCTCCACACGCAGGAGGATTTCGCGGGCATGCGCGCTGCCGGGCGCCTGGCTGCCGAAACACTCGACATGATCACTGCTCACGTGAAGCCCGGCGTGACCACGGGCCAACTGGACACGCTTTGCCACGAATTCATGCAGGACCACGGGGCCATCCCGGCCACGCTGAACTACCGCGGCTATCCGAAGTCGATCTGCACGTCGATCAACCACGTCGTCTGCCACGGCATACCGGGCGAGCGTCGTCTCATGGACGGTGACATCCTCAATATCGACGTCACGGCCGTGCTGGACGGCTGGCACGGTGACACCAGCCGCATGTATGTGGCCGGACAGGCCGGCACTCGGGCCCGCGTGTTGCTGGACGTGACCTACGAGGCGCTCATGCGAGGGCTCGCAGTCGTGAAGCCCGGTGCAACGCTCGGCGATGTCGGGTTCGCCATCCAGAGCTACGTGGAATCGCAGCGCTTTAGCGTCGTGCGAGACTTCTGCGGCCATGGCATCGGCCGCCGCTTCCACGAAGCGCCGAACGTGCTGCATTTCGGCCGCCCGGGGGAGGGCGTGTTATTGCGCCCCGGCATGTTCTTCACCGTGGAGCCGATGGTCAATGCCGGACGCCCGGAGGTGAAGGTGCTGGATGACGGTTGGACCGCGGTGACCCGTGACCGCAGCCTGTCTGCCCAGTTCGAACACATGGTCGGCGTGACGGAGGATGGGTGTGAGGTCTTCACCCACTCGCCCGCAGGCTATACCAAGCCGCCTTATGTCTGAGGGCGTCTGGCACCAGGCGACCCAGCGGCTCCGTTTCAGCGATAACGATGCCGTCGGCCATGTGAACAACGCCATCTACGCGACGATGTTCGAAGCGGGCCGGACCGAGTTGATGGATGCCGCCGGCGTATTCGTCCGTGGGGGACCGCTCGCCGGCGTGATCGTACGGCTGGAAATCGACTTCAAGCGCGAGATGTCCTGGCCCGGCGACGTGCTGATCGAGAGCGCCATCGCCAAGTACGGCACCAAGTCCGTCCACATCCGCCAGCGCGTCCTGTTCAACGACGTAGTCGTGGCGGATGGCTTGGCGGTCTTGGTGCTGATCGATCGCGAGACACGCCGCGCTGTGCCGCTCGGTGAAGACATCCGTGCGAAGTTCGCGCCCTGGACATTGCCTGTGGACTAACCGCCTGCCAGGTATGCCGACATGGACCTGCTCGGCCCCGACCCCAAGCCGCCTTCGCCGGTCAGCGCCGAAGGCCACCGTCAGCGGCTGCGTGCAAGACTGCTGACCGCCGGGCCGGAGAGCGTGGCGGATCACGAGTTGCTGGAGTTGGTGCTGTTCCTGGCGCTGCCCCGGCGCGACACGAAGCCCATCGCGCGCGCTTTGCTGACCCGGTTCGGGTCCTTCGCCAACGCCATCGCGGCTCCACTGTCAGACCTGGTTGCGGTCGAAGGCATGGGCGAGGCTGGCGCTGCGGCCCTGAAGACGGTGCAGGCGGCGGCGTTGCGGCTGGTGCGTTCCGAAGTACAAGGGCGGCCGGTTCTGGCCAACTGGGACGCGTTGATGGGATATCTGACCGCCCAATTGTCTCGTGAGCGGGTCGAACAGTTCCGCGTGCTGTTTCTGGACAACAAGAACCGGTTGATCGCGGACGAGGCGCAAGGGCGCGGCACTGTGGACCACACCCCAGTCTACCCGCGCGAAGTAGCCAAGCGTGCGTTGGAGTTGCATGCCTCGGCGCTGATCCTCGTGCACAACCACCCGAGCGGTGACCCGACGCCTTCCCGGCAGGACATCGACATGACGAAGGACATCGGACGAGCGGTCAGCACGCTGGGCGTGGTGCTGCATGACCATGTCATCGTGGGCAATGGACGTTGGCTGAGCTTCCGGGCGGAGGGTCTGCTCTCGTGACCGCCGAGCAAGACGATCTTGCGCTGGCTCATGCGCTGCTGGCCGACGGCAAGAAGCCGGAGGCGTTCAACCACCTCGTAAAGGCGAGAGCCGCAGCAGGGCGGGATTTGGCACGGCTGGACGCCATCGCTCGCGGCATGGAGCAGGCGGACCAGATCCACTCTGCGTACGAGCTCCGGAAGTTCATCGTCGTCGCCGATCCAAACGATGTTTCCGCCCAAATGGAAAATTTGCGGATAGGGGCGATTGCGGTGCGTGGCGATGCCAGCGGACTTAAGACGGTCGAGAACGAACTCGACGCTTTGATCAGTCGCTTGCCCCTTGATGCGGCAGGCTTATGGTTAGCAGCAGGCAACGTCTATCAAAGCATCCCAGTGACCGGGAAGGCGCTGCGGGCAGTCAAGAACGCCGGTGCCGGGGGATTGGACTCCGCCGATGTCTTGCTCCAGATCGCGCATTTCTACGTCAGCACCGGCCGGCATTGGCGCTGCTGGTGGACATTGCGCAAGCTGTTCCGGCTTACCGACCTGCCGAATTATCGTCTGGCAGAGCTGTCCTTGCTCAGCCGGCGTGCGGCTTGCCCCAATCTGGCGATCCGTTACGCCCGCCGGATGCAAGCCATGGATCCGCGGGACGTCAACGCCCTATTGCTGGAGGCGAAGGCGTTCGTGGACAAGCGGAAGGTGCGCTATGCCGCGACGCTCATCAAGGAGCGCCTGGAGGAATTCAAGTCGGTGCAGGATGACGGGACTTTGGCGCTGGAGGCCTCTCCTGTCCTCCTGGCCGGCGATGAGCTCGAAGCGGAGCGGTCCTTGCTTCTCCATGCGGCTGCGACTTGGCCGCACAACGAGGCAATCGCTACGAGGCTGCAGATCGCCCAATTCGGGACGAAATCGTCGTCTTGGCAGGCGAAAGCGCAGCCATGAGCCAGGAGCGGAAGGGAGATCTCCCCCCTTCCGCCCCGTCGCGATTTAGCTCCGCTTCACCGCCAAAGCGCCCGGCGCCTGGCAGGTCGGCATCATTTCGATGCGGTTGATATTGACGTGCTCCGGCAGCCCGACCAGCCAGCCGACGGTCTCGGCGATGTCCTCGGCATTCAGCGGTACAGTACCTTTGTAGGGCGCCGCCGCCTTGTCGCTGTCGCCACCGAAGCGGACGCTGCTGAACTCAGTGCCGCCCACCAAGCCGGGCTCGATGCTGGTGACCCGCACGTTGGTGCCGACAAGATCGGCCTTTAGGTTGAGCGTGAACTGCGCCACGAACGCCTTGCTCGCGCCATACACGTGGCCACCCGGATACGGGTAGGTGCCAGCCGTGCTGCCGAGATTGAGCACGTAGCCGCGGTTGCGCTCCACCATGCCGGGCAGCAAGGCGCGAGTCATGTGGATCAGCCCGGTGACGTCGGTCGCGACCATCGTGTCCCAATCGGACAAGGTGGCCTTCCACGCCGGGTCGAGGCCGAGCGCGAGGCCGGCGTTGTTCACCAACACGTCGACCTCGCGCCACCCCTCCGGCAGGCTGCCGGGCAAGGCGGTGATCGCGGCGGCGTCGGTCACGTCGAGCACGAAGGGCAGCACGGCGCTGCCCAGGTCGGCGGCCAGCTTGTCCAGGCGGTCCTTGCGGCGGCCCGTGGCGATAACCCGGTGGCCATCGCGCACCAGGCGGCGGGTGATAGCTTCCCCGAACCCGGCGGATGCGCCGGTGACGAAGGCGGTGCTCACAGCACGGTAAGCTCGACTTTGACGTTATTCCGCGTGGCCTTGCTGTAGGGGCAGACCTCGTGTGCCTTGTGCACCAGCTTCTCAGCCGTTTCGTGGTCGACGCCGTCGATCTTTGCCGCGAGTTTGACGGAGATGTAGAAATCCGGACCCGGATCGATGTGCAGCGTAACGTCTGCCGCGACGCTGACCTCGCCCACTTTCACCTTCTCGGCTGCGGCCACAGCGCTGATCGCGCCACCGAAGCAGGCGGAATACCCGGCGGCGAACAGCTGCTCCGGGTTGGTCGCGCCGGCCTTGCCCGGGCCGCCGATTTCCTTTGGCAGCGTCAGGTCGTGTTCCAGCACGCCGTCGCTGCTCTTCACGTGGCCGTTGCGGCCGGCGACCGTGGTGGCGTGGGCGGTATATTCGGGCATGAATGTCCCTCGTTCGTTGGTGTGCTGGGGTTCTAGCCCGATCACCCCGGCAGATGGAAGCGGACGGAGACCGGGCAGTGATCGGATAGATGTTCCTTCCGCTCGGGCCCCTCGCGATACACCAGCACCCGAAGCGAGTTCGGGTCGAGCCAGGCGCGGGCGGCGCCCCCCGCCATGATGTGGTCGATGAAATGCTCGCCGCCCCAGCATGGGCTGTCGTGCCCTTCAGTGGCGCGGGTGAGCGGGGCTGCCTGTTGCAGGGCGGTCAGCATGCCGTCCGCGGGGTTCATCCACCGGTTGAAGTCACCGAGCAGGATGAAGGGTGCGCCCTCCTGCCGCCGCTGTGCGAGCCAGCCTTGGAGCACGGGAACCTGGCCGCGCAGGGTCGCGCATTGCGGGCGGTCGCTGGTTTCGAGCCGGTCGCGCTGGCAGCCGGTTTTCAGGTGGACGGCGAGGATGCGTAGCGGGCCGGATGGCAAGTCGAGCGTTATGTCATCGCCGCTACGCAACGGAAAATGTGCGTTGGGATACAGGTCGAGGCCAACGAGGTCAGGGTTCTGCCGGACGGTTATCCCGAGCTTGACGGCCAGTCCGACGCGCTGAATGACGTGGTCCTGGGTGAAATACAATCGGTAGCGGTCGGGTGGGAACAGCACGGCGGCGATGCCGGGCCCGTCCACCTCCTCCAGTGCCACGACGTCGGCGTCGAGTTCGGTGGCGTATTGCTTGAGCACGGCCCAATCCGCGGCGGTCTTCGGTTGGACGTCCTCGGGCAAGGCCGGATCGCCCGCCGTGCGAGCGGTCAACCACTCCAGATTCCAAGTAGCCACCTTCAGGTCCCGAGCCTGCGCCGGCCACGCAAGCAGCAGCGCCAAAAGTATCAACCAGGGATGCGAGGGACGACTGTCCCTTGCCGGGGTGCAGGGGCAGAGCCCCTTCGCTTGCGTCATTCACTGTCCCATACGATGAGCGCCACATTGCAGGAGATACTCTGCCACGGCATCGAACTGCGCTGGAGCCCGTGTCGGATCGCGTGCATCTCCCGCCGGCACCCAGATCACTGTCTCATACCGCGCCCGCGTCAGCAGCACGCGATACGCATTGAGCTTGTTCTGCAATTTAAGCGCCGATCGAGGCCGGGTCCAACTGCTCCCCCGGAAGGCTCGCGCCAGCCAGGCCGAGCCGTCCCAGACCAGGTCTGCGTCCCAGCACAGCCCGGCCGCGTCCAATTCGAGTCCTTGGCAGAAGAACTCGGTGGCTGCCACCTCCAGTGCGTCGGAGGCGCGTACGTCGGGAAAACGGTCGAGGAACCAGCGCGCCACGGCGGCCGGGTCGTCGTGCGGCAGAGTGCCGCCGAGTCCTTCCGCTCGCAGCCGCCGTGCGCCGGACGAGCACACCAGCCCGGCCCGGCGGGTGCCTCGGCAGGCGCGGCGCAGGCGGGCACGCAGGACGCCGAGGTCTCGCGTGACGCTGAACGGCACGCCGTCGCGGGCAAGCTGGCGGGCCTTGGTGGGGTCGCCCGCAAGCACGGCGTCCACCCAGGCGGGCGCTACGGCGCTGCGCAGCGAACGCACGGGAACTTCGAGGTGGAAGGCCGGCGTGATCCGCAAACCCGGCAAGGCGGGCAGGCGCTGCCGGGCAGACCCGGTATTCAGCGCCGTTTGTGCCGCCAGCACGCGCCAAGCTGGCCGAGTGCGCAGTGCCTCGCCCCATTCCGCCAGACCGCCTTCGCCGTCGTGGATCTCCTGCCCGGTGCCGATCAGCGCCAGGATGACCGGGCCGTCGTTACGGCGCGCCATGATGTCCAGGAGCACGGCGGGCTCGCTGGCGAGCAGGGGCGTGGGCCGTGCGGCGGTCTTGGCGATGGCGTGCCCGGCGGACCAGCAGCGTTGCGCCTCGTCGATCACCACCACGCGTTCAGGCGGCACACCGCGGACGGCATAGTGGTCGCGGAAGCCGGGCAGGGGTTGGATCACGCCCTCCATGCGCTGCCGTGCGGCCCGCAGCGACAGGCCGGAATCGCGGGCCAGCGCCTCCCGCAACACATGCACCAGGCTGGGGTTGCCGGTCAGGAACGCGGCCTCTCCGGCAAAGGCGGTGTCCAGCCCGCACAGCGTCTTGCCGGCGCCGGGGATGCCGGTGACGAACAGGACCGTCGGGCAGCCATCCGACGCAGCTTGTGCAATCGCTTCGGTGATGGCGCGGCGAGTCGCCCGCAGGTTCTCGGCATCGGCGTGGGCCGCGGCGATGTCGGCCACGCCATGCCGGGCGTACAGCATCCTTGCTGCCTCGATCAGGCCGGGGACCGGACGATAGGGTGCGGACCGCCACCCCGCCGCATCCAGCGCCGGGCCGAACCGGGTGGCGGAGGCAATCTCCCGCAGCGTCGACTCCAAAGTCGCCGTGCTGGCCTCCATCACCGGGGTCACGCCCGGCAGCATCAAGGGCCGTGCAGCGTCGTTGCGGGTCGCGTCGGTGGTGACCAGGAGCGGGATCACGGGATGCGTCCGACTGGCAGCGTGGAAATCGTGCAGATCGAGTGCCGCGTCCTCGGCGGCATCACGATCGCGGCTGGTGTGGCGGCGGCCCTGGCGCAGGGTGCAGGCCACGATGGCGCCTGGCATCAACACGACGGCATCTATGCGTCGGCCCAGGCGGGGCAGGCGCCAGTTCTCCAATACGGACCAGGGGCCGGGGGGGACCATTTCCCCAGCATCACGTGGTAAAATGAGAGAAGGGTTAAGGCGCGGGCTCTGCCCTCGACCCGCAAGGGCCCATCTTCAAGGATCGGCGTCTCTTGGAACCCTGTCGAAGGGTTGGGGTTCAGGGGGCCATGCAAGGCGCCGATCAGATCAACGACGAGTTCGAAGTCGGCTTCGACGAACCCTTCGAGCGCAGTTGGGTCAAGGCGGAATGGGTCGGGCGCATCGTCATGATCGCCTTCGTCGCGGCCGGGCTCGCGGGCGTGTTCGGGCGCGGGCCGTTCAGCCACCGGACGGAGCAATCCGCTGAATCCGCCCTCGCGGTGGACTTCGAGCCTATTGCCCGGTCGCAGGCCCCGACGCAGATCACCTTCCACATCGACAACCCGACCGACTCGCCGGAATTGAACCTGTTCATCGGCTCGAACAGTGTCGAACCGATGGGGCTGCAACGCATCCAGCCACAGCCCATCGCCACTAAGGCGGTGCAGGACGGGCTCACTCTCACGCTATCGATCCCGCCACATACCAAGAATGCGGAAGTCAGGTTAGGCCTCGAACCTTCGGAACTCGGCCCCAACCAGCTGATTGCCCAACTCGAAGGCCACGCCCCGATCCGCTGGACGCAGTTCATCCTGCCATGAACGTCATCATCCGCGCGGCCGCCGCCTACCTCATCCTGCTGTTCGCAGTGCGGCTGATCGGGCGCCGCACCGCCAGCATGATGGCGCCGTTCGATCTGGTCGTGCTGTTCCTATTCGGTGGCGCTCTGATGGCCGGCGTGCTGGGCGACGACCACTCGATGACCGCCGCCGTCAGCGCCGTGTTTTCAATCGGGCTGATGCACGTCAGCGTGTCCTCGTTGAAGCGCTGGTCCCCATGGTTCGGGCGCCTGGTCGATGGCACGCCGGTGGTCATCTACGAGCGCGGCGAGTGGCATCAGAACCGGATGCGCGGCCTGCGGGTGCTGGAAAGCGACGTAATGGCCGCCGTTCGCCAAAAAGGGCTGATGCGCCTCGAACAAGTGCGGTATGCGGTAGTGGAACGGGACGGCAAGGTCTCGATCGTCCCAGAGGGCGACGACTAAGCGGAACCACCGGAGGGCGTTGAGTGAGCGGAGCTACAGTCCAGACCGACATCCCTTCACGGCTGGATCGTCTACCCTGGAGCAACTTCCACCTTCTCGTCGTGGTGGCGCTCGGTGTCACCTGGATCCTCGACGGGCTGGAAGTCACCATCGTGGGCTCGCTCGGCCCGGTGCTGCAGGACAAGCGGACCCTCGGGCTGACCGCCGCCAACATCGGTTCGCTGGCCTCGTTCTACGTCGTGGGCGCAGTGTCCGGCGCCATGGTATTCGGCTGGCTGACCGATTTGCTGGGCCGCAAGCGCATTTTCTACTTCACGCTGTCGACCTACGTGGTGGGCGTGCTGCTCTCGGCCTGCGCCTGGGATTTCTGGAGCTTCGCCGCGTTCCGGTTCATCACCGGGTTCGGCATCGGTGGCGAGTATGCGGCGATCAACTCCGCGATCGACGAACTCATGCCGGCCCGTTTGCGCGGCCGCATCGATGTGATGGTGAACGGTAGCTACTGGCTGGGCGCCGCCGCCGGGGCCGCCGCGTCCATTCCGTTGCTCTCCGGCACCTTCGTGCCCATTGGCTGGGGCTGGCGCCTCGGTTTCGCCGTTGGCGGCGTGCTCGGGATCGGCGTGCTGTTCCTGCGCCATCTGCTGCCCGAAAGTCCACGCTGGCAGATCACCCACGGCAAGCAGGACGAAGCCAAACGCACCATGGCGGAGATCGAGACCCGGGTCAGCCATAGCGGCGGCGGCGAGTTGCCGAAAGCCGAGGGCAGCCTGACGATCCACCCGCGGAAAAGCTTCGGCTTCGGTCTGATTTTCGGCGCCATGCTCGGCAAACATCGTGGGCGGTCGTGCCTCGCCTTGGCATTGATGGTGGCGCAGGCATTCCTGTTCAACGCCGTGTTCTTCACCTACGGGCTCGTGCTGACCAATTACGAGCATGTCGCCGCCGTCGATGTCGGACTGTACATACTGCCGCTCTGCGCCGGGAACCTGTTCGGACCGCTGGTGCTGGGGCATTTCTTCGACACGATCGGCCGTAAGAAGATGATCGCCGGCACCTACGCCATCTCCGGCGTGTTGCTGGCAGTGGTCGCCGTGCTGTTCGGCATGGGCCTGCTAGACGCCACGACGCAGACGCTGTGCTGGGTCGGCGTGTTCTTCTTCGCGTCGGCCGCCGCCTCCTCCGCGTATCTCACCGCCAGTGAAATCTTTCCGTTGGAAACCCGCGCGCTCGCCATCGCGGTGTTCTACGCGCTGGGAACGCTGATCGGGGGCGCAGCGGCGCCGTGGCTGTTCGGCAAGCTGATCGCGACGAAATCCGCCTGGGCGCTTTCGGGTGGCTATTGTGTGGCTGGCCTGCTGATGATCATCGCCGCCGGGCTGGAAATCTGGCTCGGCGTGGACGCGGAAGGCAAGTCGCTGGAAGACATCGCCGAACCACTGTCCGCATGAGTGACGCCGTTCGTGAGTCCTTCGCCCGACAAGGCACCATGGGCCTGCTCGGCGCTGGCATCGAGCGCATAGCGCCCGGCGAGGTCACGTTGACCCTCCCGTTCCGCACCGACCTGTCCCAGCAGCATGGTTTCTTCCACGGCGGCATCATCTCCACGATGCTGGACACCGCATGTGGCTACGCCGCTATGGAGACCCGGCCTGGCGCCGAGGTCCTGACTGTCGAGTTCAAGCTGAACTTCACCGCCCCGGCCCGCGGTGCGCTGTTGCGGGCCACGGGCCGGGTGATCAAGGGCGGCCGGACCCTGATCGTGTGCCTGGGCGAGGCGGAGGCGGACGGCAAACCCTGCGCCACCATGCTCGCCACCATGATGCTGTCCGTAGACCGGAAGATCGGCGATTGAGCCTGCCTGCTTGCCGCGAAGGAGCCGAAACGATGGCCAGTATCACGTTTCGGAAGGCGACACGCTCCGACCTTCCGGCCGTAGTCGCCCTGCTAGCTGACGACATGATCGGCCGGTCGCGCGAAATCCAGTCCGACCCGGTCGATCCGCGATACGTGGCCGGGTTCGACGCGATCGAGGCGAGCCCGAACGATATGCTCGCCGTGGCGGAGATGGACGGCCGTGTGGTGGCGTGCCTGCAACTCACCTTCCTGCCCGCTGTGTCCCGCTTGGGCGCCTGGCGCGGGCAGGTGGAAGGCGTGCGCGTGGACGCCTCGCTGCGCGGCAGCGGGATCGGGCGGCAAATGCTGCAATGGGCCATCGAGCAGTGCCGGGCCAAAGGCTGCCGGAGCGTGCAGCTGACCACCAATGCCGCCCGTGCCGACGCCCAGCGGTTCTATAAGTCGCTGGGGTTCGAGGCGAGCCATGTCGGGATGAAGTTGAGTTTGGACTAAAGTGGGGAAGAATATCCCCCTCCCCGTGAGGGAAGGGGGCGCGGAACGCTGGGCGGGGGAGTGCATCTGGCCCCCCGGCGCCTCCCTCGGGAGACGGGGAGGTTGCTGCGTTAGACGTCCAGGAACACTGTCTCGTCTTCGCCCTGCAGCTTGATGTCCAGCCGCCACGCCGGCAGCCCGTCACGCTCGCCGACGCTGCGAGCCACCAACGTGGTCCGCCGTTCCGGTTCCAGGCTGCTCAGCAACGGGTCGCTCTCGTTCAGCACGTCGCCGTCGAAATAGGCCCGGGTCTGTAGTTGATACATGATACCGCGCGCAAAGATCGACAGCGCCACGTGTGGCGCTTGCGGCGTGTTGGCGCCTGGCGCGCCCGGCACCGGCCCGGGTTTGAGCGTGATGAAGTGGTAATTGCCCTCGATGTCGGTCGCCACCCGGCCAAACCCGTCCCAGGTCTCGGACGGTTCCGGGCTTGGCTGCCACAACTCCACCGCCGCGTCGGTGATCGGCAACCCGTCGCCATCCGACACGGTGCCAATCAGCATGATGCGCTCGCCCTCGGCCCCGAACCGGGTCAGGTCCGCCCAGTCGGTCTCCTCCATCAGGTGCCAGTAGGGTCCGATCGTCTGGCTGGCGGTGGCGATCGGCATCAGTGGTGATCCTCGTCGTGCGACCCTGATTCGAAAGGCGTCTGGCCGCGCCCGCGCAGGACGAAGTCGAAGCGGTAGCCGAGCGCCCATTCCGGTTCGGTCAAGTCGAGCGTGAACTCGGACACCAGGCGCTTGCGGGCCGCCTCGTCGGACGGGGCGTTGTACATCGGGTCCAACGCCAGCAGTGGGTCGCCGGGGAAATACATCTGCGTCACCATCCGCTGCGCGAACCCGGCGCCAAACAGGCTGTAGTGGATGTGGTTGGGCCGCCACGCATTGTGGTGGTTGCGCCACGGATACGCGCCCGGCTTGACCGTGGTGAAACGGTATTTGCCCTCCGCATCCGTGAACACCCGTCCCGTCCCATGGAAGTTCGGATCGAGTGGCGCGTCATGCTGGTCGCGGTGGTGGTCGTAGCGGCCGGAGGCATTGGCCTGCCAGATCTCGATCATCACGCCGGGCTGCGGGCGGCCGTCCTCGTCCAGCACCTGGCCGGCGACGATGATGCGCTCGCCCAGCGCGCCCTTGCCGAGGGTGAGGTCCGCCACTGCGGGATAGCGCTCCGGGCTGAACCGTGGTGCCCGCAATTCGGTGGCGGTCTGCCCCGTGGGCAGCCGGGTCAGCGGACGCTCGGGGTGGCGCTTGGCCGTGCTGCCGTAGAACGGGAAGTCCAGCGGTGGCTGCGATCCCTCGACGAATGGGCGGAACGGGAGCGTTTCAGCGTCGGACATCGTGTTCTCCCCGGATGCAAGCACCCTCGTTACGATCTTGGTGTCGTTAGGATAGCTGGAGCAATTGCGCTTTCAAATAGGCACTTTCCGGCAGATTCGGGTGCACCGGATGGTCCGGACCGGCACCGCCGGTAAACAGCACCCGGGCATCGCGCCGCGCCCGATGCAGCGCCGCGGCCACCTGGGCGGTGAACGCATCGACCGGCGCATGATGGCTGCACGAGGCAACGAACAGGAACCCGCCCGGGGCGACCAGCGGCGCCGCCAGCCGAGTCATGCGGTTATAGGCGCGCAACCCGGCCTCGGCATCCTTGCGGGTTTTGGCAAAGGCGGGCGGGTCGCACACCACGATCTCGTAGCGCTCGCCGGCGGCGGCCAGTTCGGTCATCACGTCGAACGCGTCGCCCCGCTCGGCCGTGACCCGCTCCGCCAGGCCGTTGGCACCGGCAGCGGCCAGGGCGCGTTCCAGGGCAGGGGCGCTGGAGTCGACCAGTGTCACGGAGGTCGCACCGGCGGCGGCGGCGCGCAGGCCGAAGGCACCGGTGTGGCAGAATACGTCCAGCATGCGCCCGCCCGCGGCCAAGGCTGCGACCCGGTCGCGGTTGGGCCGCTGGTCGAAGAAGAACCCGGTCTTCTGCCCACCCAGCGGGTCCACGCCGAATTGCACACCGCCCTCGATCACCGTCACGTCGCCGGGCTCGCCGTGCAGCAGCCTCACCTCCTGCGGCAGCCCCTCCTGCGCACGGGCGGCGGTGTCGTTGCGGGCGACGATGGCGCGCAGGGGCAGCGCGGCCAGCAGCGCTGCCGTGATCTCGGGCAGCAGTCGGTCCATGATAGCGGTGTTGGCCTGCACCACGGCCACGTCGCCGAAGCGGTCCACCACCAGGCCGGGCAACTGGTCCGCCTCGGCGTGCACCAGGCGGTGGAAGGGGCTGTCGCACACCCGCGCCCGCAATGCCGCCGCCGCCTCGATGCGCGCCTGCACCCAGGCGGCATCGATCGTAGCCGCCGGGTTGCGGTCGAGCAGGCGGCCGGCGATCAGGCTATGCGGGTTGAACGCCCAGGTGCCGTAGCGCCACTTGTCGTCCCCCTCCAGCCGCACCGGCGCACCCGGCGCCCATTGCCGGTGGTCCGGCGTGGTGGCCAGTTCGTTGCTGAAGGCCCAGGGATACCCGGCCTTGAGGCGCCGGTCCTGGCGGGGGGAAACGCGCAGCAGAGGATGGTCGGTCATCGGCGCACCGTAGCAGGGAGTTGCAGCGCGGTGCATGCGACCCTACAGACTCCGTGGATGCTAGACATTCTCAAGAGCAACAATCGCGACTGGGCCGCCCGCAAGGTGTCGGCCGATCCCGGCTTCTTCAAGCGGCTGGAGGCGCAGCAGGCGCCGGAGTATTTCTGGATCGGCTGCTCCGACAGCCGGGTGCCCGCCAACGAGATCGTGGGGCTGGACCCTGGCGAGATGTTCGTGCACCGCAATGTCGCCAACCTGGCGCCGCCCCAGGACGCCAACTACCTCTCGGTGCTGCAGTTCGCGGTAGACGTGCTGCGGGTGAAGCACATCCTGGTGGTGGGCCATTACGGCTGCGGCGGCGTCGCGGCGGCGGTGGACGGGCAGCGGCGCGGGCTGGTGGACCACTGGCTGCATCCGATCCGCGAAGTGGAGGCCGAGCACCGCCACGAGTTGGACGCCATCCCCGGCCCGCGCGCCCGGCTGGACCGGCTGACCGAGCTCAACGTACAGCGCCAGGTGAAGAACGTGGCGTCGGACGTGTTCGTGCAGGACGCCTGGGCCCGCGGCCAGCCGGTGAGCATCCACGGCTGGGTGTATTCGATCGCCAACGGCCTGGTGACGGACCTAGGCGTGACCGTGAACGGCCCCGACCCGGCCTGAGCACCGCGCCGCTCGAGTTTGCAGGGCCGAACCTAAAGCCCTCTCCAGGGGAGAGTACCCTCCCTCCAGGGGCAGGGCGATCGCATTTGGCGAAAGCTTGCAAGTTCCTCCCCCATTCTTCACGGGGGAGGTGGCGGCGAAGCCGACGGAGCAGGGTGCGGGGGCACGGTCCGAGTGTGTCCGCCCCCTCCACCATGCTTCGCACGGTCCCCCTCCCCCGTGAAGAACGGGGGAGGAACGCCGTATTCGATTACCCTCTCTTCGGGGGAGGCGGATAACTCAGCCGTCTAACAACGCTCTGACCGCATCGCGCACGAACGCCGTATCCACTGGGTTCTGCACCGGGTTACCGGCACGATGGCCCCAGATACTGGGAATCGGGCGCAACTCGCCATGGGCCAAATGCTCCATCTCGGCCGCATTGTCGGCGACGCGGAAATATAGATCGGTCTCCCCCGGCATCAACAGCACCCGCGCCTGGATCGCCCGCAATGCTGCCGACAAGTCGCCGCCGTAAAGCGGGTTGTCGCTGATGTCGCCGGCGTCCCAGGTCTGCAACTGTGCGTAGGCATCGGCCGCCGGGCGGACGGAGAAACGTTCCTCCCAATCCGTGCGCAGGAAGGTTTGCAGATCGGGGGCCCCCAAGGCGGTCAGATGCAGCCCAGCCCGGTAGAAATCCTGGCTCAGCGCCCAACCGGCATAGATCCGTCCAAAGGCTCGCAACGCCGCCATCGGCCGGGCGCGGAACCGGCCATTGCCCTCGTATTCGGGGGAGGCCTCCAGCGTGGCCATCAACGAGGCGAGGAACACCCGGTTATGCACCGCCGTCCTTGCGCTGCCGCAATTCACTACGGCACGGGGCACGGCATCTGGGAAACAGGCCGCCCAGTGATACGCCTGCCCGGCGCCCATCGACCAGCCATACACGGCATGCAGCCGCTCGATCCCCCACTGCTCGCGCAGCAGCCGGCGTTGCGCCTGCACATTGTCCCACGGCGTAACCAAGCCCGGCCAATCCGGCGTGTTCGACGGGCTGGACGAGAGCCCGTTGCCAAACATGTCGGGAATGATGATGAACCAGCGGGTCGGGTCCAACACGCCATCCGGACCGATCAGCCATTCGAGATCGGGGTGCCGGGCGCCATAGCTGGTCGGATACAGCACCACGTTGTCCCGCGCCGGGGAGAGCGTGCCATGCGTCTTCCAACTCAGCTTCGCGGCGGGGAGGATGGCGCCCGATTGCAGGGCCAGGTCCCCCAGGGCGAACTCACCCCGTTCCTGTGCCCAACCCTCTTTGTTGAGCGTCATGCTCCCAACGTCCGGATGTAACTCGCATGCCAACGTCGGTAGCCGGCCTGCACCACCCCCAGGCGGCTGCGCATCGCGAGGTGGGCGTCCGGCAGACGGTGGAACGGAATGGAGGGATAGAGGTGATGCTCGGCATGGTAGCTCATGTTCCACATCACCAGCCGCATCAATCCGTTGGTCAGTGTGGTGCGGGTATTGGTCAGGCCGTTGTCGTCCTCGCTGCACAGCGTGTGCTCGGTGAGCAGATAGAGCCGCAGGAAAGGCTGGCCGAGCAGTTGCGGGCCGAGCCAGAACAGCACCGGTGTCCAAGGGCCGAACAGCCAGGCCGAGCCGCCGGCCGACACGGCCACGAACACCGTCATCGCGCGTACGCTGCGGATCACCCGAGGGACCGCCCGCTCCGGAATGTAGGGATAGCGGCTGAGGTCCCCACGCCAGGCATCGGCCACCACCAGCAGGCGGGTGCGCCAATACGGCAGCGCCGCCACGCGTAGGATGTAGGCGTCCAGCGTGGAGGGCGGCGGCACGATCAGCTCCGGGTCATGCGCCGGGTCCTGGGTGTGGCGGTGATGGGCGAGGTGGAAGGCGGTATAAAAATGCCAGTTCAGTAACGACGGGCAGGCAGCGAGCCAACCCACCACGGCATTGGCCCGGCG
>CAXTWC010000052.1:12032-29246 GCA_964247805.1 uncultured Acetobacteraceae bacterium | reverse complement strand
CAGCCTGGCGTAGCTGGATGATACTTTGCTCATCGTGCCGGCGGACATTGCGATCACACCGGCAAATAGCGCCGCCATCAGCACGAGCGGCAGCATCGACTTTGTCTTGAGTTTGAGATTATCCAGTATCACGCGCCACTCCGATCGCGAAAAGAGTGGTCTAGTGCCCACCCATTCAATGTGGCTCCGATTACTTGGAACACCTTAAGAAACGATTACCACTCAGTCCCATTTACTTTAATCGTTTCAGTTATTTATGATCGTCGGCTCGGCGTTCGGTTACCGGTTCAATGACGGGTACACACAGTCCATTCGACACCTCTCCACGAGGCCGCAATCAGGCGCGTGCCTCGTCGGGGCTCGTGAGCCAGCGTCTACGACTCCACGACCAGGCTGGGGTTGTCGCCGTCCAAGACTGCTGCAGCGCGTCGCCACGCGAGCGGCGTGATGCCGAACGACCGGTTGAAGGCGTCGGCGAAGTGACTACTCTGGCGGTAACCAACAGCCCCGGCGACGCTTTCGACAGTCCGACCCGGGTCGGACAGCAAGTTGCGCGCATGTTGCATCCGCAAGGATAGTAGGTATCGCGCTGGGCTGGCACCGGTGGACTGCCGAAAGGCACGGAAAAATTGGGCGCGACTTAAGCCGGTGAGGGTCACGATTTGGGCGAGACGAATGTCTTGGGCCATATTCTCCGTCATGTAATCCACGACGCGACGAAGCTGCCAGCCGGCCAATCCGCCGCTTGAAGGCCGTTTCGCACTCGAGGTTCCGAACGTCGAGTATCGACGTAGGATCGTGATCGCCAGTGCAGTCACAAGACTGTCGCGGTAGAGGCTGTTCGGAGCCGGCGCCGCAAACTCGCGCAATAGTCCGAGCATGAGTTGCGTCGTCAGCGGGTCCACGACCCCCACGTGATCTTGCAGGACCAGATCCGGAGGGCTGCTAGCGAACTCCTCGTCGGCCAAACGCGCCAACGTGCCCGGGCTTAGGGCCAAGTGCGCAAAGGCGATCGGTCCTTCCGTCAGCCATCGATTAGCCCGAAACGCCGGCATCAGCGTGAGGCTGTTTTCGGCAACGTCCCAAACCTCGGCCCGTCCGCTCTGCCAGCGGTGGACGCGTTTCGGCCCTTTGAGGTGGATGGCAACGACGTTCTGGCTCAATGCAGGTTGGTCGATAGCAGCGGGTATGCTGTCGAAATACCGAAGCGATGCTTCAAGGTGACCAGTCAACTCGCCCGCAGAAGCAGGTTGGGGCATGCCGCCATACCATTGGACGGGCGTGCTGAGCTTTGGCTCGCGGTTCACGGGGCTAGTCGCCGTTGGGGCGGTTCGCTTCGATCGGGACGCGAAAGTCGCATTTTCGCTTTTCCGGCGCAGATTCCGCCCTGGATGGTTCGGAAGACAACTTGTAACGCAAAAATCGGCCTATGTTAAACCGATGAACAGGTGCTCCTCAATCGCCCGGGCCGTCATCAGGGTACGGTTATCCAACCGACAGCAAAGCTTCGACGTTGCCAGCCAGAGGGCATGACGTTGAGTGACGTCGCCATGGAAGGGTCCAATCGACGCCGCGGTAGGCGCCTGCATCCATGGTCGGTGCGGGTCATGCACTGGACCAATGCAGTTGCGATGCTCGTCATGATCACCTCGGGTTGGGGGATCTACGACGACGACGTGATCATCGACGGTCTGCATTTCAACAAGCTTGTCCGGTTGGGTGACTGGGCTGCATGGAGCCTGAACTGGCACTTCGCCGGCATGTGGCTGCTGACGATCAACGGTCTCTGCTATCTGATCTACGGCATCGCCACGGGACGACTCCGAGAGCGTTTGCTGCCGATCCGCTTGGGTGACCTCCTCAAAACCGTGCGTGACACGCTGCACCTCAAGATCGAGCACGGTGACCTCACCGTCTACAACGCGGTGCAGAAGGTGCTATACATCGTGGTTATCCTCGCCGGCATATCTCAGGTCGTCACTGGTCTGCTGGTTTGGAAGCCGGTCCAATTCTCGGCGGCGGTATCGTTGCTGGGCGGCTTCCAGGGGGCGCGCATCATTCATTTCGCCGGCATGCTGATAATTGTCGGCTTCCTAATCGTACACGTGCTCCTGTCCGTGCTGGTACCCAAGACGTTGTGGGCCATGCTGACCGGCGGTCCCAGGGTCGGACCGTCCGAACGCCCGCAGCCTGTTCCGCAGCCATGAGGTCCCCCTTCCGCCCCACCGAACTCCCGGATGCGTCCATTCTGGACAACCATCGGCCGCTACTGCGGCGTCTCGAGCGCCGGGGATTGATCCGCAGCGGCCTCTCCCTGGGGGCCCTGACCAT
This sequence comes from uncultured Acetobacteraceae bacterium, assembly GCA_964247805.1. Classification (GTDB taxonomy): domain Bacteria; phylum Pseudomonadota; class Alphaproteobacteria; order Acetobacterales; family Acetobacteraceae; genus LMUY01. The sequence goes on along the minus strand of CAXTWC010000052.1, from coordinate 26,915 downwards.
GTTGACGGGGTGCGACGTCACGCGGCCCAAAGCTGTCGAGGCGGCGCTGTTGGCTATCTCGCGGTTGAACGATGGGGTGCAGGAGTTGCTGTTCGACCCGACCCATCTCGCGCCGACTTATCCTGCATCAATGGTTCTCAGGCCCCCGAAGTTCAACGCCTATTACGACGTCATGGACGTCAAACCGGTCGACGGCGCGAACTGGCGTCTCGAACTGTCCGGGATGATTGCAGACCGGCGACCTTGGACGGTGGAAGCGATCGATGCACTGCCAAAGCGCACGATGATCATCAAGCATGTCTGCGTGGAGGGATGGGACTACATCGGCCAATGGTCGGGTGTTCCGCTTCGCAGCTTTCTCGAGCGTGTCGGGGCGGACCTCCGTGCCAAATACGTTGCCTTCAAGACAGCCGATGATTATCCAAGCAGCATCGACATGGCGACGGCTTTGCACCCGCAAACATTGCTCGCCACCCGCTATGCCGATGAAACCCTCGCCGATCCGTTTGGCTATCCCTTGCGCCTCCGCATGTCGACGAAACTTGGCTACAAGAACCCCAAGTGGATCACCGGAATCGAAGTGACCAACACCTATACCGGTGGATACTGGGAGGCGCTTGGCTTCCCCTGGTTTGCGGGCATATGAGACGGCCGGGGGCAGCGCGCCGTATGCTTCCCCCAGCGAGGGTACAGCACCGAGACGCCGCAAATGGCGGTGGAATGGTGATCCGCATGGCTCTCGCACTGTTGGTCTTTGCCCTAATAGGGACGGCAGCGCGTGCCCAGAGCGCCACTCCTGGCGGGATGCCACCGCCGCCTGGGATGAGCTTGGCCGGGTCCGCAGCAATGCGCTTTCCGCAGCCTGTTCGGGTCGGCGATCTGCTAAACCGGGCGGTTATCGAGCCGGTCGAAGCCCAGAACTTTCTCGGGACCGTGCAACAAATCGTCCGCGACAGCGACGGTAATCTGGCCGCTGTGATCCGTTATGGAGGCTTTCTGGGCTTCGGCACTCGGCCGATTTCTGTGCCGATCGATGCTATGGTCCTCGTCGGGCAAGTTATGGAGGTCGTCGCTTATACACCGAAGCAGCTCGAAAAATTTCCGACCTTCTCGTCTGGCAGGAGCATGCCAGTGTCGCCCGACATCATCGTCAAGATCGGTCTTGCCAAGCCCTCTCACTGAGATCCGGCCGAGCGCATCCGGGTATGCACCGCAGCCACCATCTCCCTTACTCCGGGTTCGGTGAGGGGGAGCGGGCATATCTGGTGACCGATCCGGCGTATGCTGTCATCCTGATGCCTGCAGGTTGGGTCGGCGAGAGGATCAAGCGATGAAGAGCCTGAATATCAATAACGAGACGCATCAGGTTGATGTTCCCGACGACATGCCGCTGCTCTGGGTTATACGCGACGTGCTGGGCATGACTGGGACGAAGTTCGGCTGCGGCATCGGCCAGTGCGGCGCTTGCACCGTGCATGTGGATGGCGAAGCGGTGCGGTCCTGCCTGCTGGCGGTCGGCACGCTTGGCGAGGGCAAGGTGATCACCATCGAGGCCATCGGTGCCAACCCGGTAGGCGCGAGCGTGCAGAAGGCCTGGCTCGACAAGGAGGTGGTCCAATGCGGCTACTGCCAGTCGGGCCAGATCATGAGCGCCACCGCCCTCCTGGAGCAAACCCCGAAGCCGACCAACGAGCAGATCGATGCCGCGATGGCGGGCAACATCTGCCGCTGCGGCACCTATGTGCGCATCCGCCAGGCGATCCACGCCGCCGCGGGGGCCTGAGCCATGCCAACGACCAAGATCATGACGTCACGCCGCTTCGTGCTACGCGCCGGGCTTGCCATCGGTGGCGGGCTGCTGCTGGACGTCTACATGCCCGAGATCGTCCGCGCCGCCTCGCCGGACACCCCGGCCGACCCGGTGTTCGCGCCGAACGCCTTCGTCCGCGTCGACAAGACAGGCGCGGTGACGCTGATCATGCGCGACACCGAAGTCGGCCAGGGCATCTTCACCTCCATCGCGATGCTGATCGCCGAGGAGCTGGAAGTGGGGCTGGACCAGGTCGCGGTGCAGGCCGCACCCCCCGATCTCACCCTGTACAAGAACCCGCTGCTGGGCGACCAGGCGACGGGCGGTTCGGCCTCCATCCGGGCCGGATGGGTGTCGATGCGCGAGGCCGGCGCCGTCGCGCGCACGATGCTGATCGGGGCCGCGGCCTCGCGCTGGGGCGTCGATCCGTCCGAGTGCACGGCCGCGCGCGCCACTGTCAGCCACACCGCCAGCGGTCGCAGCGTAGGCTACGGCGACCTGGCGGGGGACGCGGCGAAGCAGCCTGTTCCGGCCAAGGTCGCCCTGAAGGACCCGGCGCAGTTCAAGCTGATCGGCACCTCGCCCCGCCGGCTGGATACGCCGTCCAAGGTCAACGGCACCGCCGTGTTCGGCATGGACGTGAAGGTGCCGGGCATGCGCATCGGCACCGTGGCCGCCAGCCCGGTGAAGGGCGGCAAGGTCGTGAGCATGGACGAAGCCGCCGCCCGCAAGGTGCCAGGCGTGCGCGACGTGGTGCGGCTGGACGACGTGGTGGCGGTGATCGGCGACCACATGTGGGCCGCCAAGCAGGGCCTGCAGGCCGCCAACATCGTTTGGGATGACGGCCCGAACGTCACCCAGTCCACCGAAACCATGATCAAGGCGCTGGATGCGGCCTCGCAGACCACCGGCGTGATCGCCAAGCAGGAGGGCAACCCCGCCGCCGCCATCGCCGGAAGCGCCAAGAAGCTGGACGTGATCTACCAGCTCCCGTTCCTGGCGCACGCGCCGATGGAGCCGATGAACACCACGCTGCATGTCCGCCCCGACGGCGCGGATCTGTGGGTGGGAACCCAGGTGCCGGCGCGCGCTCAGGCCGCCGTCGCCAACATCACGGGGCTGCAGCCGCAAACAATCGTGGTGCACAACCAGTACATGGGCGGAGCGTTCGGCCGGCGGCTGGACATCGACAGCATCGTCCAGGCCGCGCGCATCGCCAAGCATCTCGACTACCCGGTCAAGCTGATCTGGACCCGGGAAGAGGACATGCAGCACGAGTTCTACCGGCCGTACTATTACGACCGGATTTCCGCCGGGTTGAATGCGCAGGGCGGCATCACCGGCTGGTCGCACCGTGTCACCGGGTCCTCGGTGATGGCGCGCTGGGCGCCGCCGGGTATGAAGATGGGCGGCAAGCTCGACCCCGACGCGGTCGAGGGCTCGGTCGAAACACCGTACGATCTGCCGGTGCAGCAGGTCGAATACGTCCGCGCGGAACCACCGGCCCTGACCACGGCCTGGTGGCGCGGCGTGGGCCCCACGCACAACGTCTTCGTGGTGGAAAGCTTCATCGACGAATTGGCGTCCGCGGCGGGCAAGGATCCGGTGGAGTTCCGTCGCTCCCTGCTCGGCAAGAACCCGCGCGCGCTGGCCGTGCTGAACCTGGCGGCTGACAAAGCCGGCTGGGGCTCGCCGCTGACGCCGGGCGTTGGGCGGGGCGTCGCACTGCAGTTCGCGTTCAACACCTATATGGCGAGCGTGCTGGAGGCGAGCGTGTCCAAAGACGGTGAGATCCATCTGCACAAGGCGGTCGTCGCCCTGGATTGCGGCCCCGTGGTCAACCCGGACACGGTCGAAGCGCAGGTGCAAGGCGGCCTGATCTTCGGGCTCACCATGGCGATGTATAGCGAGATCACCGTCACCAGTGGCCGGGTCGACCAGAGCAACTTCCACGACTACCGCATGATGCGCATCAACGAAGCGCCGGACATCGCCGTGCACATCGTGCACAATCCCAGCGCGCCGATCGGCGGCATCGGCGAGACTGGCACCGCCATCGCGTCTCCCGTGCTGGCCAACGCCATCTTCAGCGCGACAGGGCGGCGCTTGCGGCGAATACCGTTCGGCACCGGCCAGTTGGTGGCGTCGTGATCATGAGCGATCTACGCCGCTTGCTGACCGCGTCCGGTCTACTGGCCGCGCTGACCGCCGGGCAAGCCCAGGCCGCGACCGACCAGGTAGTTCGGGGCGAGTATCTGACCCGTGCTGCCGATTGCGTCGCGTGCCACTCGGCCCCGGGACGAGCGGCCTGGACGGGGGGGCGCGAGTTCACGCTGCCGTTCGGCAAGGTCTATTCGCCCAATCTGACGCCGGACAAGGATACCGGCATCGGCCAATACACCGACGCCGAATGGATCAGCATGATGCATGACGGCGTCGGCCATAACGGCAAGCATCTGTATCCGGTGATGCCCTACAACTCGTACACCCGCGTCACCGACGAGGACGCGCTGGCGATCAAGGCGTATCTGTTCACCCTGCCGGCCGTGCATGCCGACCCGGTCGAAAACCAGCTCAGCTTCCCGTTCAACCAGCGCTGGCTGATGGTCTTCTGGAACCTGTTCAACAACCCCGGCCGACGCCTCGAAGCCAATACTGCCAAGAGCGCCGAATGGAACCGCGGCGCCTATTTGGTGGAGGGGCTCGGCCATTGCGCGCAGTGCCACACGCCGCGCAACGTCATGCAGGGGCTCAGCGGCCGCGCGTATGCGGGCACCGTGCAGGTGGGCTGGCTCGCCTACAACCTGACCTCGGACCGCGAGCATGGGCTCGGTGGCTGGTCGGACGCGCAGCTCGAGCAATACCTCTCGACCGGAACGACCGAGGGGCACGGCCCGGCCTCCGGACCGATGGCCGAAGCCGTGTCCAACAGCCTGCGCTTTCTGACCAAGGATGATATCCACGCCATGGTGGCCTACCTCCGCGACGTTCCCGCGCGCGACGATGGACCGCCGGTCACGGGGGCGACTGTCACGCCGGTCGCGTACGATCCGCGCGGTCAGCAGGTGTTCCTGGAGGCTTGTGCCGGCTGCCATCTGCCGAACGGCAAGGGGCGCCAATCCCCCTGGGCCGCCCTGGCTGGCAGCCACAGCACCGGTGACTCGGGTGGTGGCAACATCGCCCAGGTTTTGACCCACGGCACCGAACTGCAGACATCGGACGGGCTCGTGTTCATGCATGCCTTCGACCGGGCCTACACCGACCCCGAACTCGCCGCAGTCGCAAACTACACGATCGCGCAATTCAGCGGGCGCACCGGCAAGGTAACGCCTAAGCAAATCCGCGACGCCAGGCTCCCAGCCGGCGCCCAGATGCAACCGCCGGGAAGCTGATTGCCTCCTGCTTTGGCCGCTCGGTCTCGCCAGCTTTCGCAAGCTGGGCAACGAGTCAGGACGGGCGCAGGAGTATCCGCGCCGGCGATGATCGCGTGACCAGCGCGTTCATCGCCTCCGTCGCGCGTGCCAGCGGAAGGCAGTGGATCGCCGGGGCCTTGATCTTGCCGGCTTCGAACAACGCGAAGACGTCTTGGAAACAACGCCGAAGCATGTCGGGCTGCCGCTTGCGGTAGTCGCTGATCTGCAGCCCGCTAACCTCGATGTTCTTGACCAGCAGGTAGTTGGCCTTCACCGACGGGATGCGCCCGGCGGCAAAGCCGATGACCACCAGGCGTCCGCGCCACGCCAGCGCGCGCAAGGCCGCATCGAAGATGTCGCCGCCGAGCATATCCAGCACGACATCGGCACCTTTGCCGCCTGTCACAGCCCTGACTTGGTCACGCAAATTGTCTCGCAGATCCTCCGCGCCGAGGTCGATGACTGCGTCGGCTCCGTGTTCACGTGCCAACTCCGCCTTTGCCATGGACGACACGCCGGCGAGTACTCGCGCACCCGCCGCTTTGGCCAGTTGCAGGGCGGCGAACCCGACCGCACCGGTGGCGCCGAGGACCAACACTGTCTCGCCTGGTGCGAGGCGGCCTCGTTCGTGCAAACCGAACCAGGCCGTGTCGAACGACAGCGACATCGCAGCGGCGGCGGTAAACGGCATAGTGGGTGGAAGACTGTAGCATTGGTCCGCGGACGCCAAAGTCATCTCGGCGTAACCGCCCTGTTCGGCCATCGCCAGTACACGGTCACCCACTGCGAAGCCGGTGACGCCCGCACCGATCGCAGCCACGGTTCCGACCGGACCCTTGCCCGGAACGAACGGAAGCTGTGGCAGGAACTGGTAACGGCCGGCCACGACCACGGTATCAACGAAGTTCACGGCGACGGCCTCGACGCGGATGACGACTTGGCCCGGGCCTGGTATTGGGTCCGGCCAATCCTCCAGACCGAGCACCTCGGGGCCGCCGAATTCGTGCACCACGATGGCTTTCAAGGCGGAGATCTCCTTGCCCGAACTTCAGAAATATGATGACCCGCGGCGACCGGCAGGCCGTCAGGCAAGGCTGGGCAGACGCACCGGGACGGGAACGATCTCACCTGCCTCGAGCTGTGCGGCGACGGCGCGTTTCAGGATCTTGCCACTGGCCGTCAAAGGCATGTCGGCGACTTGAATGAAATATTCGGGCTGGTCGTATTTCGATAGCCCGACCGCGTCCAGATGGAGCAGCAACGCCTCCGCCTGCACGGATTGCCCTGGGCGCAGCATCACGGCGAGGCAAACCCTCTCGCCGAGCCGGGCGTCCGCCACCGGCAGCGCCGCGGCGCGCAGCACGGCGGGATGCTGCATGGCCAAGCCCTCGATCTTGGCAGGGAAGATGTTGTGCCCGCCGCGGATGATCACGTCCTTCTTGCGGCCAGTGATGCGGATATAGCCCTGCTCGTCCACCCAGCCGAGGTCGCCGGTCATGAACCAGCCCTGGCTGTTGAAGCTGTCCTCGGTAGCGTCCTGGGCGTCGTAGTAGCCAAGCATCAGCGAGGCTCCGCGGCCGCCGATCTGGCCGACCTCGCCCGGCGGCAGCGCCTGTTCCGGGTCCTCGCGCGAGAACACCTGGATCTCGTAGCCGGGGCAGACGCGCCCGGACGTCTCGACCATGCGCACCGGCGGATCGTCCGGCAAAGTGTAGTGGTGGGACGACGCTTCCGTCATGCCGTAGCCGCTCTGCGGGGTCACGCCGTGGGCGATCAGCGCCGTAACGACGGATGTGGGGACCGCCGCGCCCGAGATGCGGAACCCGCGCACGCCGAGATGCTGCACGCCACGGCGACGCAATTCGTCCAGCAGGTCGATGGCGTGAGTGGGCACTCCGACCAAATACGTGGTCCCGGTTTCCATCAACCGGTCCAGCAGCGAGGCGCCGCGGGGCAGGTCGTTGACCACCAACTCCGCCCCCGTCAGCAACGCCAGCACCAGCGACCCGAAGCCAAGATTGTGGCTGAGCGGGCTGAGCGTCGTGATCACGTCGCTCTCGCCCAGACGCCAGTCGGCTGCAACCGCGCGGGCATTGGCCAGCAGCGTGTTGTCGCTGTGCATCACGCCCTTCGGCTGCCCGGTCGTACCGGAGGTGAACGCGAGATACACCACGCTGTCGGGATCGGTATCCGCCCCCGTCGTCTGGCTCGTGGCGTCGTCCATAGCGGGCCAGAGCGGGCCGGCATCGGGCTTCGGCAGGTTGATCACCCGGCGCAACGTCTGACTATCGGCGATCAAGCCCGCCAGATCGTGCCGGTCGGCGTCGGCGCCATATCCCGGCTGGGTGATCAGCGCCGCAGCCCGCATCCGCGTCAGCAGGTCCGCCACCTCCGCGACCGTGTGGTCGCGGTGCAGCGATGGGCAGCAGACGAGGCCGTCACGCGAGCAGGCGAGCAGCACGACGGCGGTTTCCAGCCGGCTCGGCAGCCAGACGGCCACGCGCTGCCCCCGGCGCAGCCCCGCCTCGCGCAGCATCGCGGCCAGCCGGTCGGCCGCCGCGATCAGCTCGCCACTTGTGATACGCCTATGCGCGTCGCGCAGGGCGGCACCGTCAGGATTGCGCCCGGCGCGATCGGCGGTAAGCTTGTAGATAGTATCGTCGCGCCAGAACCCGGATTCGTATGACTGCCGAAGCCTTGCCCGACTCAGGGTCGTCAGAAGGGTATTGCTCATCGAACCGGCCTCGCCATCATCCAACCCATCTGCCACACGCGGATGGCACTCGAATAGGCTAATGTCCTGACATAACCGGTGGCGGGCCGCCGATGTCAAGCTGCGAAGCGTCTGCGATCCAGCGGGCCACGATAGATCAACTCACCCGCCAGGAGCGAGCCGAGACAATGCAAATCCTGCCCAGTCCAGCGGAGGAATTTGGCCGCGCGGCTCTGCCAGGTCGCTCCGCCGCGAGCGCTTTCGACATCAGGCAGCTGCAACCGCTCGACCCCAGCAGCGCGATGCCGCTTTACATGCAGCTCGCCGAGCGGCTTGCGACGCCCATTCAGGCGCGGCATTCGGCGTTGGTCGGGCACGCCTTGCCGACCGAGTTGCAATGCCGCGAACATTTCGACGTCAGCCGTCCGACGGTCCGGCAGGCCATGGCGCATCTCGTATCGATGGGCCTGGTCGCGCGCGGCCGCGGCCGTGGCACCTTCGTCGCGCCGAAACGACTCAATCACGACGTGAGCCTGGCCTTCGAGGACGAGATGCGCGCGGCCCGGCGCACCATACGCTTCCAGGTGCTGAGCCGGGCCACGGTCCCCGCGTCGGAACTCGTGGCCCAGCGCCTGGGGCTCCAGCCCGGCGCGCAGGTCGAGCATCTGGAACGCCTGCGCTTCCTGGACGACGAAGTTTTTGCCTACGAGCGGCGGTATCTTCCGCTCGAGGTGGCGCAGCACGTGACGGCGGACATGTTGGATCGGATGGCGATCATCTCCCTGCTCACCGTCGCACTAGGGCAATCGCCGGCGCGCATCACCAACACCGTCCGCTGCATCCCAGCCGAGGCGCGCACGGCCCGGCTGCTCGGAATGTCGCCGAAGTTTCCGCTCCTGCACACGGAGCACACCTACTTCTCCGCGGCAGGACGCCCCGTGTTGCACGGAACGGTGTGGTTCCACGGCGAACGTTTCCAGTTCACCCTCGACTCGCCGATCCAAGCGAACCTGCAACCGTCCGGCACCGACGAGACCGCAGATGACAAGACAGACCTTGACGACATAGCCTAATGTCCTGACATTACGCCGGGCACCGGAGGTGAGACGAATGGCAACGATCCGACTGTTCGAACCACCGCCGTGAAGCCGGCTCCCTTCTGCTACCACGCCCCGAAAAGCGTCGGCGAGGCTCTCGCTGCCCTTGCCGAGTTTGCACCAGAAGATGGGCGGGTGCTTGCTGGCGGCCAAAGCCTAATGCCTGTCATGGCGTTGCGATTGGCTCGGCCAGCGCATCTGGTGGACATCAACAACGTGGCCGGCTTCGACCGGCTTGCCGTCGTGGACGGACAGCTTCGCATCGGTCCCTGTGTGCGCCACGCCGACCTGGGAGCGAGCGCTGCGCCGGGCGTGCTGGGCCGGTTGCTGGCGGATGTGCAGCGGCACATTGCCCATCTTCCCATCCGGCAGCGCGGAACGTTCTGCGGCAGTCTGGCCAATGCGGATCCGTCCTCCGAGTGGTGCCTTCTAGCGGCGACGCTCGGCGCGGACATGGTGGTGTCGCGGCAGGGCGGCGAGCGGCGTCTCGCGGCGGCGGACTTCGTGAGGGGCATCATGACCACCGCGCTCGCCCCGGAGGAGATGCTGACCGAAGTGCGCCTGCCTCTGCTGCCGAGCGAGTGCCGCGCCGGGTTCTTCGAATACAGTCGCCGCGCGGGGGATTACGCGCAGGCCATGGCGCTCGCGGTGTTCGAGCTGCGTGACGGAGTGTGTGCCAAGGCGCGTGTCGGGCTGGGCGCGATCGAGGACCGGCCCCGCCGGCTCGCTGCGGTGGAAGCCGTGCTCGAAGGCCAGCGCCCATCGCCCGCATTGTTCCAGGCCGCCGCTGCCGCCGCGCGCCCCGACCTGCGCCCCATGGACGACGACCCATACCGGCTCGATCTGGCCGAGGCAGCGATCCGTCGCGCGTTGGCAGCGGCCGCAGGATCGAGGGCGTGATGGAGCCCGACATGCACGACATCACGCTGATCGTGAATGATGCGCGTCACGCCATCCGTATCGAGGCGCGACGCACCCTGGCCGATGTGATCCGGCAGGATTGCGGCCTCACCGGCACTCATCTGGGATGCGAACACGGGGTATGCGGCGCCTGCACCATCCTGCTGGATGACCAACCGGTGCGCGCATGCCTGATGTTCGCGGTGCAGGCAAATGGCCGCCGGTTGCGTACGGTCGAGGGGTTGGCACAGGGGGATGTGCTGCACCCGCTGCAACAAGCTTTCATCGATCATCACGCCCTACAATGTGGCTACTGTACGCCAGGCTTCCTGATGCTGGGGACCGCCATCCTGGAACGTGACCCGGCGATCAGCGACGAGGAGTTGGTGGAGGTGCTGTCCTCCAACCTGTGCCGCTGCACCGGTTACGCGAACATCATCAAAGCCGTGCGCGCGGCGGCAGTGGCGATGCAGGCGGGCGCCCCATGATGGACGGTGTCTTCCCGCGCAACGACGCTTGGGAGCAGGCCACGGTCACAGACGGCGTGATCGGCCAGCGAGTGACCCGGATCGAAGACCGGCCGCTGGTGCGCGGACTCGGAAAATTCGCAGCCGACATCGACTTCCCCCGCCAGCTCCACATGCGCGTCGTTCGGTCGGACATCGCGCACGGCCTGCTCAAGGGCGTGGATACCACGGCGGCCCAAGCCATGCCCGGCGTGATCGCGGTCTGGACCGCGGACGACGTCGCCGACATTCCGCTCATTCCCTTCCGCGCCACCAAGCTGCGCGGGCTGGAGCCTTACTGCCAGCCTGTCCTGGCGCGCGAGCGTGTGCGTTATGTCGGCGAGCCGGTGGCGGTGGTGTTTGCCGACGATGCCTACCGCGCGGAGGATGCCGCCGAGATGGTGGTGGCGGACATCGAACCGCTGCCCGTCACCCTCGATGCAACCGGAGAATTGGGCGAGTTCGCCCCCGGTGTGCTCTGCGAACCAGCCATCGTTCGGAAGGCCTATGGCGACGTCGATGCGGCGTTTCGCGATGCTTTTGCGGTCGTGGCACTGGAGCTGTCGGTCGGCCGGCATTCCGGCGTGCCGCTGGAAACCCGTGGTGCGATCGCCCGCTACGACGCGGCGCAGGACGTGCTGGAGTTGCACGGCACCGCCAAGAAGCAGCATTGGAACCGAGACGAGATCGCGCGCCTGCTGGGCCGCCCGCCCGGCGGCGTGCACCTGTTCGAGGGGCATGTCGGCGGTGGCTTCGGCGTGCGTGGCGAGTTGTATCCGGAGGACCTGCTGGTCTGCGCCGCAGCGCTGCGGTTGGGCCGGCCGATCAAGTGGATCGAGGACCGCCGCGAGCACCTGATGGCGACCAACCACTCGCGGCAGCAGCACCACTGCGTGCGCGCCGCCGTCGACGGCGAGGGCCGCTTACTGGCGATCGACGATGTGTTTTTCCACGACCAGGGCGCTTACGTCCGCACCCACGGGGCACGCGTGGCGGATTTGGCGGCCGGGATGCTGCCGGGGCCGTACCGCCTGCCGGCGTATCGCGTCGCCGGCCATTTCCGGCTGACCAACAAGACGCCGGCCGCCACCTACCGAGCGCCCGGCCGCTACGAGACAAGTTTCGTGCGCGAACGCCTGATGGACGCCATCGCCGACCGGCTCGGGCTCGACCGCGTGGAGGTGCGGCGGCGCAACCTGCTCACATCGGCCGAGATGCCGCATGCCCGCCCGCTCGACACGCTGGGCACCGACATCGTGCTGGATTCCGGCGACTATCCCGGCCTGCTCGACAAGGCACTCGAGCGCTTCCGCTGGGACGCATTGCAAACCGAGTTGACCGAACGTCGCGATGCGGGGGAGTGTGTCGGCGTAGGCTTGGCCTTCTTCGTGGAAAAGAGCGGCCTTGGTCCATCCGATGGGGTGCGCATCTCGGTCTCGCCCGATGGCACGGTGGAGCTGGTCAGTGGCGCCTCCTCGGTCGGGCAGGGTGTGGAGACGGCGCTGGCGCAGATCTGCGCGAATGGACTGGGGGTAGACTACCAGCGCATCCGCGTGGTGCGCGGCCGCACCGACCGCATCGAGTTCGGCAACGGGGCGCATGCCTCCCGCGTGACGGTCATGTCGGGCTCGGCGACCTGGCAGGCCGCCGGCGCGGTGCGGGCGCTGGCGCTGGAAACCGCCGCCAGTCTGTTGCAGACGCCGGCGGAGATGCTGACCATCCGCGACGGCGTGGTGATGCGAGCCGATGGCGCACCCGGCCCCAGCATGTCGCTCGGCGAGGTCGCGGCGAAGATGGGGCCCAACTCCCCGCTGATGCGCGGACGCACGCCGGGTCTGACGGCGGAGCGGTGGTTCTGGAGCGACCACATGACCTACCCGTACGGCGTGCACTGCGCGCTGGTGCGGATCGATCGGGATACGGGGGCGGTGCGGGTCGAGCGTTATCTCGTCGCCAACGACATCGGCCGCGCTATCAACCCGATGCTGGTGGAGGGGCAGATCGTCGGTGGTTTCGCGCAAGGCCTCGGCGGCGCGTTGCTCGAGGAATTCCGTTACGACGCCCAGGGCCAACCGCTCTCCACCACACTGGCGGATTACCTGATGCCGACGGCCGCCGAGATGCCCGTCGTGGACGTGCTGATCGCCGAGGACGCACCCAGCCCACTGAACCCGCTAGGCGTCAAAGGCGCCGGGGAGGGCGGCACCAACGCCGTCGGCGCGGCGATCGCGTCGGCCGTGGACGACGCTCTACGGCAACCCGGCGCCATCACCGCCCTGCCGATCCTGCCGCCAACGGTGAGCCGGCTACTGAAGCGGGCCCACGCGTGAAGCCGCCCGATTTCGCCTATCACGACCCCCGCAGCATCCAGGAGGCGGTCGCCCTGCTGGGCAGCCTGGACAACGCCCGCCTACTTGCCGGCGGCCAATCGCTCATGCCGATGCTGAACCTGCGCCTTGCCGCACCCGACCACTTGATCGATCTGAACCGGGTCGCCGGTCTGGACGGGATCGCGCTGGTGGACGGCGAACTGCGCATCGGCGCGATGACCCGGCAGCGCGCCCTGGAGGATAGCGACCTAGTGCGGGAGCATTGTCCGCTCATGGCCGAAGCGCTCACGCAGATCGGCCATCGCCAGACGCGCAACCGGGGCACCATTGGCGGCTCGCTCTGCAATCTCGACCCGGCGGCAGAGTTGGTAGCGGTCTGCGTAGCGCTGGACGCAACCATGGAGATCGCCGGGCCGTCCGGCGAACGCGAACTGCCGGTCGCCGAATTTCCGGCCGGCTTCCTGACTCCGGCGCTCAACCCGGACGAGTTGCTGACCGGAATCCGGATTCCGATCTGGCAACGCCCGAACGGGTCCGGCTTCGTCGAGTTCGCGCGGCGGCACGGCGACTACGCCATCGTCTCAGCCGCCGTGATGCTGGCGCCAGACCACGCGGGACGAATCGGGCGCGCGACGGTCACGCTCGGCGGCGTCGGTGCTGCCCCGCTACGATTGACGGAGGCGGAGCGGCTGTTGAACGGGGCCGAGGCGGGCGATGCTGCCTTCCGCGAAGCTGCGGCGTGCTGCAAGTCGATCGACGCCATGGAAGATCCCCAGTCACCGCCCTGGTACCGTCGCCGCCTGGCGGAGGTGCTGGTACGCCGCGCCCTCCAAACCGCTTGGTCCCGCGTAGGTGCAGCCTAATGACTGAAACCCGCCGCGTCACCATGACCGTCAACGGCGAGACCAGGCACGCCGAGACGCCGGTGAGGCAGCATTTGGGCGATTTCCTCCGCGGCACGTTACGGCTGACCGGCACACATCTCGGGTGCGAACACGGCGTGTGCGGCGCCTGCACGGTGCTGCTGGACGGGCGAGCAGTCCGGGCATGCCTGCTGCTGGCGGTGCAAGCCGACGGCTGCACGTTGACCACCGTCGAGGGCCTGGCGTCCGGCGACACATTGCATGCCCTGCAACAAGCGTTTTGCGACAATCACGGCCTGCAATGCGGCTTCTGCACGCCGGGCATGCTGACCACTTTGGTGGAGTTCCTTGCGGACTGTCCTGACCCGACCGCCGAGCAGGTCCGCGTCGCCATCTCCGGCAATCTGTGCCGCTGTACCGGGTACGACAGCATCGTCGCCGCAACGCTGCAAGCCGCGCGGACGATGCGGGGCGAGGCGGCGTGAACGCCCTGCCACCTCCGACGCGCTTGGTCGGCCGCGACGTGAAACGGGTGGAGGACGCGACGCTGATCCGCGGCCACGGCCGCTTCGTCGACGACATCGCCCCCGCCGGTGCACTGCACGTTGCGTTCGTCCGAGCGTCGCATGCCCATGCCGCCATTACCGGGATCGACGTCGCCGCTGCACGCGCCCTACCCGGCGTGCATGCCGTGTGGACCCTGGACGATTTGCGGCCGCACCTCACCGACACCCGCTTGGTCGTGGCAATGCCCAGCCCGTCCTATCGGCTCGAGCTGCATCGCCCCGTGCTGGCCGATACGGAGGTGGTCCATGTCGGTGAGGCGGTGGCCATGGTGTTGGCCGACAGCCGCTACGTGGCGGAGGACGCAGCGGCGCTGGTGCTGGTCGATTACGAGCCGTTGCCGGCCGTGGCCGATTGCGTTGCAGCCTTGGCGCCCGGATCGCCGACCGCCCATCGCGGCGCCGCCTCCAACCTGGCGGCCGAGCTGACGCTGGAGTATGGCGCAGTCGACACGGCCTTCGCCGGGGCGGCGCATGTCTTCGCCGAGCAACTCGCCATCCATCGCGGCGGCAGTCATTCCATCGAATGTCGCGGCCTGGTGGCCATCCCGGACGAGCTGGAGGACCGGCTCACGGTCTATAGCTCCACCCAGACTCCCCACGCCGCCAAGCGCATGCTGTGCGACCTGCTGGGTCTCGGCGAGGAGCAGCTGCGGGTCGTGATCCCCGACGTGGGCGGTGGATTTGG
>CAXTWC010000052.1:0-11932 GCA_964247805.1 uncultured Acetobacteraceae bacterium | reverse complement strand
CGCGGCGCCGGGCAGCCGCAGGGCGTGTTCGCGATGGAGCGTCTGCTGGACCGTGCAGCCCGCACGCTGGGCATCGACCGCGCCGAGATCCGCCGCCGCAATCTAGTGCCCGGCGACGCGATGCCCTACGCGACGCCGCTGCGGACCCGCGGCGGAATGCAGGTCATTCTGGATAGCGGCGACTATCCGCGCTGCCAGCAGATGGCGCTGGATGCGGCGGATTGGACCGGCTTTCCCGAACGGCAACGCGCCGCGCGCGCGCAGGGGCGTTATCTCGGCATCGGTGTGGCAAACTATGTAGAGGGCACCGGGCGAGGACCGTTCGAGCACGTGTCGGTGCGGATCGAGCCGTCCGGCCGCATCATGGTCGCGACCGGCGCTGCTGCCATGGGACAGAGCACGCGCACCATGCTCACCCAATTGGTGGCCGAGCAGTTGGGCGGCGACATGGATAATGTCGTGGTGGTGACCGGTGACACCGCCGCGTCACCCATGGGGATCGGCGGCTCCAACAGCCGGCAAGCCGTGTTGGCGGGAAGCTCGGCCCACGTCGCTGCCATGCGGGTGCGCGACAAGGTGCTCGCGGTCGCCGGGGAGCTGCTGGAGGCCGAGGTGGTCGACCTGGAAATCGAAGGCCGGGACGTCCGCGTCGTCGGCACGGACCGGATCCTGACGCTGGGCGCCATCGCGCGGGCGGTTGCGGGACAGGCGGGTTTCGCCATTCCTGGCAAGCGCGGACCCGGCCTGTCGGCCGACGAGTCGGTGGTGATCGATGCCATGGCCTACGCCAACGGGACAGCGGTCGCCGAGGTCGAAGTCGATGTGGAGACCGGCGCCGTCGAGATCCGCGAAGTGGTGTTCTCGCATGATTGCGGCCGTGCGTTGCATCCGCGCATCGTGGACGGCCAGCTGATGGGCGGCATCGCGCACGGCATCGGCAACGCGCTGTACGAGTTCATGCGCTACGACGAGAACGCCCAGCCGACGTCCACGACACTCGCCGACTACCTTCTGGTGACCGCGACGGAGATGCCGCCCGTCCGCATTTTGCACATGCACAGCCCCACGCCACTGAACCCGCTCGGCATCAAGGGCGTGGGTGAGGCCGGCGTGATCCCCGTGCCGGCCGCCATCGCATCTGCCATCGAGGACGCGCTAGCGCCGTTCGGCGTGCACATCAGCCACGTCCCGCTTTCCCCGGTGGATGTGCTCGGCCTGATCGACGCCGGGTAGATGACCATTTTGTGCTAATGTCTTGACATTATACCGGGGCCGATGCTCCGGTTCGTTACGAGCGACTGTACCAGCATTCCCTCCTATCGAAGCAAGAAGGACCGCATACGATGCCTAGCCGCGAGATGCACCTGCTTGCTTACCTGAAGACCGGGCCCACCGCGAACCACATGGGGGCTTGGCGCCACCCCGATGCGATGCTGGACGACGTGTTGCAGCCGGAGCGTTACGAACACCTCGCTCGCGTGTTGGAGGCCGGCTGCTTCGACGGATGTTTCTTCGCCGACGGGTTGGGCCTGCACGACATTTACAAGGGCGGCTTCCAGACCCGGTTGGAACTCGGCGGGCAGATCAGCTTCCTCGACCCGATGATGGTGCTGCCGATGATGGCGCGAGCGACCACCCATATCGGGATCGGAACGACGCTTTCGACCACTTTCCACCAGCCTTACAGCCTGGCGCGCATGCTGGCCTCGCTGGACATTCTCAGTGGCGGCCGGGTGGCCTGGAACATCGTCACGTCCACACGGCGAGAAGAGGCGCGCAATTTCGGCATGGACGAACTGCCGCCGCGCGAGTTGCGCTACGACATGGCCGACGAGGTGGTGGAGGCCTGCTGCGCCCTGTGGGATTGCTGGGACGAGGGCAGCCTGGTGATGAACAAGCAGAGCGGCATCATGGTGGATGCCAGCAAGGTCCGCTACGCCGATTACGAGGGCCGCTGGTACAAGACCCGCGGACCGTTGACCATGCCGCGCTCGCCGCAGGGTCGGCCGGTCCTGATGCAAGCGGGATCGTCACCGCGCGGGCGCGAATTCGCTGCTCGTTGGGCCGAGATGATCTTCTGCCCGCAGCATACTAAGGCGGACATGCAGGCCTTCTACCAGGATATGCACGCTCGCATGGACGCCATAGGGCGCGATCCCACCCAATGCGTGATCATGCCGCAGCTCGAGGTCGTGCTGGGCGAGACGGAGTCCATCGCGCAGGAGAAGGCGGCCTATCTCAACGCCCTGGTGGAGCCGGAGCTGGTGCTGGCCATGCAGTCGAGCTCCATCGGTGTCGACTTGAGCAAGCCGGTGGAAGACGCCGGACAGGCGCGCGGCACGCAGGGCATGCAGGCGTCGCTGGAGCGGGTGCAGGCCACGATGCAGAAGGAAGGCGTCAGCCTGGGTGAGGCAGCGAGCAAGACGAGCCGGGATATGATGGTGGGCACGGTGCAGAGCGTGGCCGACCAGATGCAGGACCTGTTCGACTCGCGAGCCTGCGACGGCTTCGTGGTTTCGCAGATGGTGGTCCCCAGCTCGCTCGAGCAGTTCTGCCGTTCATTGGTGCCGGAATTGCAACGGCGTGGCATCTTCCGCAGCGAATACCGCAGCCGAATCATGCGCGAGAACGTGCAGCTGACCCCGCACGGCTGAAGCCGCCCGCGCACGCAATGACCGGTCAGGAGTAGGCAAGATGGACGGATTGGACAGGCGGGCCGTTCTGCTCGGCTTGGGAGCCGGTGGGTTGGCCGCAGCCATTCGCCCCGCCGCAGCGCAAGACAGACCCCACTCCGGAGGCACGCTGACGATCGGGTTCGACGACAGCGCCAAGACGCTCGATCCGGTCTTTTCGGTACAGTTCTCCGAACGGCGCGTGCTGTACCTGATCTTCAACACGCTCATTGCGATCGACACCGACTTCAGCCTGCGACCGGAGCTGGCGAAGTCGTGGACCATCGCAGACGACGGCAAACGCTACGTCTTCGAGCTGCAGCCCGGCGTCAAGTTCCACGACGGCACACCGTTCGACGCCGAAGCCGTGCGCTTCAACTTGGCGCGCCGGCTGGACCCGGCGGTGGCCTCGCCCCAGCGAAGTGCGCTGCTGCCGGTGATCGACAGCATGGAGGTGCTCGGGCCACTCTCGATCGCGCTGAATCTGAAAAGCCCACACCCTGCCCTGTTGTCGGATCTCGCAGACCGCGCCGGCTTCATGGTTTCCCCTGCCGCAGTCGCCAAATACGGCCAGGATTTCGGCCGCAACCCGATCGGAACGGGTCCGTTCACGCTGCAGAACTGGACCCAAGGCACCAGCATCACCCTCGATCGCTTCGCCGCGAGTTGGGAGGCAAGCCGCATCTATCTCGACCGGATCGTATTCCGCAGCGTTCCGAACTTCGTCATTGGCATGCAGCGGCTCACGGTGGGCGAAATCGACTACATCGATGGGCTCACGCCAGATGCGCTTCGCCAGCTCGAGGGAAAAGACGGCATCGCGATCGAGCAGGCGCGGATCGGCCGCTGGTTTTCGCTGCAGTGGCAAGTGGACAAGCCGCCGTTCGACAATCCGAAGCTGCGCCAAGCCGTGGCTTATGCGCTGGACCGCAACCGCATCAACCAGATCACCATGGAGGGCAAGGCCAGCATCTCCAACGGGCCCACGCCGCCCGGGCTGTGGTGGTCCACGCCGGACACGGTCGTTTACGGTTACGATCCGGCCAAGGCGAAAGCGCTGCTGGCGGAAAGCGGCGTGGCGCCGGGCACCACCCTGACGCTGACCACGCCCAGCGATCCGCTGTCCCGCCGCATCGACCAATTGGTCGCCGAACAACTCGGCGCCATCGGTTTGCAGGTTGCGCTCCAGCCGGTTGCCACGTCCGAATTCTACGCCCGCGTGGTATCGCGAGCGATCAATTTCGTTCCAGAAAACTGGACGCAACGGGCCGATCCGGATGGGCTGTTCTACATCCTTTTCCATAGCAAGGGGTTCGCCAACACCACCGGCTACAACAACCCGGAGGTAGATCGACTACTGGACCTGGCGCGGCAGACCCTCGACATGCCGACCCGGGCCAAGCTGTACGGCCAGGTGACAGACCTGGTGCAGCGCGACCTGCCCTATGTGTCGCTGTTCTTCAGTGCCGAGTTCGCGGCGTATTCCAAGAAGCTCAGCGGCTTCGTCTGGATGCCGGACAACATCCCTCGCTTCCGCTCGGCCTGGAAAGCCGCGTGAGGCCAGGCCTACGGGGCTCCGCTGCACGTGGGCAGCCGGAGTGATCCGCCTCGTCCTCGGCCGCCTCGCCTGGATGCTGCCCAATATCGTGGTGTTGACCTTCCTGTTGTTCGCCATGGTCACCAAGTGGCTCGGCAGCCCGGCCGCCATGATGCTCGGGACGGACGCATCCCCGCAGGCAATCGCGCAGCTCAACCAGCGATACGGCTTCGACCAGCCGCTGCTCGAGCAGTATCTCCATTGGGTCGGTGCGGCGCTCTCCGGTGACTTTGGACGCTCCTACGCCACGCAGCAGACGGTCGCCGCGATGATTGGCCCGGCGATCCCCGTGACGCTGGAGTTAACCGCCTGGGCGATCCTGCTGGCCCTGGTGAGCGCCATCGGGCTCAACAGCCTCGTAACGGGCCAGCGAACGATTGCAACCGTGACGGGCGGCATCAGCGTGGTCGGGGTGACCATCCCCAACTTCATGTTGGGGGCGACGCTGATCTACCTGTTTTCCGTCAGGCTCGGCTGGCTTCCTACGACCGGCTGGGTGCCGTGGCGGGACGGCGCCGGACCGCATCTGCTGCACCTGATCTTGCCGGTGCTGACACTGTTCACGTTCTACTTCGGCTCGTTCAGCATGATCTATCGTGCCGAGTACCGGGCGACGCAGAAGCAGCTTTTCGTGCGGGTGGCGCGAGCGAAGGGCCTGACCGAGGGCTATGTCTCGTTCCGCCATATCCTGCCGAATGCCATCCTGCCGGTCATCACCTCCGTCGGCATCTCCATCGGCCACCTGGTCGGCGGCGCCGTGGTGACGGAGGTCGTGTTCTCCATTCCCGGACTCGGTCGGGTGTTCGTGGCGGCAATCGCTGGATATGACTTCCCGGTCATGCTGGCCATGGCGATGGTCGTGCTGACCGGGGTGATGCTCGCGAACCTTGTGGCGGACCTCATACTCGCCGCGATGAACCCGCAGATCCGGCTATGAACGCAAACGCCGGGCGTCGTGCGGTGGCCTTGGGCCTGTTGTTGATCGTGGTGCTGGCCGGTGCACTGGCACCTTGGTTGACCGGCTACGACCCCAACGCTTCGGGCGACGACATACTGGTGGGCGCCTCGGCAGCACATTGGTTCGGGACGGACGACCTCGGACGGGACGTATTCGCGCGGGTGCTGTACGGCGCGCGTATCTCTCTGGTAGTCGGGCCTGCGTCCGCCCTGCTGGCGGCGCTGATCGGCGTTCCGGTCGGCCTTGTCGCCGGCTACGCACGGGGGCCGATCGCGACCGGCCTGTTGCAGGTCATCGACCTTTTCATCGCCCTACCCAGCCTCGTGCTGGCCTTGATCATTACGGTCATGATCGGCGCCAGCCTGCCGAATTTGGTTCTGGTATTGGGGTTCGTGATGTGGCCCGAGATGGCCCGCCTGGTGCGCGGCCAAGTTCTCAACACGCGGGAAGTCACCTTCGTGGAGGCGGCGCGTGCGATCGGCTGCACACCGGTTCGGGTGCTGGCGCGACACATCTGGCCCAACATCATGCGCATCATCGCGGCGCAACTCGCCATCGCCGTCTCCTCGGCCATTTTCACCGCCGCCAGCTTGGGGTTCTTGGGCCTGGGCCTTCCCCCGCCGGCCGCAGACTGGGGCAGCATGGTGCAGAGCGGCTTCGAGTATCTGTCGCTCAACCCCCTGCTCAGTCTGGCGCCCGGGGCTGCCGTCGCGTCCACAGTACTAAGCTTTTACCTGCTGGGGCAAACCGTCGAATGACCCGCGCCGGGGCGCGTGCGCTTGGTCCAGCGTTTGCTTGTTCAATTCGTCGTCGTTGCAGAACATGAAGTCGTGCGAGGTCATATTGAGACAGTCCAAATTCACCCCTCGCGTTCACCTGATCCGGACCGTGCTCGGCTGTGCGCTGTTGCTGTCCGTGTCCCGTGCCGCCTTGGCGCAGCCGATCGACATACCGGTGGTCTTGCCTTTGACCGGCGGTGCGGCCTTCCTCGGCCAGGGTGAGCGCGATGCGCTGCGTATCGTGGAAGGCGTGGTGAACAAGGGCGACGATCCGCCAGTGCATTTCAGCTTCTTCGACGACCAGTCCAGCCCGCAGGCGGCGGTGCAGCTGGCGTCGCAGATCAAGGCGCAGCAGCCACTGGTGGTGCTCGGTTCGGCGATCGTGGCCATGTGTAACGCAATGGCGCCGATGCTGAAGGGCGGTCCGGTGATGTACTGCCTATCCCCGGGCATCCACCCGGCGGATGGCAGCGGCGTGTTCACCGCCTTCATCTCTACCCACGATCTGGCGCGGGCGCTGGTGCGTTACTACCGCGGCCGCGGCTTCACCCGGCTGGCGATGATCACCAGCACGGATGCCAGCGGGCAAGACGGCCGGCTGGGGTTCGAGGAAGCGCTCAAGCTACCGGAAAACGCCGGGCTGTCGGTGGTGTCGAGCGTGCAGTTCAACCCCACGGACGTGAGCGTGTCGGCACAGGTGCAGCAGATGAAGGCGGCCAACCCCCAGGCGGTGATCGCCTGGACCAGCGGCGCGCCGTTCGGCACCGTGCTCAAGGGCATCGTGCAAGGCGGTCTGGACGTGCCGGTCGCGACCACGGACGCGAACATGACCAACGCACAGATGGCGCAGTATGCGTCCTTCCTGCCGAGCGAGGCGCTGTTCATGTCGTCCGAATGGCCGCCGCACACTGGGGCGGTGACACTCGACCCACGCGTTGTCGCCGCGCAGAAGGCGATGTTCGACGCCTATGCCGCCGCCGGCGCCAAGCCGGATATCTCGGCGGCGCTGGCGTGGGACGCCGGTGTCTTGGCGGCGAAGGCGGTGCGGTCCGGTGGTCCGGGAGCCAAGCCGGAAGCCCTGCGCAGCTATATCGCCGCTATCAAGGACTGGGCCGGCGTGAACGGTATCTACGACTTCACGAAAGTGCCGCAGCGTGGCTTGGACGAGACCAACGCCGTCGTGACCCGTTGGCAGCCGAAGGAGAATACCTGGACCATCATCAGCCAACCGGGGGGTGCACCGCTGTGAGGCTTGCCGGCATCGTCCGCGCATCGACGTTCGGAGCGCTGTGCCTGCTTCGCGCAGGCGTCGCGTTTGCGCAGCCAGTCGACATACCGGTGGTGTTGCCTTTGACCGGCGGTGCGGCGTTCCTGGGCCAGGGTGAACGCGACGCGCTGCGTATCGTGGAAGGCGTGATCAATGCCAGCGGTCCCGCGGTGCATTTCAGCTTCTTCGACGACCAGTCCAGCCCACAAACGGCCGTGCAACTCGCGTCGCAGATCAAGGCGCAGCAGCCGCCGGTGGTGCTCGGTTCCGCGATCGTCGCCATGTGCAACGCGATGGCGCCAATGCTGAAGGGTGGCCCGGTGATGTATTGTTTCTCGCCGGGCATCCACCCGGCGGATGGCAGCGGCGTGTTCACCGCCTTTATTTCCACCCACGACATGGCGCGGGCGCTGGTGCGGTATTATCGCGGGCGTGGTTTCACCCGGCTGGCGATGATCACCAGCACGGATGCCAGCGGACAGGACGGCCGGGCGGGCTTCGAAGAAGCGTTCAAGCTGCCGGAGAATGCCGGGCTGTCGTTGGTGTCGAGCGTGCAGTTCAACCCCACGGACGTGAGCGTGTCGGCGCAAGTGCAACAGATGAAGACCGCCAACGCCCAGGCGGTGATCGCATGGACCAGCGGCGCGCCATTCGGCACCGTGCTGAAAGGCATCGTGCAGGGCGGTTTGGACGTGCCAGTCGCGACCACGGACGCGAACATGACCTACGCGCAGATGGCGCAGTATGGGTCCTTCCTGCCCAACGAGGCGCTGTACATGTCGTCCGAATGGCCGCCGCACACCGGCGCGGTCACGCTCGACCCGCGCGTCGTGGCCGCACAGAAGAGGATGTTCGACGCCTATGCCATCGCTGGCGCCAAGCCGGACAACGCGGTCGCCCATGCCTGGGATACCGCGTTGCTGGTAGCCGATGCGCTGCGGGACGGCGACACCACGGCGGAGGCGGTCCGCAAGCACATCGCGGGCATCCGGGATTGGGCCGGGATCAACGGCATCTACGACTTCACGAAGGTGCCGCAGCGCGGGCTGGACGAGACAAATGCCGTAGTGACGCGCTGGCAGCCTACGGAAAGCCATTGGACGATCATCAGCAAACCCGGCGGCGCGCCGCTGTGACCCGGCATCGCGAGCCATGCTAGACTTCGTCCAATACGTCGTCGGCGGGATACTCCAAGGCAGCATCTTCGGCCTGCTGGCCGTTGGTTTCGCCTTGATCTACCGGGTCACATCGGCGGTGAACCTCGCGCAAGGCGGCTTCTGCATCTTTGCGGCGCTGCTCACCGGTTCGTTACAGCAATGGCTTGGCGTCCACGTGATCGTGGCCGGCCTGGTGTCCGTCGTGCTGACCGCACTGTTGGCGCTTCTGGTCGGCGGTGCGGTGTTCGTGCCCGGCCTAAAGCGGCTGCCGCCCAGCGCGATGTTCGTGCTCACCGCCGGAATACTGACCGCGTTGGAGGGCGTCTCGTTCGTCGTGTGGGGCAGTCAGTCGTACACCCTGCCCGCCTTTTCCGGCGAGCGGCCGATCGTGGCCGGCGGCTTGTTGCTGGCGCCGCAGGGGCTCTGGCTCGTGGGGCTGACGGCGGTGCTGACCATCGCGCTCGCGCTGACCCTGGCAGGCAGCCGGGTCGGCCGCGCTTTCCGGGCCTGTGCCGAGAACCCACTGGCCGCAGCGCTGATGGGCATCGGCGTCGCGCGGATGCAGGTGTTGAGCTTCGTGCTGGCCGCCGCCATCGGGGCGGCAGGCGGAGTCGTCATCGGCCCGATCACATCGTTCCAGTTCGACACCGGCCGCATGTACACGATCTTCGGCTTCATCGCCGCGGTGATCGGCGGCATCGGATCCCCGATCGGCGCCGTCGCCGGCGGCCTAGTGCTGGGCGTCGCGACCCAGCTCGCGGCGGCCTATGTGTCGTCGCTATTCAGCAATGCGCTGGCCCTGGTGTTGCTGCTCGCCATCCTGCTGTGGCGGCCGACCGGCCTGTTCGCCTCCCGCCACGTCCGCCGGCAAGATGTCCGGGACGAACCGCGCACCGAACGCGCCGTGATCAGGCTGCATGGCCGTACGGGCTGGTTCCTGGCCGTCATCGGCGGCCTCCTATTGCTGGTCGTGTTGCCCGGGCTGCTGCAGTCGAGCAGCCTGATGAGTTCCGTCATCATCACCGGGATCCTGTTCATCGCCGTTCTCGGGCTGGACGTGCTGATGGGGTTTGGCGGCCAAGTGAGCCTGGGACAGGCAGGGTTCATGGCGATCGGCGGCTACACCGCCAGCGTGCTCGCCGTCAGCTACGACGTGCCCCCGCTGCTCGGCACCTTGGCCGGGATGATGCTGTCGCTCGCCTGCGCCGCCGTCCTGGCGCTCGGCACCATGCGACTGCGCGGGTTATACCTCGCCATCGCCACACTCGCATTTGGCCTGCTAGTCGACTCGCTGACAGTTGGGTTGGACGGCCTGACGGGCGGACCATCCGGCCTGGTCGGCATCCCCGCCTTCGCCGTCGCGGGCGTAAGCTTCGACACGCCGCTGCAAAACTACTTCCTGGTGGCCGGCATCATCGTCGTCCTGCTCGTCGTCCTCGTCGGGGGCATGCGCAGCCGCTTCGGCCGGGCATTGCTGGCGCTGCGGGCCGACCCGCTCGCGGCGGCCGCACTTGGGATCCCGGTGGCGCGCTACAAGCTGGCGGCGTTCTGTATCAGTGCCGCGTTGGGATCGCTGTCGGGCAGCCTGTACGCGTTCTACTTCCACTTCCTGTCGCCCGAGATGGTTGGAACGCCCGTGTCGCTGCAAATGCTGGCAATGCTGGTCGTCGGCGGCGAGGGCACGCTGTTCGGCCCGGTATTCGGCGCCGCCGTGTTGACGCTACTGCCGACCGTGTTCGCCCCGCTGGCGCAGTTCAAGACGCTCGGCACCGGCCTGCTACTCATCGTGTTCTCGCTCTATCTGCCCAGCGGCTTGTTTGGCGTGTTGGCGCGGACCGTCCGCCCGTCGGCGTGGCCCGTCCTGCGCCGCGCCCGGCTGGCGGATCGCACCACGTGAGCGTCGATCATTCCACCCACGCGGCATTGGCCATCGAGCGGCTCGGCATCTCCTTCGGCGGCGTGCAGGCATTGCTGGACGTGACGTTCACCGTGCCGGCCGGAACCGTCACCGCGATCATCGGGCCGAACGGCGCCGGTAAGACGACCTTGTTCAACCTGGTCACCCATCTCCTGCGCGCCACGACCGGCACCGTGCGGTATTTCGGCCAGGCGATCGACGGCTTGTCCGCAGACCGTATCGCAGCGCTCGGCCTGATCCGCGCCTTCCAGAGCGCCAGGATCTTTCCCGGCATGACGGTGCTGGAGAACGCCATGGTCGGCGCGCACCGCCTCGTCACCAGTTCCATACTAGGGCCGTTTGTCTGGAGCACGGCCAGCCGGCGGGAGGAGCGGCAGCTGCGCGCTCGGGCCGAGGCACTGCTGGACGTCGCCGGGTTGCTCGCGCAGCGTGACGAGCCGGCCCACCTGCTGCCGATGGGTGGGCAAAAGCTGCTCGAGATCGTGCGTGCCTTGATGGCGGCTCCCCGCCTGCTGCTGCTGGACGAGCCAGCGGCCGGGCTCAACGATACGGAAACCGCCGAGCTATCCGCCATGCTGCGCGCGATCCGCGACGGCGGCATCACGCTGCTGGTGGTCGAGCACAATATGGCGCTCGTCATGGATGTGGCGGACCAGGTGGTCGTGCTGGATGCCGGCCGGGTCATCGCCGCTGGCAGCCCGGCTGCGATCCAGGCCGACGATGCCGTGATCGAGGCCTATGTCGGCCGTAGCGCGGCATGACCGCCATGTTGGAAGTCAGCGGCCTCAGCGCTGGCTACGGTGGCCGCG
This sequence comes from uncultured Acetobacteraceae bacterium, assembly GCA_964247805.1. Classification (GTDB taxonomy): domain Bacteria; phylum Pseudomonadota; class Alphaproteobacteria; order Acetobacterales; family Acetobacteraceae; genus LMUY01. The sequence continues at coordinate 775 of CAXTWC010000052.1, read as the reverse complement.
CAGTCATCCAGGCGATCGATCTGCATGTGAACGCCGGGGAGATCGTCGCCTTGCTCGGCGCCAACGGGGCCGGCAAGTCCACGCTCGCGCGCACCCTGTCCGGCCTGCTCCCTGCCCTCGCCGGGTGCGTCCGATTTACAGGGACCGACATCACTCGGTCTACTGCGGCGCAGCGCGTGAAGGCCGGCTTGCTGCACGTGCCGGAAGGTCGGCAAGTATTCGCCGGCCTGACGGTGGCGCAGAACCTCGAACTTGGTTGCTATGCACGCACCGGCGAGCCGGCAGCCCGGCGCCGAGCGCGCCTGGATGAGGTCTTGGCGCGTTTCCCGGCACTACGCGACCGCTCGGCAGCGCTGGCCGGCAACCTGTCCGGCGGTCAGCAACAGATGCTCGCAATCGGTCGCGCGCTGATGGGAGAGCCGCGGCTACTGGTGCTGGACGAGCCGTCGCTCGGCCTTTCGCCGCCTTTGGTGCAGGAGGTTTTCGCCCTGGTCGGCAGCTTGCGATCCCAGGGGCTGGCGATACTGCTGTCCGAGCAGAACGCCCGCATGAGCCTGGCCGTCGCCGACCGGGCTTACGTGGTGGAAGGTGGCCGCATTGCACTTTCGGGCCAGGCCAGCGACCTGGCCGGCTCGACCGAGGTCGCCGCCCGCTATCTCGGCGGCAGCGTTGCAGGCAAGACGAGCCAGTTCGAGGACGGCAAGCGGCGCAGGCTGCTGGATCTGATCGCGGCAAAGACCGGCTAGTCGCCCGGCGTCAAAGCTACTCCGTGCCG
>CAXTWC010000051.1:0-29853 GCA_964247805.1 uncultured Acetobacteraceae bacterium | reverse complement strand
TCGTTCATCGCGCTGCTGTCGGTGAACCTGGGGCTGATCAACCTGTTCCCGATCCCGATCCTGGATGGCGGCCATCTGGTGTTCTACGCCGTGGAGGCGATCCGCGGCCGCCCCCTGCCGCCACGCGCGCTGGACTACGGCTTCCGTGCCGGCCTGGCGCTGATTGCATGCATCTTCGTGTTCGTAACCTGGAACGACCTTACGAGCTTCGGGCTATTCCGCTGGGTCGCCGGGCTGATCGGTTAACCTGCAGCAACCCCCTCGATGGCGTGGCTGCGAGTGCGTCTGTTTGGTCCGCGGATCGCCGTCGGTGATGAGCGGTCTTGGCGGACCGGGCATTACCTGCCTAAAAGCGCCCGTCCCGGGGGGTTCAAGCCGTTGTCCCGCATTCGCGTCCTGCTACTGACCACTGCCTGCCTAACCGCTCTATCCTCCGGCCCCGGCGGTCACGCACAACCACGTCGGCCTGTAACCACCAGGGTACCGGCGCCACGCAGCGCGCCGCCGGCTCGATCGGGTGAAGCGCTCTCCGCGATCCGGGTGACCGGCAACCAGCGTATCGAGACGGGCACGATCCTGTCCTACATGCTGATCCAGCCCGGCGACCGCTACGACGCCGATCGCGTGGACCGTAGTCTCAAGACGCTCTACGCCACCGGATTGTTCCACGACGTGTCGATCACGCGTGACGGATCGGGACTGTTGGTGAAAGTGGTCGAGAACCCGCTCATCAACCGCATCGTGTTCGAGGGCAACCACAAGATCACCGACGAGACGCTGCGGCCCCTATTGGAGCTGCGCCCTCGCGCCGTGTTCACCCCCGAGCTCGCCCAGGCCGACCGGCAGAAGATCCTGGACGCCTACGCCAAGCGTGGGCGGTTCGGCGCCACGGTCGAGCCGAAGACCATCCAGCTCGGTCAGAACCGTGTGGATGTGGTGTTCGAGATCAACGACGGCACGTCCACGCTGATCAGCCGCATCGCGTTCGTCGGCAACCATGCCTTCAGCGAAAACCGGTTGCGCGACGTCGTCAGCTCACGCGAGCAGGCGTTCTACCGCTTCCTGTCGAACAGCGACACGTACGACCCGGCGCGCATCAACTACGACAAGGAATTGCTACGGCGCTTCTACCTGCGCAACGGTTACGCCGACTTCGAGGTGCGTGACGGGACGGCCGAACTGGCGCCCGACCGCTCGTCGTTCTTCGTGACGTTCACGCTGAACGAAGGCTCGCGGTATACCGTGAACTCCATTCAGGTGGAGTCGAGGCTGCCGAAGCTGGACGGCGCATCCCTGCTGCCCGAAGTCGAGCAGGAGAAGGGTGAGATCTACGACGGCGAGGCGGTGGAACGGTCGGTCACCGCACTGCAGGCCGCGGCCCAGGCACGCGGCTACAACTTCGTGCTGGTTCGCCCCCGCATCGCCCGTGACACCACGAAGCACACCGTCGACTTGGTGTTCGACGTGACGGAAGGCCCGCGGGTGTACGTCGAGCGCATCGACATCGAGGGCAACACCCGCACCAAGGACAAGGTCATTCGCCGCGAGATGCAGCTGGCGGAGGGTGACGCCTTCGACTCCGCCGCGGTTCGCCGGTCGCGCACGCGGCTCACCGACCTCGGCTATTTCAACTCCACGAACATCACGTCGTCGCCGGGCAGCAGTGCCGACAAGGTCATCGTCACGGCGGCGGTGGACGAGAAGGCCACCGGCGAGCTCAGCCTCGGCGGCGGGTTCTCGACCGACGCTGGTGCGTTGCTGAGCGCCGGGTTGCGTGAGAAGAACCTGGTCGGCACCGGCATCGATGCCAGCCTGTCGGGCGTGTTGGCGCAGAAGCGGTCGGAAGTGGACCTGTCGGTGACCGACCCGTACTTCCTCGACCGCAACCTGGTCAGCGGTTTCGACCTGTTCCACGTGCAAAACAACAACCAGAATATCGCCGCGTACAACGAGCGGCGGACGGGCGGCACGCTGCGGCTCGGCTACGAGATCAACGACCATCTCCGGCAGGCGCTGAGCTACTCCATCGTCGATCGTAGCGTGTATGACGTGAACACCACCGCCAGCCTTTATGTGCAGAACCAGGCGGGTGGCTCACTATTGTCGCAGGTTGGACAGACGCTCACCCTGGATTACCGCGACAGCCGTACGGCGCCGCATTCCGGCTTCGTGGTCAACTACGGCCTGGACGTGGCAGGGCTGGGCGGGACGGCGCACTACGTCCGCAACAAGCTGGACGGCGTCTACTACATCCCGCTCGAGCGGCTTACGGGCGACGCGGATTGGGGGATCGCCGTGTCGGCCGGCGCCGGCTACCTGGTGAACTTCGGCAGCCAGCAGGAGAGCATCGTCGACCGCTTCTTCCTGGGTGGCGACAACATGCGCGGCTTCCAGTCGGGCGGCGCCGGGCCGCACTCCGTACCGTTGCAGGCGGGTGGCGTGGTGTTCGGCAGCGACAGCCTCGGCGGAAAGTTCATCTACACCCAGTCCACCGAGCTCCGCTTCCCGCTGCCGATCTCGGCCGATCTCGGCCTGTCCGGCCGGGCGTTCGTGGACGTCGGTGGATTGAGCGACGTGCGGCGTTCCAACAGTCCGCTGTTCGCGGAGAACGCGTACGGTATCCCGATCCAGGGCGGCATCAACCAGTCCATCAATGGCCAGAACACCCTGTCGCCGCGCGTGGGTAGCGGCGTCGGCGTGTCGTGGCGCACGCCGTTCGGATTGATCAACATCGACCTGGCGGAAGCCGTGGTTAAACAGAAATACGACCAGACCCAATTCTTCCGGTTCGGTTTCGGCACGAGGTTTTGAATTGAGCACATCCGTTATCACCCGCCCGGCAACCAGCCGTGCGGCAATCCTTGCCACTGTGGCGCTGCTGGCCTTCTCCGGTGCTGCCTCGGCGCAGGGCTACTTCATTCCCCCGCAGGCAGCAGCCCCCCGGGCGGCGGCGCCGGCGGCACCTCGGCCGGCCCCACGCCCAGTGGCTCCCGTGCAGCAGCAGCCCTTGCCGCCGCCGCCGCCGGTGCAACTCCCGGCCGGTATGGCTGGCGTTGCGGGCACCGATACCGTCGACGCCGGGACGGACAATGCGCCGGCGCAGCTGCCGAACATCCCCGTGCCCGACCTGCCTGCGCTGCCCAAGGGTGCGACCCCGCCGGCCGCGGTGATCGGCGTGCTGGGCGTGCCCGAGATCATGCGCGCCGCCACCGCTGCCCAGCAGGTGGAAAAGGTCATCGGCGAGCGCCGCGCCAAGCTGAATGAGGACGCGCAGAAGGAACAGGCAGCCTGGCGCGACCTGCAGCAGCAATTGGCCAGCCAGCGCGCCACGTTGCCGCCCGACCAGGTTCGCCAACGCGAGCAGCAGCTGCAGGAGCGTATCACCAACGCGCAGAACAGCTTCCGCGATCGTAACCGGATCATCCAGGAGACGGCGCAGTACTCGCTGAGCCAGATCGAGCGCACCTTGATCGGCGTCATCCGCCAGGTGGCCGAGAGTCGCGGGATGAACCTGGTGCTGCACCGGGCGCAGGTCGCCTTGAACGTGAACGAGTTCGACATCACCGACCAGGTTACCCAGCAGATGAACAAGGTCATGCCGTCGATCAACATCCCGGCGGACGGTGTATCGCCCTTGGCCCAGGCTAAGACGGCGAACGGGACGACCCCCGCAGCGACGGCGACCCCAACCGCGGCGACCCCGGCGTCAGCGCCGCCCGCGTCGCCGCCCGCACGGCGTTAAGGGCGGCTGTGACAGCGGCCGCCGACCCGCGGTTCTTCCGCCGGACCGGCCCGCACACGTTCGCGGCCGTGGCCGGCCTCGCCGGTGCGGAAGCCGGCGAGGGCGGACCGGTGCTGCACGGTGTGGCACCTTTGCAATCCGCCGGGCCGCAGGAGGTCAGCTTCCTCGACAACCGGCAGTACGCCCCGTTGCTGGACGCGACCAAGGCGGGTGCGGTGATCGTGCACCCGAACATGGCGGCACGCGTTCCGGCCGGTTGCGCCGCGATCGTGACGCCGGAGCCGTATCTCGCCTGGGCGCGGGTGGCGGCCTTGTTCCACCCGCCACCGCCGCCAGTGCCTGGCGTCCATGCCTCCGCGGTCGTCGACCCGGCAGCCAGCGTGCACCCTTCGGCCGAGATCGGGCCGTTGGCGGTGATCGGTGCCGGTGCCGAGATCGGGCCGTCATGCCGGATCGGCCCGGGCGCGGTGATCGGGGAGGCGGTGCAGATGGGCCCGCACTGCCGGGTCGGCGCCCAGGCGAGCATTAGCCACGCGGTGCTCGGTGCGCGGGTCTATGTGTATCCGGGCGCCCGCATCGGCCAGGAAGGCTTCGGTTTTGCGATTGGTCCGGCCGGCTTCGTGACGGTGCCGCAGCTCGGACGGGTGGTGCTGGAGGATGATGTGGAGGTCGGGGCGAACAGCACGATCGACCGCGGTTCGACGCAGGACACCGTGATCGGCGCCGGGTCGCGCCTCGACAACCTGGTGCAGATCGGGCACAACGTTCGCCTCGGTCGCTGCTGCATCGTGGTGTCACAGGCAGGGATTTCGGGTTCCACCGTTCTTGAGGATTTCGTGGTGGTTGCGGCGCAGGCGGGCCTTGTCGGCCATCTCCGGATCGGAGCGAAAGCACGAATTGGTGCGCAGGCCGGTGTGATGCGCGACGTGGCGGCCAGTGCCGACGTTCTGGGTGCGCCGGCCGTGCCGGTGCGGGAATTCTTCCGCCAAGTGGCCACGCTGCGCAAGCTGGCACTGCGCCGTGGCGGAGAGGGCTGAAGTGGACACAAATCAGACGACCGCCACACCGCGCGAACTCGACATCACCCAGATCATGCACGCGATCCCGCATCGATACCCGATGCTGATGATCGATCGCATGACGGACGTTCTGCTGGACCAGTCTGCGGTCGGCATCAAGAACGTGTCGGTCAACGAGCATTTCTTCCAGGGGCATTTCCCGGCCCATCCGGTGATGCCCGGCGTGCTGATCATCGAGAGCATGGCGCAGACCGCCGCCGTGTTGGTGGTCGAGACGCTGGGCCCCGATGCGGCCGGCAAGCTGGTGTATTTCATGACCATCGAGGGCGCGAAGTTCCGCCGCCCGGTGGTCCCAGGCGACCAGCTTCGCCTGCTGGTGGTCAAGGAACGCAGCCGCGGCAACGTGTGGAAATTCCACGGGACGGGCACCGTCGACGGTACCTCCGTGGCCGAGGCTACCTTCAGCGCCATGATCATGGACCGCCAAGTCCCCCCGGCCCGATAGCCTCGAGCGCAGTAATCGGTTGTAACAAATAGTAAGTTGGCGGAGGAGAGCGTGGCGTCGCATTCTCCCCGCGTCTCGCAGTCCAAGACGGCAGGGTGATCCCATGTTTCGAGTAGCGCGCCGGATGACCCGGCGTTGACCATCCACCCGACTGCGATCGTCGCCTCCGGTGCCCGGATCGATCCGGACGCGTCGATCGGTCCGTGGTGCAGTGTGGGCCCCGACGCCGAAATTGGGGCAGGCGTGACCTTGGTCAGCCATGTGGTGGTGGACGGCCACACGACCATCGGCGAGGGCGCAATCCTGTATCCGTTCTGCACCGTGGGGCTCGCGCCGCAGGATCTCAAATACAAGGGTGAACCCACGCGCTGCGAGATCGGCGCTCGAACGCAGGTCCGCGAACACTGCACCATCCATCGGGGTACGGTGACCGGCACCGGCGTGACCCGCGTTGGGGCTGACTGCCTACTGATGGCGGTGGTTCACGTGGCGCATGATTGCTCGCTGGGCGACGGCGTGATCATCGCCAACAACGTCGTGATGGGCGGCCATGTCGAGATCGGGGACGGCGCGGTGATCGGTGGCGCCGCGGCGCTGCATCAGTTCGTGCGCATCGGTCGTGCCGCGATGGTGGGCGGCGTGTCCGGCGTGGAGGCGGACGTGATCCCGTTCGGCAGCGTGATCGGCAACCGCGCCCGCCTTGCTGGGCTGAACGTCATCGGCCTGCGCCGCCGTGGGGTGGACAAGGCGCGGCTGCACACGATCCGGGCGGCGTTCCGCGGATTGTTCAGCGGCGAGGGCGTGTTCGCGCACCGGGTCGAGGCGGTACGGGCGCGATACGGGCAGGAGAGTTTTGTCGCCGAAATCCTGGCGTTCGTGGACTGCCCCAGCAAGCGCGGCCTTATCCGCACATCGCTGGTCGCCGACGAACCCGAAGACGCTTCTCCCTCTCCCCCTGGCAGAGGGCCGGGGTGAGGGAGCTTGCTCCTGCCATCCTCGCTAGATCCCCCGCCAAACGCTCTCCCACAGGGGGAGGGCTCTTCTAGCCCCCTCGGCATCATCGCAGGCGGGGGGCCGTTACCCGGCCGCGTCGCCGATGCAGCCCGTGCCGCAGGACGCCCGGTGTTCGTAGTCGCCCTGGAGGGCTACGCAGACCCGGCGACGTTCGCCTCCCACCCGCACGAACCTACCCGCCTCGGCGCTGCCGGCCGCATCATCGGCCTGCTGCGTGCCCATCATTGCCAGGACATCGTGCTGATCGGCCCCGTGCGCCGGCCCCATCTGCTGCATCTCCGCCCTGACGCCGAGGGTGCCAAGTTGCTCGCCCGCATCGGCCGCGCCGCCTTTGCCGGGGATGACGGCTTCCTCGCCGCCATCGTCCGGGTGCTCGGCGAGGAAGGCTTCCGTGTGCTCGGGGCGCACGAGATCCTGACGGAGGCCGTCGGACCCAAGGGCTTGCTCACCACCGCCATGCCTGACGCGGAGGCCACTGCCGACATCGCCCGCGGGGTTGCCGTGGTGCGCGCCTTGGGCATGGTCGATGTCGGCCAGGGCTGCGTCGTGCAAGGCGGGGTCGTGCTGGCCGTGGAGGCCATCGAGGGCACCGACGCCATGCTCGCCCGCGCGGGCGAACTGAGCCGCCCGGGGCCAGGAGGCGTGCTGGTCAAGTTGGTCAAACCCGGGCAGGATCGCCGCGCCGACCTCCCGACGATCGGCCCCCGCACGATCGATGCCGCCGTCGCCGCTGGGTTGCGCGGGGTTGCGTTCGAGGCCGGCGGAACCTTGTTTACCGACCGGGCCGCCTGCGTGGTCCGGGCGGATGCGGCCGGGCTGTTCCTGCTCGGCCTGGACCCCAATACTGGAGAAATGCCATGAGCCGCTATCTGCACACGATGATCCGCGTGAAGAACCTCGACCAGTCCGTCAATTTCTACACCAAGTTGATGGACATGAAGGAGCTGCGCCGCAGCGAGGTGCCCGGCGGGAAATACACGCTCTGCTTCCTCGGCTATGCCTCTAACCCGGAGCAGGCCGAGATCGAGCTCACCTACAACTGGGGCAAGGACGAGGGTTACGAGGTCGGCACCGGCTTCGGCCACCTCGCCGTCGGTGTGCCGGATGTGGCCGCTGCCTGCGAGAAGGTGCGCGCCGGCGGCGGCAAGGTGACGCGCGAGGCCGGCCCGGTGCAGCACGGCACGACCGTGATCGCGTTCGTCGAGGATCCGGACGGCTACAAGATCGAACTGATCGAACGCAACAGCTGATACCGTCCCTGACGGACCTGGTTGGTGGCACCGTACGCATCGGTGTCACCGGCTTGGCCCGGGCCGGCAAGACCGCATTCATCAGCTCGCTCGCTGCCAACCTGTTGGCGGTCGGGGCGGGGTTGCCGGCGCTTCCCGCGCTGTCCGCACGGCTGGCTGGGCGGCGGATTGGGGTGCGGGTCGCGTCCTCCGGCGCCAGCGCGGTGCCCCGTTTCGACGAGGCGGCCCATCTGCGCGCCTTGGCCAACGACCCGCCCATCTGGCCGGAGCGCACCGGTGCGGTTTCCTTGCTTGCGCTGGAGCTGACGGTGCCGCGGGTTGGGCTGGCCTCGGCCCTGCCACCGCGCGTGCTGCGGCTGGAGTTGCTCGATTACCCCGGCGAATGGCTGTTGGATCTGCCATTGCTCGGGACCGATTTCGCCACCTGGTCGGAGGCGACCTTGCGCCGGCTCGATGGTCGAGACGCTGCCCAGCCTTTCCTGCACTTCGCCGCGGGGCTGCCCGCTGGGGCTCCGCGCGATGAAACGCTCGCCGCCACCGGTCATCGGTTGTACCGCGAGGCGCTGCACCGTCTGCGCAACGAGGATGGGCTGGCGTTGTTGCAACCGGGCCGCTTCCTGATGCCGGCGCCGGGTTCCGAGCCGCCCTGGGTGCATTTCTTCCCCCTCCGCGGGCGGGGCGGGCTGCAGGCGCTGCTGTCGGAGCGATACGATGCCTATCGTGACCGGGTGCGGGAGGATCTGGTGTCGCCGCTGTTCGGCCACCTCGACCGCATGGTGGTGCTGGCCGACCTGCTGACCGCGTTGCATGGTGGGCGGGACAGTTTCGTCGACGCCCAGGCGGCCCTGGCGGCGGCGAGTGGTGCGCTGCGGTGGCGGTTCTCGTGGACGGAGGCGCTGACCGCCTTGCTTGCGTTGCGCCGCCCGCCCCCGGTGATACGCCGGGTCGCCTATGCCGCTACCAAGGCGGACCACGTCGCCAGCCGGCAGCGCGGCAATTTACGTGCGTTGATGACGGCGCTGACGCCCGCGGGCGGGGACGTGGTCACGCGGCATTTCGCCATTGCCTCCATCCGCTGCACCGAAGACGCCACCATGCCGCTGGGTGGCCGCAGTGTGTCGGCGGTTCGCGGCCGGATCGCGGGGCAGGGGGTCGGGCTGTCCTACCCCGGTGAGGTGCCGGACGGCCCGCCGGACGATGCGTTCTGGGCGGGGGAGTTCTTCGACCTGCCCGACTTCGAACCAACCCGGCTACCCGGCGCGGGTCGCACCGGCGTGCCCCAGATCGAGCTGGACGCGCTGATCACCTTCCTGCTGGACGACCTGCTATGACCGCAACCCTAGATCCTCCCCGCGGCGCGAGGGGGAGGAACTAAGATGATGAGACCATCCGGCCCGCGCGTCATCATCGAGGACCGCACCGCACCCCGGCTCGAGCCGGAGATGCCCAGCTTCGTCGAACCCCTCACCGACCCGGCGCCCCGGGCCAGCGGCGCCATCCTCGCCTTGACCGGCGTTGCCGTGCTCGCCATCGGCCTGGCCGCCCTGCAAACCGGCAACTTCGTGGCCGAGGAGTTCGACCGGGCCACAGCCCTCGGCGTGGTGACCCTGGTCATAGCCGTCACGGGCTTCGGCCTGTTGCTCGCCTCGATTGCGCGTGAGCTGCGAGGGCTGTTCGGCCTGGCCCGCGTCGACCGGCTGCGAAGCGCCTTCGGCAGTGGGGACGCCGGGCGCATCCATGCCGCCGCCCGGCGCTGGGTGGCGACCCTGCCCGAAGCGGAGGTGTTGCGCCCCGCCATCGACGCGGCAAACGATCCGGACGCGATCATCGCGCTATTGCGGGCAGGTCCGGTCGCCGATCTGCGCGCCCGCTCCGATGCGCTGGGCCGCACCGCCGCGGTTCAGATGGCGGCTGGGATAGCTGCGACCCCGGCGCCGGCCTTGGCCGTGTTGCTGGTTGCATGGCGCGGCGTGCGGCTGGTGCGACAGGTGGCGGCGCTCCACGGTATGCGGCCGGGGTTGCTCGGCACGCTCGGCCTGCTGCGGCGCAGCGTGCTGGCGGCGGGGATGGTCGCCGGGTCGGAGGTCGCGATCAATGCGGCGGCCCACGCTTTGCTGTCCAATCCGTTGCTGACCCATGCACTGGGCGAGATGGCGGGGGCGGGGGTGGCGGCTCGGCGGATGATTTTGTTGGCGCGGTCGACGGCTGCGGCGTGCAGTCCCTTGCCGCCGGAGAGCTAAGGACGGGGCTCTGCCCCTTGCCCCGCTAGAGGACGCTCGTCCTCTGGACACCTGGGCGGCGGTAGTCCGATGCGGCCGAGGCCGGGGATCTTCACGGCGGGGCGGTGCAGGTCTAGTCCGGCGACCGCGCCCAGGATGTTGAGCTCGAACCCTTCCACCCAGGCCACGGTCACACCGGCATAACCGGCCAGCGTCAGTCGGAAGCCGGTGCCGGAGGGCGTCCATCGCAGCCAGCGCCCGTCATAGGGATAGTCCTTGCCCAACGCGGTCGGGGGCAGCGTGGTCCGGATCTCCGGCACCGCGTCCATCACCGCCGCCACGAAGGTGTTGGAGTTGGGGCCTGGCCAGGCGCGGTAATCGCCCTGTTTGCTGAACGCATAGTCTCGGATCGCCGCCTGCATGCGCGGGATCAATGCCTCGGCGGCCTCGCCATCGGCCGCAAACACCAGCTCCGGCACATGGCCGAACCAGCGTCCGTCCGGCTCGAAACCGTTCATCCGGATCGGCTCGCCCCAGGCCGTATAGTCATACCGCGTGTAACCTGCCGCCCCGGCTGGCTTGAGTACGATCCAGCTATGGACGGCGAAAATGCCGCGCCACCGCACCGTCTGCGCCGCGAAGATCCGCACGACAGCCCCCGCCCGGGACGCCGGGGGAAGCACACCAACGCTGGACCGGTCCGCCGTGCGCCAGCCCGCGCCGGTTCCGTCCATCCAGTAGAGCGACGCTGCGGCAGCCAACGGCAGGAGGTAGCAGACGACGAACAGGGCTAGGCAAATCTTGAGCAGTGTCATGACAGGTAAATCGGGTGTCGGGCCGGTTGCGGCAACATGCTGGTGGATCAGGAGCGCTCGCGGGCGACGGCGCTCAGGATGTCGACAAAGCGCCGGTTCAGAGTGACAAGCGCCAAACGGTCTGGCTCAGACCAGTCGGCAAGGGCTGCCGCGAGCACGCGACGGCGAGCAGCCGTGATCGCCCGAACGATCTTCTTGCCTTCCTCCGTGACCTGCACCGCCCGTCTGCGGCGGTCCCACCCCCGTTTGCGGGGGAGGTGGGGACAAAGCCGACGGAGAGGGCGCAGCGCCACAGCTCGTGCGCCGGCAGCCTCCACGGCGCAGTCACGCCGGCCTGTTGCCCGTCGCAAAACGATCCAGCGTCATCCACGCGCCATCGGGCTCACCAGCGCGGAAGCCGTATTGCGCGTACAGCCCATGGGCATCACCGGTGGTCAATGTCCAGTGTTGGACCGTCGCCAGTTCCGGATGGGCGAGGATGGTGCCGACCAGCGCCTTGCCGAGGCCGAGGCCTCGCGTGCTGGGGCTGATGAAGACATCGCCGAGATGGGCGCGGAACGTGTAGTCGGTGAGGACGCGCGCAAAGCCCACCTGTTGGCCGTCTGGGGCATAGATGCCGAGGCAGAGGCAGTTGTCCCAACAGCGCTGGGTTTGCGCGCGGGGCCGGCCGACGGCCCAATAGGCGTCGGCGAGCGAGACGTGCACGAACTCCATGTCGAGGCGGGTGCGATCGTCGCTGATCTCGTAGCCACTCGGAAGTTCGACCGAATGGATCATGGGCGGCGTATCACCTCGCTGGATAACCCTGGTCTACCATACGGCGATCGAGGCACCACCCGTCGGGCGAGGCTGGAAGCGTTGTTACATTCACTCCATCCGACTCTGCCTCGCCTTGCCTGATCGCGGCCCTTGCGCCAGCTTCCCACCATGTCCGAACTATCGACCGAGCAGGCGATCGAGGCCGCCGTCTTGCGCCTCGTGCAGGCGCGTGGCCCCGACAAGTCGATTTGCCCCAGCGAGGCCGCCCGCGAAGTGGCCGCCGAGTGGCAACCGCTGATGGGGCCGGTGCGCCGGGTGGCGATCCGGCTGGCGCAGGCCGGGCGGATCGAGATCCTGCGCAAAGGCAAGCCCGTCGACCCTGAGGCGGTCCGCGGCGTGATCCGGTTGCGCGTCGTGCCCGGCGAGGATCGGTGATGCCGCGCTGGGGCCGGTTCTTCCGCAACATCTGGTATCTCACCGGGCCGTATTTCCGGTCGAACGAGAAATGGTCGGCGATCGGGCTGCTGGTGCTCGTGCTGGCGGCGGATATCGCGCTGGTGCGGATCAACGTGCTGCTGAACCTGAACGGCGGCGCCTGGGTCAATGCTCTGCAACAGTATGACGAGCCCTCATTCTATCGTCTTCTGCTGACTTACGAGGCGAACCCCGAAGGGCCGTTCGGCATCGTCCCCGGCTTCATCCCGCTGGTGGCCCTGCTGCTGCTAATTTTCGTCAACGGCCGCTACCTGCGCCAGTGGCTGACCATCCGGTGGCGGCGGTGGCTGACCGCGCACTACCAGGAGGAGTGGCTCTCCGGCCGGGCATACTACCAGATGCAGCTGCAAGCGGAGACGCTGGGCAACGACAACCCGGACCAGCGTATCTCGGAAGACATCCGCGACTTCGTGGAAAACGGCCTCGTCCTGGGCTTTGGGTTCATCGCCAACATCTTCTCGCTCGCCTCGTTCTTGGCGGTGCTTTGGGCCCTGTCCTTTCCGCTCGTGATCTTCGGGATCCATATTCCGGCCTATCTGGTGTGGGTGGCGCTGATCTACTCGGTAGTCGGCACCCTGCTGGCCCAGGTGATCGGCCGCCCGTTGGTGTCGCTGAACTACATCCGCCAGCGCCTCGAGGCGGATTTCCGCTATGCCCTGATCCGCTTGCGGGAGAACTCGGAAGGCGTCGCGCTATACAAGGGCGAGCGGGACGAGGGACGCATCCTGACCGGGCGGTTCGGATCGATCGTGGCGAACTATCGCGCCATCATGTCGCGCAACCGGCTGGTGAACGCGTTTACCTATTTCTTTGCCCAAGTCGCCGCCATCTTCCCGTTCTTCGCCGCCTCGCCGCTGTATTTCTCCAAGCAGATCTCGTTCGGCACGCTGAGCCGGGTGGCTGGCGCCTTCTCGGAGGTGCAGGGGGCGGCGTCGTGGATCGTGGACAATTACATGGGCCTGGCCGACTGGGCCGCGACCGTCGAACGTTTGGCGACTTTCGGCCACAGCCTCGACGCCATGCGCGCGACTGAGAACGCCATCACCGTCGTCCCGGCTAGTGGGGCGGATTACGTCGTGCGCGACCTCCTGCTGAAGCTGCCGAACGGCGCCGTGCTGATGGATGGTGCCCAGCTGGAGATCCGCCACGGCAGCAGCACGGTCCTGCGCGGCCGGTCCGGCGCGGGCAAGTCTACCCTGTTCCGCGCGTTGGCGGGTATTTGGCCGTTCGGCAGCGGCACGGTAGAGCGGCCCGCCGGCGAGATCATGTTCCTGCCGCAGAAGCCCTACATTCCGCTCGGCACCCTGCGCCGCGTCGTCACCTACCCGGCGGCGATCGACGCCTTTTCCTCCGAGGTGATCGCCGCCGCATTGGCCGATGCTGGCCTGCCCGGTTTGGCGCCCGAACTGGACGTCGACATGGCCTGGGGCCAGCGGCTGTCCGGCGGCGAGCAGCAGCGCCTGGCTTTTGCCCGCGCTTTCCTGGCCCATCCGGACTGGCTGTTCCTGGACGAGGCGACGGCCAGCCTGGACCCGCAGGGCGAGGCGGAAATCTACCACATGCTGCGGGAGCGCCTGCCCGGCACGACGGTGGTGTCGATTGCGCACCGCGCCGATATTGCCGATCTGCACGAGACCGCGCTGACGTTGGAGCGCACGCCGTCGGGTGGCCGACTGACAACCGACGCGGTTGCCTAGCTTCTCCCATTCCCGGGGAGAGAGGGAGAAGCTAGTTAGGAGAGGGAGGCGTTAGGGGAGCGCTTTGCGCCAGCTGAGGATCAGCGTGTCGATGGTGCGCTGCCAGCTATACTCCGCAGCCCGGGCCAGGCCGGACTGGCGCAATTGCTCGGCCAACTCCGTGTCCTCGATCAGCTGTCGCAGCCCCTCGGTGATGGCACCTTCATCCTCGGGATCGACCATCAGCGCCGCACCCGACGCCAACTCGCCCACGGCCGTGGTGTTGGAGGCGAGCACCGGGCTGGCGGCGGCCATGGCCTCCACGACGGGAAGGCCGAAACCTTCATACAGGCTCACATAGGCGAACGCCGCAGCGCGCGAACACAGCGCGACCAGGTCGGCGTCACTGACATGCCCAAGCAGCCGCACCGTCCCGTCGCGAATGGCTGCGTCTGCCTCGGGCCGAGACAAAACGCTCCCCCAACCCTTGCCCCCCGCGATCACCAGCGGCGCCCGGCGGCGCACAGCCGGCGGCAGACGGAGATGGGCATTGAGCAGCCGGTCGAAATTCTTGCGCGGCTCGATCGTGGAGATGGAGAACACGTAGCCATGGTCGGCCAGCTCGTAGCGGGCGAGCGCACCGGCCGCCTGCTCGGCCGAGACCGGCCGGAAGTCGTCCGCCGGCGCTAGCGGGATGACATCGATGCGGGAGACCGCGATGCCCAGGTCGCGCACCACCGCATCCTTGGTGAACTGGGAGATCGCGACGAAGCGAGTGGCCTGCCGGAGCGTCGCCTGCAGGTTGCGGTCGATCCATTGCAGCCGCTCGGCTGGGTGCCAGGACGGCTCGTGATGCCACGATAAGTCGTTCATGGTGACGACCGTCGGCAGCGAGATGGGCCGGGCGATCATGTTGGGCTCGTGATATACCAGCCGCCCGCCACAGCTGCGCGACAGCTCCCGGACCTTCCGGTTGAGTCCGCCGTGCTTGATACGACGCAGGGTTTGCACGCCGGGCACCCGGCCGAGGGCGACTTTCCAAGGGATCGGCACCGGCTGCACCTGGGTGGGACCGGAAACCGGATCGTCCAGATGGTCCAGCACGTCCGCCCCGGCCAAACCTTGCGCCAACAACAACCCGAGCTGTTCGATCGCCTGCGAGGTTCGCGCGGCGCGGGCGATCTCCAGCGTCATGCGGCCGACACCCGAACGGCGGGACGCCAGGCTCTCTGCCCCAATCAGCACGCTTAGCTTCGGTATCGGATCGAAAGGCAATGGAGTTCCTCGGCAAAGGTCGTGCGGCTTTCGGGCACGCAATAGTCACTGCCGAGTCGGCGTCAACCCAGGATGTGGCAATCCGCGCTCAATTGCTGGCTGAACCGCGTCCAGAACACCGTCCGCCCAAATAACGGCAGCCCGATATAGCCTCGCATCCGGAGGCGGCCGTCGGCATCGACTTGCAGGCGGATGGTGTAGGTCTTGTCGTCGTCAGGGTTGGTGATGTGGCTGTCCCAGACGCCGTCCGACCCCACCTTTCCGTCGGGGATCAGCCGAAGATGGCAGCGGGAATGGCCGTGCAGATCCTCGGGCGGCGAACCATCGGGTTTGAAATGCACGATCCCGGCGACGCGGCCGCACAAACCGGAGGGGCACGGGTAGATCTCGACGACGCCGTCACGGTCCTGGGTCCACCAGATCCCCATGACCGCCTCGGGGTTTGCTGCCTTCGCACTTGCCGTGGCAGCCAGGGCGGCGACCAGCACCATTGCGGCAAGTCTCACAGCGATGGCACGGGCCGGGGGGAGGCCGCGACCCGGGCGAAGGTGGTCACGATACGCCAGCCCGCGCGCATGGTGCCGCGCAGCGAGCCGGCCACCTTGCTTTCGCCACCCGCCCGGCAACGATAGGGCACAGGGACCTCCAGGATCCGCAGCCTGGCCCGGGCTGCTTGCATTTGCATCTCGATGTTCCAGCCATAGGTCATTTCCCGCAGTCCGAGCCCGGCCAGACTGGAGCGGCGGATGGCCCGGAATGCGCACATATCGCTATACCGCACCCCATACAGCGCCTGCATGCCCAGCCCGGCGGCTTGCCCGGCGAGCACCTGGTGCCAACTCATCGAGCCTGGGTCACGTTCCCCGCGGGTGCGCGAGGCGATGACGAAGTCATGCGTTCCGGCGCGGATCGGATCCGTCAGGAGATGCATCAGGTCGGCGCGATCGGCCCCGTCGCCGTCCATGAACACGATGATGTCGCTGGCCGGGTCCGCCGCCTCAGCAGCGCGGGCGCAGGCCAGTCCGTAACCGCGCTGACCCAGGTCGAGCACCTTGGCGCCGGCCTCCCGCGCGGCGATCTGGGTGCCGTCGGTGCTGCCGCTGTCGGCCACGATGATTTCGGCCGCGACATCACGAGGGATTTCGCGCACGACGGGGCCGATGGCGTCAACTTCGTTCAGTGTCGGGATGACGGCGGTGACTTGGGACAATCGGGCCTGATCGGTCAGGGGTGAACGAACTCTTCTCCCTCTCCCCCTGCGGGAGAGGGTCGGGGAGAGGGGTGGCCGCAGCTTCGACTAGGCCGGTAGCGGCCCTCACCCCGCCCCTCTCCCGTTAGGGACGGTAGAGGAAGAAGATTGTTACAGCGACCACCTCAAACCGCAATTCTCGCAGGGCTTCGGCGGCGTTTCGCTGAGCAGCGATTGGCGGAAATCCTTGTAGAGCGGGCCGTTCCAAATGTCGCGCAGGCTCTGCTGGGTGGCGTCGCCGAGCGTGTAGTTGCTGTAACCACGCGCCGAGAATGGGGCGATGCAGCAGGGCAGGGCGCGGCCATGGGCGGTGAAATACATCAGCGACCAGGGCCGGCGGCAGGTCGCCCAGGCGCGGTCGCCGTCGTTGTTCTTCAGGCTGACGCCCGGCTCCGTAGCCCCGGAGGCGTCCAACAGGATGCCCAACTGCTCGCCCAACGCCTGGGCGGCAGCGATCACCTGCTCCTCCTCCACCTGGGTCTGCTCGAACAGGCTGCTTTCCGCGCGGGCCATGCCGAACCCGGCGTCATCGAACACCAGCCGCTGCAGGTGCACTTCCTTGACGCCCATGTTCGCGGCCATGCGGACGAATTCGGGAAGCTGCTGCACCGTCTCCTTCAGTCCGGTCAGCCAGATCGACACCTTTGGCGTGGCGCTGCCAACTTTAGCCTGGAAGGCGGTGAACTTGCCCACATCGCGCACGATGCGGTCGAAGAAGTCCTTGCCGCGCACCATCAGATAGGTTTTGCGGTCGGCGGCATCGACCGATACCCGCAGCTCGTCCAGGCCGGTGTCGATCAGCTCCTGGAACTTTTTCGGGTTCAGCAGCGTGCCATTGGTGTTGAACAGCACGTAGATGCCGCGATCCTTTAAGTAGCGGATCATGCGGGGCAGGTCCTTGACCAGCATCGGCTCGCCGACGCCGTGCAGCACCACGCGCGCGATGGAGGGGAACTGGTCCACGATCGAGGTGAACAGCTCCCACGTCATGTCCTGCGGCGGCTCGAGCGTCTCGAACGTGCGCGGGCAGGTCTCGCACAGCAGGTTACAGCGGTTGGTCGTCTCAAGGTACAGACACACGGGTGGGGCGGCGGTCACGTCCCGGGCCTCGATAGCCTCGAAGTAGCGGCGCGGGTCTTTCAGCATCGTGGCCGACATTGGTTAACGCTCCTCTAAGTTGCGGATCGGCAACGTGCAGTCCGGCGCGCTCGCGCAACGTCCAAGACGGCGAGAGCTAGACATGGTCCGTAGATCACCCACGGATAGATGGCCTCGCGGTGATACGGGTCCAGATACAGCAACACTCCGCTCGCCGACAGGTACACCACGCTCCGATAGGGGGCGAAACAGGCGAAAAGCGCTAGCCACCCCAAATACCATGGGTAATGCGGCGAAAGCGCGACGGTGGTGGCCGTTGCTAGCACGGCGGCGGCCTGCCCAATAATCATCACGCGGGCGCCTGGGTCGGCCGGCAGCTTCGGGCCCAGCATGTAATACGCGGCCAGCCCTAGCAGCCCAAGGCCGGCGAGCACCATGTAGAGCTGGGTCAGCCATCCGGGGATGGGCATGAACAGCTCCAGCGCCCGCAGCGCGAAGAAGCCTTGGCCGGTCTCCAGCCCCTCTTCGTGCGCATAGCCCGGCAGGTAGCCCAGCACGTGCCACCCGGCGCCGATCGTGTAGAAGCCATACAGCGCCACGATCACGAGCAGGGTGCCGATCAACATCGGCCAGTCCCAGCGTCGCCAGAAGGCCGGGAACACGGCCGCGGGCAGCAGCTTGCATAGGATGGCCAGCCCCAGGACCGCCCCGGTCAAGCCTCGACGAGACGTGGTGGCCACGAGCATCGCCAGAGCCAGGAAGCCCAGGCTGGCCCCGTCGATATGGCCGTTGCCGGCATATTCCCAGATCGGCAGCGGATTCCAGGCATAGACCAGCACCCCGGCCGCCGGGCGACCGGCCTTGTGCAGCAACCAGGCCACCACGCCGATGGCGATTGCCTCGAACCCGGCCATGACCAGCTTCACCATGGCGAGCGACGACCAGACCTGACCGATCGCCGCGAAGATGATCTGTGCCACCGGCGGGTAGATCGTCGGCGCCTCCTCGGAGCGGTTGGTGCTGGCGTAGATCTCGTCGTCGCGCAGGAACTGGAGCTCAGGCGCTGCCGGCAGATACAGGTATGGGTTGATGCCGTGGGCCTGCACCCGCCCATCCCAGACATAGCGGAACAGGTCAGACGACAGGAACGGCGGCGTCGCGAGCGGCAACACGCGCATCGCTGCGGCCAGCGCCAGCACCAGGAGCGTGGCACGCCGGGTCACCGGGCCGGAGCGCACCAGCCAGACCGCGGCGAAGTAAACCAGCCCGGCCGCGCACTCTATGGCGACGAACAGCCGCATCCGGTCGTCCGAGCCGATCGTGGCCACCGAGCCGGGCACGTGGCACAGCCACTCCGCCACCACCAGCGCCAGTAGCACGGCCCCAGCCCCGGCGAGCGCGCCGAAGCGACCCCGGTCCGTCACGCCGCCAGCCGTTCCCGCAGGTGCAGGGTGCGGACCAGCGCGGCGGTGGCGGGGGCCGCGAACCCGGTGCCCGCGTCTAGATCCGCGATCAGCCGGCCGAGCGCTGCCCGGTCGTCCACGTCGTACCACTCGGGCAGTTCGTCCGGGGGTAATCCGATCTTTGCGGCTGCGGCCCGGGTCTGGGCGGCGACGCGTTCGGTGCTCCAGGTGATGCCGGCGTAGAGTTGCTCGTGCAGCGCCGTCATCCCGAGCAGGTAATAGCCGCCATCCTCCGCCGGCCCGAGCACCACGCGGTCGCCTCCCAACAAGCTCTGGGCCGCCTTCACCAGGCAAGCGGTCGGCAAAGTGGGGCTGTCGGAGTTCAGCACGCATACCGCATTGTGCCCGCGGGCGAACAGGGCGCGCGTGGCGTGCAGCAGCGAGCGGCCGAAGCCTTGCACGCCTTGGGGCATGTCGCCGGTGCCATCCGCCAGCAGCAACTGGGTCCCCGGGGCGAGGATGCCGTCGAACAAACCCTCCAGCCCAGCCGGCGCGTAGGCGATGTATCCTGCGATGTCAGCCTGTTGCGAAGCGAGGCGGATGTTCTCCGTAATGTCCCGCAGAAAGGCGGCGCTCATGTCGCTTGCCTCGTCCGGGGTGAGCGGCGGCGACAAGCGGGTCTTGGAGTGGCCAGGGCGGGGGGCCTTGGCCATCACGGCGATCGCACAACTCATGGGTGTTCGGCCTCGACGAGCTTGTTGGGGCGTTAAGGAACGGCGTGTCCGGATACCATGGCCGTGGGCAATGCGACAGGACGAGGGCGTGAATACCCGGCGGGCCGTTGCCCCGCCGCATCTCCCGCACGATGTGTGCGCGGCCTTATAGGAGTGAGTTCATGCGCATCGTGAGGGCCAGCTGAGTCTGTTGAACGCGATCAGGTCCGCCGTCTGCGTCCCGACCTCGCGCAACGGCTCCGAGCCCGGCGAGCGAGCCGTGCCGGAGGAGGTGGCGGTGGCGCTCACCTACAACCGCACGACGCATGCGGTGATGATGGCGACCCCGGCGGATCTGGAGGACTTTGCCATCGGATTCAGCCGGGCCGAGGGCATCATCGACCGGCCCGAGCAGATCGAGGAGCTGGACGTGGTCGCGGCGCCGCTCGGCATCGAGTTGCGGATGTGGATCGCTTCGGAGCGCATGACGACGCTGGAGCGCCGCCGCCGCCACATCGCCGGGCCGACGGGCTGTGGGCTATGTGGGATGGACAGCCTGGCGGATGCGATGCGCGAACCGCCTGTGGTGCTGCCGGGCCGGTGCTGGACGGCAGCGCAAGTGTCGAAGGCGGTGGCAAGCCTCGGGGCGGCTCAGGTGCTGAACCACCAGACCCATGCCGTCCATGCCGCCGGCTTCTGGCGCGATGGCTTGCTGGCGGTGCGGGAGGATGTCGGGCGCCATAATGCGTTGGACAAACTGACGGGGGCGCTGCTGCGCGCGGGGGAGGACCCGGCGAGCGGGATGTTGCTGCTGACCAGTCGGGTGTCGGTGGAGCTGGTGCAGAAGGCAGCGGGGGCGGGGATCGGCACGCTGGTGGCGGTTTCGGTTCCCACGGCGTTGGCGATCCGCACGGCGGAGGCCGCGGGGATCACGCTGGTCGCCGTGGCGCGGTCCGACGGGTTCGAAGTGTTTACGCATCGCCACAGGGTCGTTTCCAGCTCCCCCTAACCTTCTCCCTGTCCCCTTGGGCGAGGGCCGGGGTGAGGGAGCTTCTTCTCCTAGGGCCGGAGCGTTGGGCTAGCTCCCTCACCCAACCCTCTCCCAAGGGGAGAGGGCTTTGCACGGGGGGGTGTTAGGCGGCTTTGGCTTCTCTGCGGCGGGCGTGGAGGATGAACTCGGTGTAGCCGTTCGGCTGCGTGCGGCCCTTGAACACCAAGTCGCACGCCGCGTGGAACGCCGCCCCGTCGAAGCCCGGCGCCATCGGCTTATAGAGCGAATCACCCGTATTCTGCCGGTCCACCACCTCCGCCATGCGACGCAGCGTCTGCATGACCTGGTCCTCCGTCACGATCCCATGGTGCAGCCAGTTGGCGATGTGCTGGCTGCTGATGCGCAACGTCGCACGGTCCTCCATCAGCCCGACGTCGTGGATGTCCGGCACCTTGGAGCAGCCGACGCCCTGGTCGATCCAGCGCACCACGTAACCCAAAATACCCTGGGCGTTATTGTCCAGCTCCGCCTGCACGTCGTCCGGAGCCCAGTTGGTCTGCGGCGCCAGCGGGATGGTCAGCAGGTCCGACAGCTTGGCCGCCGCGCGCTTGGTCAGTGCTTCCTGCCGCTCGGCCACGTTTACCTGGTGGTAATGCAGCGCGTGCAAGGTGGCGGCGGTGGGCGAGGGCACCCATGCAGTGTTGGCGCCGGCCTGGGGGTGGCCGATCTTCTGGACCAGCATGTCTGCCATCTTGTCCGGGGCGGCCCACATGCCCTTGCCGATCTGCGCCTTGCCCCGCAGCCCGGCAGCCAGGCCGATATCGACGTTGCGGTCCTCGTACGCCTTGATCCAAGGCGTGTTCTTGATCTCGTTCTTGCGGATCATGGCGCCCGCTTCCATCGACGTGTGGATCTCGTCGCCGGTGCGGTCCAGGAACCCCGTGTTGATGAACACCACCCGGTCCTTCGCCGCCGCGATCGCCGCGGCGAGGTTGGCGCTGGTGCGGCGCTCCTCGTCCATGATGCCCATCTTCAGCGTGGCATGCGGCAGCCCCAAAACCTTTTCCACGCGACCAAAGATCTCGCCGGCGAAGGCGACTTCCTCCGGGCCGTGCATCTTGGGCTTCACGATGTAGACCGACCCGGCGCGGCTGTTTCGCCTCGCCTTCAGGTCGTGCATCGCGATCAGCGAGGTGACCGCCGCGTCCAGCATCCCCTCCGGGGTCTCGGCGCCCGACTCGTCCAGCACGGCATCGGTGTACATGTGATGGCCGACGTTGCGGATCAGCATCAGGCTGCGGCCGGCCAAGGTCAGCGTGCCACCATCGGGCGCCGTGAAGGTGCGGTCGGGATTGAGCTTGCGTTCCAGCGTCTTGCCGCCCTTTTCGAAGCTGGCGGACAAACTGCCATCCATCAGACCGAGCCAGTTGCGATACACCGCGACCTTGTCCTCGGCGTCCACGGCGGCGACGCTGTCCTCGCAGTCCTGGATCGTGCTGATGGCGGATTCCAGCACCACGTCGGCGAGGCCCGAGGGGTCGTCCTTGCCGATCGAGTGGCTGCGGTCGATCAGCAGCTCGATGTGCAAGCCATTGCGCTTCAACACGATTGCGCTCGGAGAGCCGGCGTCGCCGATGTACCCCGCGAATTGGGCCGGGTCGGCCAGGCCGGTCTGCCCACCACGATGGCGTGCGATCAGGGCGCCGTTCTCCACCGCGTAGCTCACGACGGGGGTGTGCGAGCCATGCGCCAGCGGCGCGGCTTCGTCCAGGAAGGCCTTGGCGCGGGCCACCACCTTGGCGCCACGGGCGGGGTTGAAGCCCTTGCCCCGGGCGGAGCCACCCTCATCGTCGATGGCGTCGGTGCCATACAGGGCGTCATACAGGCTGCCCCAGCGTGCGTTGGCTGCGTTCAGGGCGTAACGGGCGTTGCTGACGGGGACCACGAGTTGCGGCCCGGCGATGGACGTGATCTCCGGATCGACGTTGCTGGTCGCGACTGTGAACGCGTCTGGCTCGGGCAGCAGGTAGCCGATGCTGCGGAGAAAGCCCTCGTAGGCGGCCTGGTCGTGCACGGTGCCTTTGTGGTCGGCGTGCCAGGCGTCGACCTGTGCCTGCAGTTCATCGCGCCGGGCCAGCAGGGCCTTGTTGCGGGGGGCGAGGTCGTGCAGCAGCGCGGCGAAACCGGACCAGAACGCGTCGGCGGAGACGCCGGTGCCGGGTAGGGCCTCGCGCTCGATGAAGCTGTGCAGGGGGGCGGCGACCTGAAGGCCGTGAGCTGTGGTCCGGTTCATGGGTGCTGTTGTTTCCACTGGCAGGCAAAATGTCGAGGGTGAGGCGACATAGCATAGTTGGAGCGGATTGCCTTCTCACCCACTTTGTCCGTGTGTGCTCAGGCGCCTGTGGCTGCCCCTCCGTCGGCTGCGCCGCCACCTCCCCCGTGAATGACGGGGGAGGAACTGTCGCTGGGGCGGAAGGTGAAGTGGGCGGGGCGGTCGGGTTGGGTGGTGACTCGGCCGATCGGGCGGACCTGCGCAGCATCGGCGGAGGTGATGGTCAGCGTTGCCAGCAGCTTGGCCAGCACGAGAACCGCCTCCGCCATGGCGAATTGGGCGGCGACGCAGATCCGCGGTCCGGCGCCGAACGGCAGATAGCTGAACCGCGGCGGCACCGGCGCGCCGGGCATGAAGCGCGCCGGGTCGAAAGCCGCGGGGTCGTGCCATAGCGTTGTATGCCGGTGCAGCACCCACGGCGCGATTGCGACCGTGGCGCCGCGCGGGATCATCGTCCGGTTGGCGACGTCCGGCCTGATTGCCGATCGGGTGAACATGAAAGCCGGCGGATACAGCCGAAGCGCCTCGCTCACCACCGCGCGGGTGACCGGCAGGCGCGCCAGCACCTCGGACGCATCGCCGGGGCCGAACGGATTGGCGGCTGCCTCCTCCGCCACCCGCGCCTGCCACAACGGTGACTGGGCGAGCAGCGACAGGGACCAGAACAGGGTCAGCGCCGTGGTCTCGTGTCCCGCGAGGATCATGGTGGCAACCTGGTCGCACAGTTGCTCGCGGCTGAAACCCTCGCCGGTCTCGGGGTCGCGGGCGGCCACCAGCATGTCGAATAGATCGCGCGGGCCTTCGGTCGGCGGCAGCTTGGCCCGGGCGTCCACGATGCGGCCGATCAGCGCTGTCCACTCCGCGCGGAACCGCCGGCGGGCGCCATCCTGCGGTGAGGGAACGCTGGGCGGCAGCATCAGATCGAGCACCGAGGGCCGGGCAAGCTGGGTGGCAAAGCGCATCAGCAACGTGCGCAGGGCACTGCCATGCCCCACCATCTCCAGCGAGAACATCGACCGACCGGCGATCTCCAGCGCCGTCCGCTGCATCTCCGGCAACAGATCGACATCCGTCCGGCCCGCCAGCCGCTCGGCACAGGCAACTGCCTCGGTTGCGACGTGGCTGGTGAGCACCGGCATGGAGCGCGGCGCCAGGGTCGGGGCGATGGTCCGCCGCTGGTGCCGCCAGGCCGCACCCTCGCTGAGCAGCAAGCCCTCACCCAATAGCGGGGCCAACACACGGTGCGAAATCGCCGGGCGCCGGTAGTTGGCGGCGTTGCGGACGAGGACGTGGCCGATCGCCTCCGGATCGTTCAGCAGCACCTGCACCCGGCCCAGGAAGCTGCCGACCATGGCGCGCCGCTCGTAGGCCCGCCGCCCCCACATTTCGAGGGCATTGCCGCCGATGATCCGCAGCATGTCCAGCGCCCCGGGCTCGGTAGAGCGGAGCGGGTGGATCGGCGGAGCCAGGCGAGGTTGGGCCAACATCGCGCTCAATCTGGGGGTGGCTGCGGCGGGTGCCAGCCTGTGGCCTCGCGGGCCTCGAGCGTTTCCGTCAAGGCTGCCTCGCTCACGGGCTTCTCCAACCGCGGATGGTCGCGAAACGCCGCATCCAGGGCCTCCACTCCGAAGCCGGTCGTGAAGATGAAGGGGATGTCCCGCGCAATCAGCGCGTTGGCCACCCGATACGACGGCGTGCCATGCAGATCGATGTCCAGGATGGCGAGATCCAGCCGAGTGGCAGGGTTCTGGACCAGCGCGAGAGCCTCGTCCTCCCAACCCACCGGCCCAACCGGCACCGCCCCGGCCGAACTCAACATGTCCACGACGTCGGTCGCGATGATGTAGTCGTCCTCGACCACCAACACCCGGCGCCCTGCCAGGCTGGTCATTCCGCGCCAGTACCTGCAATCGCTGCGAACGGCATTACGATCCGGCAGCGCACGCCGTCACTGGCGAAGACCAATTCCGTGTTCGCCCGCAACGAGGCAGCGAGCGAGTTCTGGATCAATTGCCGTCCGAAACCTTGGCGCTCCGCGACGTTCGAGGGCATCTCCACGCCACTCTCCCGCCAGACGATCAGCAGGCTTCGGCTGGCCGGCGGCTCCCCCATCAGGCACCAGTGGACGGCAAGCTCTCCGGTCTCGCTCTGTAGGGCGCCATACTTGACCGCGTTGGTGGCCAGCTCGTGTAGCACCAGCGCCAAGGCTTGCACGTGGTCGAGCGGCAGAGGGACGGGGGGGCCCTCCAGAGCCACCCGGTCGCCGTCTGCAACACCGTGCGCTTGCAGCTCCAGCTCGATGAGCTGGCGCAGTTCGATCGTGTTCTCGGCGGCGTGGCTGATGAGCCCCTGCACCCGGCCCAGGGCAGACAGCCGTTCGCGGTAGGCGTCGAGCGAGCCGCCCCTGCCGATGGTCTGCCGCGCGATGGCCTGAACCACGCCCAGGAGATTGCGTGTGCGGTGCTGGAGTTCCGACACCATCACCCGTAGCTGGCTTTCGGCCCGGGTCAATCCGGTCACATCGATGAAGCTCACGGTCGCACCCTCTGTGAGGCCTTGAGTATTCTGGTAGGGGGTCACCCGGATCAGATAATTGGTGGCACCCGAATTGATGTCGACCTTGCGCTCGATCAAATGGCGGCCGGACATCACCTCCCGCACGTCGGCTGCGAGCTCCGGCAGTTCGATCTGGCCAGTCAGGTCGGTCAACGGCCGGCCACGATCGCTGGACAGGATATTGAACAATTTGGAGATTGCTGGCGTGTAGCTGCGGATCACCAATTGCGCGTCCAGGAACACGGTGGCCACATTGCTGCTGTCGAACAGGTTCTGCAGGTCGGCATTCGCCCGGTCCAAAGCGTCCACCTTGCCGGTCAACTCGGAGTTGACGGTGTGCAGTTCCTCGTTGACGGATTGCAGCTCCTCCTTGGAAGCCTCGAGTTCCTCATTGGTGGACTGGAACTCCTCATTGACGGATTGGAGCTCCTCGTTGGAGGATTTGAGTTCCTCGAGCGCGGTTTCGTATTCTTCCACCAGCGATTGCAGCCGCTCGCGTGTCTCCCGCAGTTCCTCCTCGAGATGCAGGCTCGCGCCATCGCGGGTCGACTGGCCGCGGGCGGCGGCCTCTTCCCGGCTGACGGTCGGGCCTTCGTCGGTGAACAGCACGAGATACAGCGGCTCGTCGTGATCGGTCAGCGGCTCCACCGAAAGCGTGACGATCTGGACCCGGCCATCCTCGGTCTCTACCGCCACGCCGCCGCGGGTGACGGTGCGGTTGCTCTCCACGGCCTCGCGGAACAGGGTGCGTAGGTCCAGGCGCAGGCCTTTGCGTGCCATCGTCAGCAGTTGGCGGTTCGGCAGGCCGGGCGGCGCTTCCAGGAACTTGCCGGTCCGCGCCGAATAATAAACCACGTCGCCATCGCGGCTGACCAGGACGTGTGGCGGCGAGAACCGGTCCAGCACCTGGTTTTGGACGGACTGCCGCAGCGACGTTCCGCCCGACAGGCTGCGCCGGGTGGCGTCGCCTTGGGTGGATGGCCGTAGATCGCGCACGATGAGCGGAAGGCGGACGGTTGCGGCCACATCCCCGCGCTTGCGGAAGATGCGATGCTTCTTGTCCAGCGGGGTGAACAGGTCGCGGAACTGCGACACGTTCTCGGAGGTGCCGAGGAACAGGAAGCCGCCATCGCGCAACGCATAGTGGAAGGTCGGGATGACTTGGCTTTGCACGTCGGCGCCGAAATAGATCAGCAAGTTGCGGCATGACACGAGGTCCATGCGGGAGAACGGAGGGTCCCGGATGACGCTGTGGGGGGAGAAGATGCACAGTTCGCGCACGTCCTTGGCGATCACGTAGCTACCGGCGTCCGCCACGAAAAAGCGACGCTGCCGTTCGGGGCTGACCGCGTCCAGCAAGGCACTTGGATAACGGGCGGCGCGAGCCACCGAGAGCGCGTGCTCGTCGATATCGGTGGCGAAGACCTGCACGCGGGGCACGGCTTTCAGCGTGTCCATGTGCTCGCGCAGCAGAATGGCGATGGAATACACCTCCTCGCCGGTGGCGCAGCCTGGCACCCAGACACGGACGGTCTCGCTGGCGCCGCGCCCCTCGAACAGGCGGGGGATCACCATGTTCGCCAGCATGTCGAACGTTTCACTATCGCGGAAGAAGCTGGTGACGTTGATCAGCAGGTCACGAAACAGCGCCTGCACCTCTGCCGGCTGCTGGCAGAGCAGTGCGACGTATGCTTCCGGCGTCTCTAACTGCGTGACCTGCATGCGGCGCTGCACCCGGCGCATGAATGTCTTGGATTTGTACCCGGCGAAATCGTGGCGGACCTGGTTGCGTAGAATGGCGTAGATCTGCACCCGGACCTCGTCCAGCGTGGCATTCTCTTCGGTCCCGAATAGGCTGTCGGGATCTTCCAGACTGCGCGCGAACTGCACCAGCCGGGCGCCCATGGCGTCGGCCGGAATCGCGAAATCGATGTAACCGGTCGCGATAGCGCTGTCGGGCATGCTCGGATGCCCCGGGCCATGGCCGTCCTTGACCTGCGCCAGGGTGAGCCCGCCATGCGCCTTGATCGCCTTCACCCCGAGCGTGCCGTCCCCGTCACCACCCGATAACACGATCCCGGCGGCATATTCCCCGCAGTCGCGGGCCAACGAGCTGAAGAACACGTCGATCGGCTTGCGCACCCGCTGGCCCGGCTCCGGCTTGGAAACCACCAGCAGGCCGTGCTCGATGTTGAGGATCGCATCCTCGGGCATGACATAGACGGTGTTCGGCGCGACGACGGCTGCATCGATGGCCACGTGGACCGGCATCCGGGTATGACGGGCGACGATCTCGTGCAACAGGCTCTCACGCGCTGGATTGAGGTGGGTCACGACGACCACGGCGAAGCCGGGATTGTCCGGCACGCCGCCGAAAAACCTCTCCAGCGCTTCGATCCCGCCAGCGGAGGCGCCCACACCGACAATAGGAAAAGGCTCCGCCGCCGCCATTAGTTGCTCCTCAGCAAGGTCGCACCCTACATATGCATGAGTTAGGCGGCTACCGCGCGGTTTCCAGCGCCTCGCGCTTCGCTTCGAGTTCCAACCATCGTTCCTCTGCCGCCGCTAGTTGCGCCTGCGTGGCGGTCAACGCCGCCGTGGCTTCGGCGAACCGTGCGGGGCGGCGGCGATACAGATCGGGATTGGCCAGTTCGGTCTGCAGGGCCGCGACCTTGCGCTCCATGGTGCCGATCTCGGAGGGTAGCGCCTCCAGTGCCAGCTTGTCCTTGAACGACAGCTTTGCCGGCTTGGCGGAGGAACGAGTGGATTGCAGGCCCTTGGACGTGCGCGCGGTCTCCGGCTCCACCGCCGGGCCGCGCTGGGCCAGCATGTCGCTGTAGCCGCCGGCATACTCCACCCAGCGCCCGGCGCCTTCCGAGGCCAGGGTGGACGTCACCACGCGATCCAGGAAGTCACGGTCGTGGCTGACGAGCAAGACGGTGCCCGGATACTCGGACAGCAGTTCCTGCAGCAGGTCCAGCGTCTCCAGGTCCAGGTCGTTGGTCGGCTCGTCCAGGATCAGCAGGTTGGACGGCCGGGCCAGCGCGCAGGCCAGCAGCAGCCGCCCCCGCTCGCCGCCGGAGAGCATGCCAACCGGCGTCCGCGCCTGTTCGGGCTTGAACAGGAAGTCCTTCATGTAGCCGACCACGTGGCGCTTCTGCCCGGCCACCGTCACCTGGTCGCCATCGCCGCCGGTGAGCGTGTCCTGCAGCGTGCGCGCCGGGTCGAGTGCCGCACGCTGCTGGTCCAGCGTCACCGGAAGCAGGTTGGTGCCGAGCGTCACGGTGCCGGTGTCCGGCTGGTCGAGGCCGGTCATCAGGCGGAGCAGCGTGGTCTTGCCGGCGCCGTTCGGCCCCACGATCCCCAGCCGATCGCCCCGCAGCACGCGCAGGGTGAGATCGCCGACGATCGGGCGCTCGCCGTAACTTTTGCTCACGTGGTCGCTCACCACCACCTGCTTGCCGGAGAGTTCACCCTCCGCCGCCGCCATTTTCAGGCCGGAGCCAGGGCCGCCCATCTCCCGCCGCTTGGTCCGCAGCGCCGCCAATTCCGCGACCCGGCGCACGTTGCGCTTGCGCCGCGCGGTGACGCCGAAGGTGATCCAATGCTCCTCGCGCACGATCTGCCGGTTAAGCTTCTGCCGGTCGCGCGCCTCCTGCTCGGCCACTTCCTCGCGCCAGGTTTCGAAGTGCTCGAAGCCGCGGTCCATGCGCCGGGTGATGCCGCCCTCCAGCCACACCACGGTCTTGCCGACGGTCTGCAGCATGCGGCGGTCATGGCTGATCAGCACGATGCCGGCGCGGGAGGAGGCGAGTTCCTTCTCCAGCCACTCGATGGCAGGCAGGTCGAGGTGGTTGGTGGGCTCGTCCAGGAGCAGCAGGTCGGGCTGCGGGGCGAGGGCGCGGGCGAGTGCGGCGCGCCTTGCCTCGCCGCCGGACAGGTGGGCCGGGTCTTCGTACCCCGTCAGGCCGAGGCGGTCGAGCAAGGCGGGGCCACGATGCTGGTCGTCGCCGGCGCCGATGCCGTCCTGCACGTAGTCCAGCGTGGTGGCGAAGCCGGACAGGTCGGGCTCCTGCGGCAGATAGCGCACGGTGGCGCCTGGCTGCAGGAAACGAGTGCCGCCGTCTGGCCGCATCAGCCCGGCAGCGATCTTCAGCAGCGTGGACTTGCCGGAGCCGTTGCGGCCGACGAGGCAGATGCGTTCACCGGCGCCGACGCCGATTGCGGCGCCATCGAGCAGGGCCTGGGTGCCGAGGGTGGCACGGATATCTTGCAGCAGGAGGAGGGGGGGAGCCATGCCCGGTGTCTGGCCCTGCTGCCGCCACAGTGCAAGTCGGCGTCAGAACGGTGTGGGGAAGGTGATCGCCGCGTAGTTGGGGGCGTAGGTGTTCGGGCCGCTATTGCCGAGGCCTTGGAAGCCCGGCGGCAGGCTGCCCGGCGGCTGCGGCTCCGAATTGCGCGACCCGGCGGACGGCGGGGACTGGCCGCCGGCGAGCAGCGGTGGACCGCCAAGTTGGGCGTTGCAGCCGGCTAGCGCGGCGAGGCTGGCGAGTAATGCGAGTGCACGGATCACGGGCTGAATTCCTTCGAGGCCTCAACGCCCACCGCACGCCTTCGTTCTGAGTTCCTCCCCTGCGAAGCGGGGGAGGGGGCCATGCACTTGCATGGTGGAGGGGGCACTCGCACGGAGCGCCCCCTCCGTCGGCTTTGCCGCCACCTCCCCCGTGAAGAACGGGGGAGGA
>CAXTWC010000050.1:0-30246 GCA_964247805.1 uncultured Acetobacteraceae bacterium | reverse complement strand
AGGAAAACGAGCAGATCATGCGCGCCCCGCTGCACGGCGAAGCGCTGTGGCAGTTTCTTCACGACCACGCCGGGGCAAGTTAACCCACTTTGAAGTTGGTCCCCCTGTTCTTCACGGGGGAGGGGGACCGTGCGAAGCATGGTGGAGGGGGTGCATGGGTCGGGTCCCCTGCGCCCCGTTCGTCGGCTTCGCCGCCACCTCCCCCGTAAACGGGGGAGGAACTAGCGCTGTAGGCCAAGTCTTGCGTCCGGCCGGTAACCGTTCTAGCGCAGACCGAAAGGTGTTCGAACACCGCTGAAGAAGGGAACGGCTGGGATGAGTGCGTTCGCATCCTTGGCGCCGCTATTGGCGCCCGGCTCGGTGGCCGTGATTGGCGCGTCTTCCGACCCGACCCGCATCGGCGGCCGGCCGATCGCCTATATGAAGGCGCGGGGGTTCGCCGGCGCCATCCTGCCGGTCAACCCGAATCGCTCCGAGATCCAGGGCCTGCCCGCCTATCCCGACATCGCCAGCCTGCCCGAAGTGCCGGATGTCGCCATCGTGGCGGTGCCCGCAGCGCAGGTGGTGGCGACGGTGGATGCCCTCGGCACCCGCGGGGTCAAGGGCGCCATCGTGTTCTCCGCCGGGTTCGCCGAGACCGGGCCGCCTGGCGCAGAGCTGCAAGCCGAGTTGGTGGCGACGGCCCAGCGGCACGGCATGCGGATGATCGGGCCAAACTCGCTGGGGGTGTTCAACGACCGGATCGGCTTCTACGGCATCTTCTCCGCCTCGCTCGAGACCGGGTATCCGCCGCCCGGACGCATCGGCATCGTCAGCCAGTCCGGCGCCTACGGCACCCACGTGTTCACCATTGCCCGGCAGCGCCGCATCGGCACGCCCGTCGTCGTCGCCACCGGCAACGAGGCCGACGTGGCAGTGGGTGACGTGATCGGCTGGATGGTCCAGGACGAAGCCACCGACGTGATCGCCGTCTATGCCGAGGGGATCCGTGAGGGTGCCACCTTCATCGCGGCCTTGGCGGCGGCCCGCGCGGCCCGCAAGCCGGTGATCATGATGAAGGTGGGCAGCTCCAAACTGGGCGAGGCCTCCGCGCGCTCCCACACCGCCGCGATCGCCGGAGATGACGCGGTGACCTCCGCCGTACTGGCCGAGTTCGGCGCCATCCGGGCACGGACCACCGAGGAAATGCTGGACTTCGCCCAACTCGCCACGCGCAGGATCTACCCGGTGGGCAACACGCTGGGCATGGTCACCGTCAGCGGTGGCGCGGGCGTGCTGGTGAGCGACGCGGCGGAGTTGCTGGGCCTGCCGATGCCGCCCATGCCCCAGGCCAGCCAGGCGCGGCTGTTGGAAATGCTGCCGTTCGCCGCCCCGCACAACCCGGTGGACTGCACGGCCCAGGCGCTGAACGACCTGACGCTGGTCGGCCGCTTCACCGACGCCATGGTGGAGGAGGGCGGCTACCGGTCCGTGCTCGCCTTCTTCAGCCAGACCGGCGGGGCTGCCTCGATCGCGCCCAAGCTGCGGGCGGAGCTGAAGGGCGTGCGCGAGCGCCATCCGGACCGGCTGTATGTGCTCTCGGTGCTCGCCTCGCCAGCGTTGGTGGATGGCTACGAGGCGGATGGCTGGACCGTGTTCGAGGACCCGACCCGAGCGGTGAACGCGATCGGTGCGATGGGTCGGCTGGGGGACGCGTTTGCCGCTCGCCCGGGTGCGCCGCCGGTGGAAGCCGGCTCCGTCACGCTGCCGGCCACGTCGCCGGACGAGGCGGGGGCCAAGCGCCTGCTGGCCCAGGCGGGCATCGCCAGCGCCCCTGAACAGGCCTGTCCGAACGCGGAGGCAGCGGTCGCTGCGGCGGACGCGATCGGCTACCCGGTGGTGCTGAAGGTCCTCTCGGCCGACATCACCCACAAATCCGAGATCGGCGGCGTGCTGTTGGGTGTGTCCGATCCGCAAGCCGTGCGGGACGGCTTCGCCACCTTGTTGTCCCGTGCCGCGGAACGGGCACCGGGAGCCCGGGTCGAAGGCGTGCTGGTCGCCAAGCAGCTCCACGGCGGGGTCGAGTGCATCCTGGGCATCCATCAGGACCCGGTGTTCGGCCCCGTGGCCATGGTCGGGCTGGGTGGGATCTTCGTCGAGGTGCTGCGCGACGTCGCCTTCCGCCGCTGCCCGTTCGGTCCGGACGTGGCGGAGGCGATGATCCTTGGGTTGCGCGGTGCCACCTTGCTACAGGGCGCGCGTGGCCGGCCCGCGGCGGATATCGGGGCGTTGGCGCAGATGCTCTCGCGGCTGTCTGCCTTTGCCCACGCGGCCGGACCTCGATTGAAGGCGGTGGATCTCAACCCGGTGCTGGCTATGCCGAGCGGCGCTTTCGCAGTGGACGCAGTGGTGGAGATAGATGGCTGATCCAGAGAGTCTACGGCTGATCCGTGACAGTGCGGCGGCCATTGCGCCCCGCGGCGACGTGCGTCGGGTGCGCCCGCTCCGCACCAGCGAGCTGGGCTACGACCCGGCGGTGCTGTGCCAGATGGGCGAGATGGGTTGGATCGGCTTGCGCGTGCCCGAGGCAGCTGGCGGCGCCGGGTTGGGCATGGCCGAGCTGTGCGTCGTGGCCGAGGAGCTGGGTGCCGCGCTGGCCCCCGAGCCGCTGATTGCGTGCGCTGTCTCCGCCCAACTGCGTCCCGATCCGGCGGTGCTGGCAGGCGAGGCGGTGGTGCCGCTCGCCTGGCAGGAGCGGCCGGACCAGCTGGATGCTGCGCCCGATACCATTTTCGATAGCGGCCGGGTCACCGGCCGCAAGCTGTTCGTGCCCGCGCCGGTGTCGGCGTCGGCGTTCCTGGTCACGACCCAGGCCGGTCTCGTGCTGGTTCGGCGTGAGGCACCCGGCGTGACGCTGGACGTGGCGCGGCTGCAGGACGGCGGCCAGGTCGCCACGGTCAATTTCGACGCGGTACCCGGCGAGTTGCCGGATGGTGACCCGGCGAATGCGCTGGAGGACGCGACCTTGGCGACGGCGGCGATGCTGTTGGGCGTGATGGAACAGGCGTTTGCCCTGACGCTGGATTTCCTCCGGACCCGGCAGCAATTCGGCAAGCCGATCGGCAGCTTCCAGGCCCTACAGCACAAGGCCGCCGACCTGAAGCTGCAACTGGAACTGACCCGCGCCAGCGTGGCGGCTGCCGCGGCGGCGGTCGACTCCGGGCTGGCGTTACCGATGCGGCAGGCGGCGGTGTCCCGCGCCAAGGCCCGGGCAGCGACGGCCGGCATGTTGGTCACGCGCCAAGCCGTGCAGATGCATGGCGGAGTGGGCTACACGGACGAGTATGACGTGGGGTTGTACCTGCGCCGGGCGATGGTGTTGAGCAACCAGTATGGTTCGGCGGCGGCGCACCGGGCGCGGTTTGCCCGGGTGATGCCGGATGACGAGGACTGAGTGTGTAGCCTAGCTCCCTCTCCCACTGGGAGCGGGCCGAGGTTGAAAGCGAGCCTGGTGCCGCTCGATCGTAGCCAAGACGTGTTCAGCCGGGATTCGGTATAACCTATACGACGAACCGATAAGATCCCTCACCCAACCTCTCCCAGAAGGAGAGGGCCTTCCCTCTCCCTCTCGCCTTGAGGGAGAGGGTCGGGGTGAGGGGTAGCCACGCGAAGGATAATGCCATGGACCAGCAAATCACCACTCGCGACGACCACGCCGAGATCCGCGAGGAGGTGCGCAAGCTGTGCGCCCGCTTCCCCGGCGAATACTGGCGCAAGCTGGACGAAGTGCGCGGCTACCCCACCGACTTCGTCAACGCGCTGACCGAAGCCGGCTATCTCTCGGTGCTGATCCCCGAAGAATACGGCGGCTCCGGCCTCGGCATCACCGCGGCCGCAGCAATCTTGGAAACGATCCAGGCCGAGGGCTGCAATGGCGCCGCTTGCCACGCCCAAATGTACATCATGGGTACCATCCTGCGTCACGGCTCGCCCGAGCAGAAGCAGCAATACCTGCCCAAGATCGCCACCGGCGAACTCCGCCTGCAGGCTTTTGGTGTCACCGAACCGACTAGCGGCACCGACACCACCAGCCTGCGCACCTTTGCCAAGCGCGAAGGCGATACCTACGTGGTGAACGGCCAGAAGGTGTGGACCAGCCGCTCCGAACATTCGGACCTGATGCTGCTGCTCGCCCGCACCACGCCGCGTGACCAGGTGGCGAAGAAGACCGAGGGGCTGTCCACCTTCATCGTGGACATGAAGAACACGCCGGGCCTGACCATCCGTCCGATCCGTACGATGATGAACCACAATTCGTGCGAGGTGTTCTTCGACAACATGCCGGTGCCCGCCGCCAACCTGGTGGGCGAGGAGGGCCGCGGCTTCCGCTATATCCTGGACGGCATGAACGCGGAGCGCCTGCTGATCGCCGCCGAGTGCATCGGCGACGCCAAGTGGTTCACCGCCCGGTCCACCGCCTATGCCAGCGAGCGCCGCGTGTTCGGCCGCGCCATCGGGCAGAACCAGGGCGTCGCCTTCCCCATCGCCCGCGCCTACGCCCAGATGCGCGCCGCCGAGCTGCTGGTGCGCGAGGGGCTCGAGCGGTTCGAGGCCGGGTTGGCCTGCGGTGAACAGGCGAACATGGCCAAGATGCTGGCGGCCGAGGCGAGTTGGGCGGCCGGCGAAGCCTGCATCCAGACTCACGGTGGGTACGGCTTTGCCGAGGAATACGACATCGAGCGCAAATTCCGCGAGACCCGGCTGTATCAGGTAGCGCCTATTAGCACGAACCTAATCCTGTCCTACGTCGCCGAGCACGTGCTCGGCCTGCCGCGGTCCTATTGATGAGTGCACTCGACGGCCTGCTGGTGCTGTCGCTGGAGCAGGCGGTTGCGGCCCCATACTGCTCGTCCCGGCTGGCCGATGCGGGCGCGCGGGTGATCAAGATCGAGCGTGCGGAGGGCGACTTCGCGCGCGGCTACGATGCCGCGGTGAACGGGATGGCGAGCTATTTCGTGTGGCTGAACCGCGGCAAGCAAAGCCTGGTTGCGGACATTAAGCAGGCCGAGGATGCGGCCCTGTTGCATCGTATCCTGGCCCGCGCCGACGTGTTCATCCAAAACCTGGCCCCGAATGCGGCGGCGCGGGCTGGCTTCGGGTCGGAGGAACTGCGCGCGCGCCACCCAAAGTTGATTACGGTCGACATCAGTGGCTACGGCGAAGGACACTCCTACGCCGACATGAAGGCGTACGATCTGCTGGTGCAGGCGGAAAGCGGGCTGGCCGGCATCACCGGGCACCCGGCCGGACCGGGCCGGGTGGGCGTGTCGGCCTGTGACATCGCCTGTGGCATGGCGGCGCATGCGGGGATCCTGGAGGCGCTGATCGAGCGTGGCCGCACCGGGCTGGGCAAAGGCCTGAAGGTCAGCCTGTTCGACGGTATGGCGGACTGGATGAACGTCCCCCTGCTGTATTTCGAGGGCACCGGCCGTGTCCCGGCGCGCATGGGCCTGGCGCATCCCACGATCACCCCCTATGGCGCGTTCGCCACGCAGGACGGCTCGTCGGTGCTGATCTCGATCCAGAACGAGCGGGAATGGCAGGCGTTCTGCACGCATGTCCTGCACGAGCCGGGGCTGGCGCAGATGCCGGGGTTCGAGAGCAACACGGTGCGCACCGCCAACCGCCCCGCCGTGGACGGCCACATCGCCACCGTGTTCGCCCATCTGACGCGGCAGGCGGTGGCGCAGCGTTTGCGCGCCGGGAGTATCGCGTTCGGCTTCGTGAACGACCTGAACGGGCTGGCGCACCACCCGGCGCTGCGCAGGGTGGAGATCGGCACACCCAACGGGCCGGCCTCGGTGATCGCGCCGCCGGTGATCGACAGCGCCGGGCCGCGAGCGCTGGGCCCGGTCCCGGCACTCGGCGAGCACGCCGCGTCGATCCGGGCAGAATTTCCCGCCTGAGGTCGCCGTCGCGCAGACTGGTGATGGGAGCGCGCCTCTGCCCGAGCGCAAAGTTTCGATTGAACGAAATTGTTATTTGAACACTAGCTGAATAATGAGACCGATTTTGACATAATCTTACGTATGCGGCACGTTGTATTCGCACTTTCCGCTGGTATATGCGGCGCGTGGCGATTGCGTGCAGGTGCTCGTTTCCGCCTTGTCGTTCGCAAATTGCCTGACAGTCGGGAAAAATTCTCTCATGGAAGACGCAAGGTCTGGGCTGCAGGCTGTTGAAATCGCCAAGATCAGGATGATCCTCCAAAGCCTTTGCAACTCGGTTTATTGCACCTGGGCTGGATTGTATCATGCGCAGCCGACGGGTTTGGAGCTTGTCGTTGCCGTTGGCACTCTGGACCATATCGATGAGGCCGTCGCTGGGTGCGTGCTGAACCGTCGCGAGCGGCCGTTCACGCGCGACACTCCCATCGTCGTGAGTGATCTGCCCGAAATCGCGTCCGCCGACGGCGACGATGATCACACGTCCCAACGGGTGCGCTTCATCGCACACTTGCCGCTCTATGACGGCACCAATACGCCGTGCGGCGTTCTCGTCATTGCCGACGAGAAGCCCAAGTCCGATCTCAGCGCGGCGAAGCAGTTCGTGGTCAAAGCGCATGCGGTGATGGCCGCCGACCTGTTGACGCAGGGTTCGTGCGACGATGTGGCCGCCGTGTCTGGCCTCACTCCGGCCGCGCAAGCGCAGATCGAGCGTCTGCGACTGCTGGAATCGGTTGTCGTGAATG
The DNA here is from genome assembly GCA_964247805.1 of uncultured Acetobacteraceae bacterium. Taxonomy (GTDB): domain Bacteria; phylum Pseudomonadota; class Alphaproteobacteria; order Acetobacterales; family Acetobacteraceae; genus LMUY01. The sequence goes on along the minus strand of CAXTWC010000050.1, from coordinate 23,516 downwards.
CCAACGACGCGGTCTTGATCACCGAAGCGGAACCCATCGACGCGCCGGGCCCTCGCATCCTGTATTGCAACGACGCTTTTACCAGGACCACGGGCTACAGCGAAGCCGAGGTCCTGGGGCTCAGCCCTCGCATCCTGCAAACGGAGCGCACCGACCGGAAGTCCCTGGACCGTCTACGGGCCGCCCTGATGGCGTGGGAGCCGATTGAGGTCGAGCTACTCAATCGCCGCAAGGACGGCACGGAGATTTGGGTCGAGCTCAGCATCGTGCCGGTGTCCAACGAGGTCGGTTGGTATACCCACTGGGTGTCGGTGCAGCGCGATATCACTGACCGCAAGAATGCCCAGGAGCTCGCCGAGCGCGCGCGGTTGATGGAGGCGGAAAACCTTCTGCTATCGGCCAAGGTCATCAGGAGCGAGGAGGTCGAGAAGGAACTGACCGAGGCTCACCGGCTTGCCCGACTCGGGACATGGCGTCTGGCGCGTGATCGCAGGACGATGATCTGGTCCAACGACGTCTATGACATGTTCGGCCTGGATGCGAGTGAGCAGTTCCCGACGGTCGCGGAGATGATGGCCATTATCCGGCCCGCGGATCGTGATGCCGTGCAGACCTGTCTCCAGGCCGTGTTCGACCAATGCGAGCCGCAGCAGACCGAATTCGCCATCCCCATCGGAGCGCACGAGACACGGTATTGCCGTATCGAGGCCCGCCCCGTCTTCAACGCCGACAGCACAGTCGATGGCGCCTTCGGGTTCTGCCAGGATATCACGCAACAGAAGCTTGCCGAGCAGGCGCTGCTGCGGTCGGAGCGGCTGAAGACGATCGGGCAGCTCACGGGCGGCATCGCGCACGACTTCAACAATCTGCTGACCGTGACCACGCTGAACATCGAGGAGGCGATCCACGAGCTTGGTGCCTCGCATCCGGCGCATGAGTTGCTCAGCCCGGCCCTGCTTGCCGCCGAGCGTGCGGCGGAGCTGACGTCCTCCCTGCTGTCCTATGCGCTGCAGGCCCAGTTGCGACCGCGGCGGATCGACCTGGCGAAGATGCTGGGCGAGCTTTCGACGCTGCTTGGCAGGACATTGGGCGAGCAGCACCGCGTCCAGGTGAATTCCGCAACCCTGATCGACGAGTTGCACGCCGACCCTGCGCAACTCGAGAGCGCCCTCATGAACCTTGCCATCAATGCGCGGGACGCGATGCCCGATGGCGGTAAGATCACGATCACCGCCGGCAAACGCGAAGTCGTCCCCGGCATGGTGTGCCTCGACGGCGAGCTCAAGCCTGGCCAATACGCTGTGATCGACGTGGTCGACGAGGGAACCGGCATGTCGCCGGAACTGCTGACCCGGGTTTTCGAGCCGTTCTTCACGACCAAGGCTCCCCATCGTGGCAGCGGTCTCGGGCTGAGCATGGTGTATGGCTTCGCGCGCCAGTCTGGCGGGAACGTCCGCATCGTGAGCAGCCCGGGGAAGGGCACCACCGTATCGCTGTATTTCCCGCTCAAAGCGGCCGCGATCGGCAAGGCCGACGCACAGCCGGAAAAGAGCCAGTGGCAGGCGAATGGTCTGCGCGTGTTGTTGGTCGAAGATCAACGGCCCGTGCTGGATGCCGTGACCCGCATGCTGCAGCAGTTTGGCTGCGACGTCATGCCCGTCGAGACGGCGGCGGCGGCGTTGTCCGTGATGCACGAACAGCCAGCGTTCGACCTCCTGTTCAGCGACATCGTGTTGCCGCCACCCATGAACGGGACGGACCTCGCCACCGAGGCGAAGCGCATCTCACCGGGACTCCGCGTGTTGCTGACGTCGGGATTTGCCGAGAACGGCGCGGCGTTGGTCGACCGTTCCAAGTGCGACGAGTTCCTGAGCAAGCCATACGGCCGCGAGAAGCTGCGTAAGCTGCTCAGCGACATGTTCTCGGACATGGCCCTGGCGCCACTCCGTGCCGTAGCGATGGAGCGGGTCGCCCTGGTGTTGCCACCCGGTCCGTAACGCTGGTGCAGGGCTGGTTCCTTGAGTGGACCAGCCTGCCGGGGCGGCAGTTTCTGCCGGGTCATATTCGGTCGCGGCTTGCGCAAAAGTCCCGGATTACAGGCGTTTATCGGTGGCACGGCGCTGGCAAAGGGAGGGTAGCAACACTCGGAGAGTATCATGAGCGGTAACATCAGCGCCTCCCAAGCCGTCACGTCGCCAGTCCATCATCATCACAGATCGTCCAGCGCCACCGCGCAAACGGACCCATTGAGCCCACTCAGCAGTTCGACCAGTACCGCCAGCACAGCCACGAGTTCCGCCACATCCAGCCTGTCATCCACCGCGGCGTCCGGCCTGCAGAAGTTCGCCGCCGAGTTGCAGTCCATCCTGCTGAACGCGCAGTCCGGTCAGCCATCGGCCGCCGGCACGACCGCCAACGACCCGGCCGTCGCCGCCGACCCCGCAGCTGCGACCGATCCGACGACGTCGCCGAGCGCTTCGGGCGGCATCCGCCACCTGGCCGACCGCCTGCAGGACTTGTTGGCCAACGGGTCGCAATCCGGCTCCGCGTCTACGGCTGGGACGTCCTCCGTCGCGACCGCGTCCACGAACGCTGCGGCTGCCGATGCACCGGGTAGCCTGCAATCGGTGCTGGACCAGTTGCAGAAGACCTTGCAGCAGACGCTCGCCAATTACGGCAGCCTCAGCTCGAGCTCCGCGACGACCAGCCTGACGGCGTAGCATTCTGGGGAGCCGGGTGGTGGCGGGGGCCGCCGTTACCTTCGCTCCGCTGCGGATGCTGGCGTGCCCGGGCGAGTCCGGCCAGGATGGTGGGAAAGGAGCTCCCAGCCATGGCCAAACCGATCCTGCTCGTCACCCGCCGCCTGCCGCCTGCTGTCGAGGCCCGCGCTGCTGCAAGCTACGAGGCGCGGTTCAACCCGGAGGACGCGCCGCGGACCGGGGCCGACGTGATCCGGCTGGCGGAGGGCGCCCACGCCGTATTGTGCTGCCCGGCGGAGAAGCTGGACGCAGCCACGATCGCGGCGCTGCCCGACACGGTGAAGGTGATCGGCACGTTCAGCGTGGGCTACGACCATATAGACATTCCCGCCGCCCGCGCCCGCGGCATCGCGGTAGTGAACACGCCCGACGTTTTATCCGTCGCGACGGCCGAGTGTGCGCTGTTGCTGCTACTCGCCGCGGCCCGCCGGGCAGGGGAGGGTGAGCGGCTGGTGCGGCGCGGCGAGTGGAGCGGCTGGGCGCCCACCCAATTGCTCGGCACGGGTGTGGTTGGCCGCAAGCTGGGCATTTTCGGCATGGGCCGGATTGGCCGGGAGCTGGCGAAATTGGCGCAGGGCCTGGCGATGGTTGTGCATTACCGCGACGTCACTCGCTTGCCCCCGGAATTGGAACGCGGTGCGATCTACCACGGCGACGACGACAGCTTCCTGGCCGTGTCCGAACTGCTGTCGCTGAACGCCCCCGGCGGCGAGGGCACGAAACATTGGCTAAACGCCGAGCGCATTGCCAAGCTGCCCCATGGGGCGGTGGTGGCCAATGCCGGGCGTGGCACGCTGGTGCACGACGATGCGGTGATCGCGGCCCTGCGCAGTGGCCAGATCGCAGCCTACGGCGCCGACGTGTTCGAGGGCGAGCCAGCGCTGAACCCGGCGTATTTCGAGTGTGAAAACGCGGTGTTGCTGCCGCATTTGGGCAGTGCCACGTCGGTGACGCGCGATGCTATGGGAGCCATGGTGCTGGACGGGATCGACGCCGTGCTGGCCGGGCGCGAGCCGGCGAATTTAGTGCGGTGACTCCGTCTCCACATGCGAGAGGGCGCGGTTAGGGGCGGTCGATGCTCGAGGCCAGGTGCTGCCGCTTGGCGTGCACTATTGAGTAGCTCTCGCGCGACACAAACTCCGGTGAGGCCGCAACATCGCAGCAAGCGAAGTGGCGGTTGTCTCCCTCGGACGTCGACGCCGCTATCGTGCCGGGTTGCGGGCTAGCCGCGTCGCTGCCGGGCGGCGACGTAGCCGCGGTTCCAGGTTGGGCTGATCAGCACCTCGTTGAGGCACACATGCGGGGGTAGGCACGCCACATACAGGATCAGATCCGCGCAATCCTCGGGTTGCACCATGCGGGCGCGGTCCTCGGCGCCCACCGGCACGGGGCGCTTGTCCAAGATGGGCGTTGCCACCTCTCCAGGGCATAGCGCGCAGGACCGGATGCCGTTGACGCACTCCTCCATGTTGATCGAGTGGCTCATCGCCACAACGCCGTGTTTGGCCGCCGTGTAGGCCGGTCCGCCCACCCCGCCGACGAACCGCCCCGCGAAGGAGGCGGTGTGGATCATCACCCCGTCCCGCTGTGCGCGCATGAACGGTAGTGCGACGATGACGCAGGAGAACGCGGACGACAGATTGCCGCGGAACACTTCCTCGGCGCCCGCTGCGGTCAGCACGTTCCAGGAACGGTCCGGCACGTTCAGCCCGGCGTTGTTGACCAGGATATCCAGCCGCCCCGGTCCCTCGCGAAGGAACATGCCTACGCCATTGGCGCCCGCCGGGTCTGTGAGGTCGGCCGGCTGCACGTCCGCCTGGCCGCCGGCGTTGCGGATGCGGTCGGCCACCGAGTCGAGCGCCTCTCGCCGTCGCCCGGTCAGCACCACCCGGGCACCCGCAGCCGCCAGGGCCAGCGCCGCCGCCTCCCCGATGCCGCTGCCCGCGCCCGTCACCCACGCCACTTTGCCGTCCAGCCGCATGATGCCCCACCCTGTCCGCACGGCCATACCAGAGCACGCCAAGAGGGCACCCGAGCCATGCCGACGGAGCCTCTCACGATCCTGTCTCGCGCGGCAACGCCGCGATGAGCGCGCGCGTCGCCGTGGTCGGCCACGGCATCATCGGCCATGGCGTGGCGCGCTAATCACGTTGCGGCGAGCCCCGCCATATTGAAATTGGCGGTCGCGCTCGGCATATCGCGGCCCAACCATCTGTAACCGACTAAGGAGAACAAGTCGCCATGAGCGAAACGATCGAACGGCATGAATTCGGCGCCGAGGTGGGCCGGCTGCTCGATCTGGTGGTGCACGCGCTGTATTCGGATCGCGAGATTTTCCTGCGCGAACTGGTCGCCAACGCCGCCGACGCGATCGACCGCCGCCGGTTCGCGGCACTGACCCAGGCCAACCTGGCCCTGCCGGAGGATGCCTCCGTCCGTATCGTGCCGGACAAGGAGGCGCGCACACTGACCCTCGCCGACCCCGGCATCGGTATGGACCGTGCCTCGCTGGTGGAAAACCTGGGCACCATCGCGCGCTCCGGCACCCGTGCCTTCGGCCAGTCGCTGGCCGACGCCAAGCCGGAGGAGCGTCCCAGCCTGATCGGCCAGTTCGGCGTGGGCTTCTACTCCGCCTTCATGGTGGCGGACCGGGTCGAGGTCACGTCGCGCGCCGCCGGGTCGGAGGAGGCCTGGGTGTGGGCGTCCGAGGGCCGCGGCGACTACACGATTGCCCCGGCGACGCGGGAGCAGGCCGGCACAACGATCGTGATGCACATGAAGGCGGACGCGGAGGAGTTCCTCGAGCCGTACAAGCTGGAGACGATCGTCCGCAAATGGGCCGACCACATTACCGTGCCGATCACGGTGGCAAAGGACGGCAAGGACGTCGCCGCCAACGAGGGCACGGCACTGTGGCGCAAGCCCAAGGCCGAGATCACTGAAGAACAATACACCGAGTTCTACCGCCATCTCGGCCATATGTTTGACAAGCCGTGGGTGACGCTGCATTGGCGGGCGGAAGGCGCGCTCGAATACACGGCGTTGCTGTACATGCCGACGAACAAGCCGTTCGAGTTCATGGGCGACGCCCCGCGCGAGAGCAAGGTCCGCCTGCACGTCCGCCGCATGTTCATCACCGACGAGGCCGCGCTGCTGCCGCCATGGTTGCGGTTCGTCACCGGCGTGGTGGACACGGAGGACCTGCCGCTGAACGTGTCGCGCGAGATGCTGCAGAGCACGCCGGTGCTGGCGCGCATCCGCAAGGCGGTCACCAACCGCGTGCTGGCGGAGCTGAAGACCCGGGCGAAGGACGAGACCGAGGAGGGCCGCGAGGGCTACGCGACCTTCTGGCAGAACTACGGCTCCATCGTGAAGGAGGGCCTGTGGGAGGACGTGGAGCACCGCGCCGACTTGTCGTTGCTGCTGCGCTTCAAGTCGTCGTCGCAGGAGGGGTGGACGTCGCTGCCCGAGTATGTGGCCCGCATGAAGCCGGAGCAGGAAGCGATCTACACCTTGGTGGGGGATGATACCGACGCGTTGGCCAAGTCGCCGCAGCTCGAGGGTTTCCGCGCCCGCGGGATCGAGGTGCTGCTGATGGCGGACCAGGTGGACGCGTTCTGGCCGGAGCGGATGTCCATTTTCGAGGAGAAGCCGATCCGCTCCATCACCCAGGGTGCTGCCGACCTGTCCAAGCTGCCGCTGGAGACGGCCGCGGAGGAGCCGGCGGACGTGACCCAGTTGGTGACCACGCTGAAGGAGTTGTTGAAGGCCGACGTGTCCGACGTGCGGGCGACCGATCGCCTGGTGGACAGCCCGGTGGTGCTGGCGGCGTCGGCGGGCGGTCCGGACCTGCAGATGCAGCGGCTGTTGAAGCGGGCCGGGCGGTCGTACGGTGGCACGCTGCCGGTGCTGGAGGTCAACCCGCGGCACAAGCTGATCCGGCGTATGGCGGAGTTGGCTAGCCTGGAGGATGCGGCCGGCATATTGCTCGATTTGGCCCGGGTGCAGGATGGCGAGCCACCGCGCGACCCGGCGGCGTTCGCCCGACAGATGGCGGCCTCGCTGGCGGAGAGTTTGGGCTAACCCTGCGCCCTTCTAGTTTCTCCCCCCGCAAAGCGGGGGAGGGGGACCATGCGCAGCATGGTGGAGGGGGCACGGGGCACAGACCCTGCGCCCCCTCCGTCGGCTGCGCCGCCACCTCCCCCGTGAAGCACGGGGGAGGATCTTAAGTTTACCGTGACAGCGCCACCTCGAACCCGCGCGTCACCCCTGGGCGGGCCATCAGCGTCTCGTACCACCGCTTCACCTGCGGGAAGTTCGCTAGGTCCACCTTGTGCCGCTCGTGCCGCCAGGCCCAGCCCAGGATCGCGAAATCCGCCACCGACAACGCGCCCGCGACGAACTCCACTTCTGCCAACCGCCGGTCCAGCACGCCATACAACCGGCTGGTCTCGGCCGAGTAACGCTCCAGCCCGTACTTCTGATCGGTGGCATCCTTCACGCCCAGGAAGTGGTGCACCTGGCCGGGCATCGGCCCGAATCCGCCCATTTGCCACATCAGCCATTCAAGCACCGGCACCCGCTCCCGCAGGCCCGTGGGCAGGAACTGGCCGGTCTTCTCGCCGAGATAGAGCAGGATGGCGCCGCTCTCGAACACGCTGATCGGGGTGCCGCCGGGGCCGTCCGGGTCCACGATGGCGGGGATGCGGTTGTTCGGACTGATCGCCAGGAACGCCGGCTGGTGCTGCTCGCCCTTGGTGATGTCCACCACATGGACGGAGTAAGGCAGCCCCATTTCCTCCAGCGCCACGCTGATCTTGCGGCCGTTGGGCGTGTTGTAGGTGTGCAATTCGATCATGGCGTGTAGGCTTCCTGCCGTTTACCCGCACGCTAGGCGGCAGGGTGCTCGGCTGCATAGCCCCACCGAAGGAGCCACCGCGATGAATACCGCCGTGTTGACCACCCCCACCGGCGATGCGGCGTCCCCGGCGCGGATCCTGGACATGCAGCGCCTCGCCTATCATCGCGACGGCCCCCCGCCTGCCAGCCAGCGCCTGGCCACGCTCAAGGCGCTGGACACCGTGTTGCGCGCCAATGCCGACCGCATTGCCGAGGCGATCTCGGCAGATTTCGGCAACCGGGCGCACCCGGAAACCATCGTGGCCGAGTTGGTCCCGGCCCTCGCCGCCATTCGCAACGTGCGAAAGAACCTGCGTCGTTGGATGCGTCCGGAGCGGCGGCACGTAGACCTCAGCTTCCAACCCGGCCGCGCCTGGGTGGAGTGGCAGCCGCTCGGATGCGTCGCGATCGTGGCGCCCTGGAACTACCCGCTGTTGCTGACGGTGAGCCCCCTGGTGGACGCGATCGCCGCCGGCAACCGGGTGATCGTGAAACCCTCCGAACTGGTGCCGCGGTTCTCCGCCCTGTTCGCCCGCCTGATCGCGGACACCATCGACCCGGCAATCGTCAGCGTCGTCACTGGCGGCCCGGAAGTGGCGCAGGCGGTGTGTTCGCTGGCGCTGGACCATCTGCTGTTCACCGGCTCCACCGCCGTCGGTCGCCTGGTCGCCCGCGCTGCCGCTGAGACGCTGACGCCGGTGACGCTGGAGCTGGGCGGCAAGTCCCCCGCCATCGTATGCCGGGACTATGACATCGCGGCGGCGGCGAAGACGATCGCGTTGGGCAAGTTCATAAACGCCGGGCAGACCTGCATCGCGCCGGACTACGCGCTGGTGCCGGCCGAGCATGTGGAGACGTTCGCCACGGCCGTGCTGGACGCGGCCCGGCGCTGCTACCCGCAGATCGGCGGCAATCCGGACTACACCGCGATCATCTCCGATCGGCACCACCAGCGCCTGCACGGCTTGCTGCGGGATGCGGAGGCAGGGGGTGCGCGGCTGCTGCGGCTGAACGATGCGGTCGCCGAGCGGCGGATGGGCCCGACGGTGGTGCTGAACCCGCCCCTGGACGGCGCGCTGATGGGCGAGGAGATCTTCGGCCCGATCCTGCCGGTGATCGGCTACACCGAGATCGCCGAGGCGACCCAGTTCGTTCGTGACCGTCCTCGTCCGCTGGCGCTGTATCCTTTCACCAAGGATCCGAAGCGCTTGGCCGAGGTGCTGGGCAACACCGTTTCCGGCGGCGTGTCGGTGAACTCGACGTTGATGCACTGCATCCAGGACGATCTGCCGTTCGGTGGCGTCGGGCCGTCCGGCATGGGTGCGTATCATGGCCGGGACGGGTTCCGCCGGTTCTCCCATGCCCGCGGGGTGTACAAGGCCGGGCGGTTCAGCGGCTTCGAGTTCGTGGCGCCGCCATACGGGCGCAAGATGCGGTTCGCGCTGAAGGCGATGTTGCTTCGCTAACAAGAATCTCCCTCTCCCCTTGCGGGAGAGGGAGAAGTATTAGGACCTGCCATGACGACCCCCCTCATCGCCCTCGACTGGGGCACCACTTCCCTGCGCGCCGCACTGATGGCGCCGGATGGCACCGTGCTGGACCGGGTCACCACCGTCGACGGCATCATGGCCGCGGCCGGGCGCCCGTTCCCCGATATCTTCATTGCAGTGACTGGGAAGTGGCTAGCGGCCCACCCCGGTGCCCCCGCGCTTGCCAGCGGCATGATCGGTAGCCGGCAGGGCTGGGTGGAAGCGCCGTACGCGCAATGCCCCGCCGGGTTCGCGCAACTCGCCGGGTCGGTGGTGTGGACCAAGGCCGCCGGCACCCGCATCGGCTTCGTCCCGGGACTGAGCTGGCAGGACACCGACGTCATGCGCGGGGAAGAAACCCAGATCGCCGGCGCACTCGCGTCACTCGGGGTGGCGGACGGCGTGTTCGTCCTGCCGGGGACGCACAGCAAATGGGCCGTGGTGGCCGGCGGCCGCGTGATGGAATTCCGCACCTACATGACGGGCGAGGTGTTCTCCGCCCTGCGCCACCACACCATCCTCGGCCGCCTGATGCCGAAGGAGGACCCGCCGTTCGATGCCGCCGCCTTCACCGATGGCTGCAAGCGCGCCGAGGCAGGGGCCATCCTGCACGCGCTGTTCTCCACCCGCACCGAGGGGCTGTTCGCCCGCCGGCCCGGCGACGCGCTGCCCTCCTACCTCTCGGGCCTGCTGGTGGGGGAGGAGGTGCGGGAGGCGCTGAGCCTTGCACCGGCCAAGCTGGTTTACCTGGTGTGCAGCAAAGCGCTGGCCGCCCCATATGGCCTGGCGCTGGCGGCGCGTGGCGTGGAGCATACCGTGGTGGATGGGGATGTCGCCTTCACCGGCCTGCATGCCATCGCCCAGGCCGCCGGGTTGGTCTAGGGGAACACGCATCATGGACTTCACCACCCACCTCGAAGCCTTCCCCCTCGTCGCCATCCTGCGCGGTGTCCGTCCGGAGGAGGTGGAAGGCGTCGGCGATGCCCTGGTCCGCCACGGCTTCCGCATCATCGAGGTTCCCCTCAACTCCCCCGACCCGTTCGACAGCATTGCCCGCCTGGTGCGCCGCTTCCCCGATGTGATGATCGGCGCCGGGACCGTGCTCGACCCGGCGGATGCGGACCGGGTGCAGGCGGCGGGCGGCCAGTTGGTGGTCATGCCGCACGGCGACGGCGCGGTGATCCGCCGGGCCAAGGCGCTCGGCATGGCCTGCGCGCCCGGCGTCGCCACCCCCACCGAGGCGTTCGCCGCCCTCGCCGCCGGTGCGGATGCGCTGAAGCTGTTCCCCGCCGAGGGACTGCCGCCCGCGGTGATGCGCGCCTGGCTGGCGGTGCTGCCGCGCGGCACGGCGCTGCTGCCAGTGGGCGGTATCACGCCGGGCAACATGGACCCGTATTGGGCCGCCGGCGCGCGCGGCTTTGGCCTTGGCTCCGCGCTCTACAAGCCCGGCATGGACGCGGCCCAGGTGGACGCAACCGCACGCGCGTTCGCCGAGGCGCTGGCCAAGCGCTGAATTCGACCGCAAGGACCGGGACGCGCCCCGCGTGGCCATGCCGCACAACGGCGCACCACCACCGAGAGGCACCCCCACCATGTTCGACGCAGACGAGCGTTACGACGCCATCAGTCGGCGGGACCGCGCCTGCGACGGCACCTTTTTCTATGGCGTGCGCACCACTGGCGTGTATTGCCGCCCGAGCTGTGCCGCCCGCCTAGCCCGGCGTGAGAACGTATCGTTTCACGCCACCACGCAAGATGCCGAACGCGCCGGCTTCCGCCCCTGCAAGCGTTGCCGTCCGAACGAGGCCAGCCAGACCGAACGCCACGCTGCCCTGGTGCGCCAGGCCTGCCGCCAGATCGACGCGGCGGAGGAGCCACCCACCCTGGCCGACCTGGCGCGCACCGCCGGGCTGAGCCCCTACCATTTCCACCGCGTGTTCAAGGAGGTGGCCGGCGTCACCGCGAAAGCCTACGCCGCCGCCCGCCGGGTCGCACGCGTGCAGGGCGGGCTGGGCACCGCGCACAGTGTGACGCAAGCGATTTACGACGCCGGCTACAACGCTTCCAGCCGGTTCTACGAGGGCGCTGCGGACCGCTTGGGCATGACCCCCACTGCCTACCGCAAGGGCGGGGCAGGGGAGGCGATCCGCTTCGCCGTCGGCCAGTGCTCGCTGGGCGCCATCCTGGTCGCCGCCACCGGCAAGGGATTGTGCGCCATCGCCTTCGGGGACGATCCGGCGGCGCTGGTGCGCGACCTGCAGGACCGCTTCCCCCTTGCCGACCTGACCGGCGGCGACCCGGCGTTCGAGGCCACTGTCGCCCGCGTGGTCGGCGCGATCGAGGCCCCCGGCCTGGGGCTCGACCTCCCGCTCGACATCCGGGGCACGGCGTTCCAGCAGCGCGTGTGGCAGGCGTTGCGGGCGATCCCGCCGGGCCGCACTGCCACCTATGCCGAGATCGCCGCCGCGCTCGGCACCCCGGCCGCCGTGCGCGCCGTGGCGGGGGCGTGTGCCGCCAACACGCTGGCGATCGCCATCCCCTGCCACCGCGTGATCCGGTCGGATGGCGCGCTGTCCGGCTACCGGTGGGGGGTGGAGCGCAAGGCCACGCTGTTGCAGCGGGAGCGGGCCGGCACGATGGACACGCCCTGAACTTTACGGCATCCGTCAGGCCGTCAGTAGTGGAGGGCTCGATGGCCGAACGATTGGTGTTCCTGGTCGACGTGGACAACACCCTGCTCAACAACGATCAGTATCAGGACGAGCTGAAGGCGTATATTGCCCAGCAGGCCGGCCCGGCTGCCAGCGAGCGGTACTGGGCGATCCAGGATCACCTGTTCCACACCCTCGGCTACCGCGACTACCTGGGCGCGTTCCAGCAATACCGGCTTGAACGTCCCGACGAACTGGACGCGATCTGGTTGAGCGGCTTCGTGGTGGACTTCGCCTATGACAAGCTCGTCTACCCGGGCGCGCTCGAGGTGCTGTCCCGGATGCGGGCCATCGCCACGACGGTCGCGCTCACCGATGGCGACGCAGTGTTCCAGCCGCGCAAGCTCCTGACTTCCGGCCTGGCGGAGGCATTGCAGCGCCGGGTGGTGATCTGCGTGCACAAGGACAAGGAGTTGGCGCGCGTGGAAGCCGCGTTCCCGGCCGAGCATTACGTGCTGGTGGACGACAAGATCCGCATCCTCACCGCCTGCAAGCAGGTATGGGGCGACCGCCTCACCACCGTGTTCGTGAAGCAGGGACAGTTCGCCCGCGATACCGCCGCGATCGCCGAATGCCCCACGCCCGACTTCACGGTGGAGCGCATCGGCGACCTACTGGGCGGCGACTTGCTGGCGCAATTAGAGCGTGTCCGGACCTAGTTGGGTCGCTAGCTAGCCAACATTGATCGTCCTGCCAGGGCTTGACCCTGGTGTTCGCGGCCTCGCACGCGCATCGGCTGACAGTGTGGCGCTTTGTGGTGCCAAGTCCTCGCTCGAGGTCACCAGCCCGACCGCGTGGATACCAAGGTCAAGCCTTGGCATGACGGTGTTTCGACTTGACGTGCTGAAGTAACGTAAATCGGACAGCCCCGGCTTGGCTTTGGTATGACGGCGGGAGCGTTGCCTGTCTGCTTTAAACCGGGGCTATGCAGCCAAGGCCGTCGCGATCCGCCGTCGGATCGCCTCCAACGCGTAACCCTGCTCAATCCGCGGCGCGCAGTACCGGCCCGGCGGCGGAGCATCGGGGTACATCGCCTCGTACTCCCTGGCGTTGTGGAACATCGACCGGCTGTCATCATCCAGGAAGGACTCGGAGGGGGCACCCTCCGCCAGGATCACGTCGTGGCTGTCCAGTTCCAGGTGGAAATAGTCGACCTGCGTCACGTCCCGCAGCTGCAGGATGGCGACGCCGTCCACCAGGAGGCGCGCCGGCACCAAGACGCCGTCGAGATACATCGCGTGCAGTGGCGAGATGCGGAGGTCGCGCCGGGGCAGGCCACCGCCCAGGACGCCGGCGCGGATCAGCACCGGCTGGATACCCGGGTTGGCAGCCGCAAAGCGCCCGGCGTAGTTGCGGCGGCCGATCCAACGCAGCGGACGCCGCGCCCCTGACACGGTGACCAGGGAGTCGCCAACTCGCAGATCCTCGACGGCGACCTCTCCGGACGCGGTCGCGATCAGGGTGCCCCGGCAGTAGCAGGCGACGCCGGTGACCAGCGTGCCGGTTCCGAAGTCCTTCGCCAGGACGAAGGTCTCGCCTGCGAAATCGCCAGCCAGTTGCTGCATGTAGGTCTGGCTGCCCTCGCTCACGGTCAGCAGGCCCGAGGAGGAGACGCTTGCCGACCCACTGCTGACATAAGGGACGGTCAGCAGGTCGAGCATCCCGCCGGGCAGAAGCGTGGTGTCGGTCGCGACACCTTCGCTGTCGAGCCGTTCGCGGCCGCCGCTTTCGATCGTGGCGGCACTGAGGGTGGCGGAATACACGTAGGTCGAGCCCCCGCCATCCACCAACGTCCCGACGACTGTCCCGCCGTAGATGTATTCGTTAGCGCCGGAAACGACGGTCGTGTTGGTCGCGGAGCCGCCCTGGTCGACGAACTCGGTGCCCGATACGATGACGCCGATCGCCTGGCCGCCCGATGCGATTTCCTGGTAGAACACGGTGCTGCCGCTCGCCGTGCCACCCGACGTCACGAACTGGTAGCCCGAGATGGTGCCGCCCAGATCCTCGCCGCCGGCGAACACGAGTTCCTCGCCGAACTGGCCAACCGTGACACCCGAAACCGCACCGCTCGCGGCATACGACACCACCAGCGAGGACGTATCTTCCACCACCACGCCGGTCGACAGAACGGTCGCACCCGCGGCGGAAATGGTCGCGCTTGCCGACGCGCCGGGCAGCAGGATGAGCGTGCCACCGGACAGCAGGTCGGTCGCGCTCGCTACACCTCCTGAGCTGACCAGTAGGAAGCTGCCGCTGTTCACCACGGTGGCGCTGGCGATGCCCCGCACCTCCTCGGTTGCCCCCGGATCCAGGATCGTGCCGATGGCGGTGGCCCCGGTGAGCACTGTCTGGTTGCCGCCGCCGGCGACGCTGGCGCTGGTCGCGGAGCCGTACAAGAGGTCCTCCGCACCGCTGCCGACCGAGGTGGATAGGGTGCTGCCGGTGTCGTAAGCGACGGAGCCGGAGAGCAGGATCGTGCCGGTGGCCGTCGCGCCCGTCATGATCGAGAACGAGCCGCTGTTCACCATGGTCGCGTAGGCGCTGCCGCCGCTGAGGATTTCCACCTCGCCGCGATCGATCACCCCGCTCGCCGTACCGGACACCAGCAGAATGCCGCCGCTGTTCACCGTCGTGCTCACCACGCGCCCGCTGGCGGACACGGTTTCCGAACCGGTGCTGCCGATCATCGAGGCGCTGTCGGTGCCGCCGGCCAGCACGTACTCCACGCCGCCAGCGATCGTCGCCGACAGCGTGGTTCCGCTCGCCAGCACCGAGGCCGTGGTGCCGCTGCCGAGCACGAGCCCGCTCACCGTCCCGCTGGCGATCGCGGACACTACCGCATTGCCGGACGTGACGATCACCCCTGCGCCGGACACGACCGTGCCGCCCGCCTCCACGATGGTGCCGGTTGCGGAGCCGCCGGCCTCGATCACCAGCAGGCCGCCCGACTTCACGTCGGTCGCGCTGGCGTTGGCGGCGTTGCCCACGATCTCGGCGCCACCGCTGTTCAGCACGGCGCTGACGGTGGTGCCGTAGATGTTGTCGTCCAGCGTGCCGCCGCCGCTGACGATGGTGCCGGAGGCAGTCGCGTCGTAGCTGACCAATTGCGCGCCGCCGGACAGCACCGTCGTGCTGGTGCCGATGCCCAGCTCGTTGCCGAACCCGGCGCGCAAGGCCTCGACGCCGCCATTGCTGACGACGGTGTAGAACGACGACGTGGTGACCGACTGCGTGCCGCCGCTGCTGATGATGGTGCCGCTGGCGGTGCCGTCCTCCACGTCGATGGAGCCGCTGCTTTCGACCACGGTGGCGTAGGCGATCCCCCCGGTCTGGCCCACGAAGCCGTAAACGATGGTGCCCGAGGCGACGCCCTCGTCCAGCGCCAGGTCACCGCCCTTGCTGATCATCGAGGAAATGGTCGTGGCGTTGCCGAGCACCCTCTCGGTCTGGCCGGAGCCTACCGCGACCCCGACCGGGTTGCCGGCCGCGGCGGCGATCACGCCGTAGCCGGAGGTCACCACCACACCGCTGGACACGACGACGCCGCCGGGCTCCACCGTGGTGCCGGTGGCGGTGCCGCCGTCCAGCACCAGCACGCCGCCGGACTGCACATCGGTGTCCACCGTGGAGCCGCCGCGCGAGACGAGTTCGAACCCGCCGCTGCCGATGATGGAGCCGCTGGCCGTGTAGATCACCGTCTGCGTACCGCCGGACCCGACGACGGTTCCCGTGGTCACTCCACCGCTGGTGGCGACCACCTGGATGCCGCCCGCGAGCATGACGCCCGACGTCAGGATTCCAGTGAACTGCTCGCCGCCCGCGCTAATGACGGACGAGATGATGGTCCCCCCGGCCCCGTCTTCGAAGCCGCCGCTGCTGACGATCACCCCGATGTCGGTCGCGCCGGAATAAACGAACGCCGTCCCGCCGCTCGACACCATGGTCCCGCTGGCTGTGCCGCCGGCGTAGCCGAACTGGTCGGCTCCGGCCTCGATCGTGGCACTCAGGGCCACGCCGCCCGATCGCACGATCACGTCGGAATAGGTTCCGGAGAAGGTGCCGCCGCTCAGGGTCCCTGCGCTGAACGCCGACACCAGGTGCTGACTGGACAGTACGACGACGCCGGTGGAGATGACGAACGCGCCGGGCTCGAGGGTCGTGCTGGTGGGCGTGCTGTCGGGCAGCACTACCAACGTGCCGCCGGCTTTCACGTCCGCGCCGACCAGCGTGGCGCCGGACAGCACTTCGTAGCCGCCGCTGCTGATGATGGTGCCGCTGGCGATGCCGCCGTCGCCGGTGAACTGGGTGCCGCCGCTGCTGACCGTCGTGCCACTCGCGGTGGCGCCGTATTCCAGCAGTTCGAGACCGCCGGCACTGACGACGGTGCCGCTGTCCACGCCATTGTAGTAGGCGTATTCGAGCCCGCCGGACTGGATATGGATGTCGATCGTCTTGCCGGCCGCGACATAGACATTGTCACCGCTGGACAGCGTGATTCCGGACAGGGTTTGTCCAGTGCTGACGTAATAAGTCGTCATATCCACGCTCTCCCGACGGTGCGCCACAACGTCGCGGCGCGGCGGAGTAAAGCAGGCAGGATTGGCCAGCGCGTCATGCAAACGGATGACGCGGCGGCGTTTACCACGGCGTGGCGGCACGCGTTTCCCGCGCCGCGGCAACTGTAACGCCGGGCCCGTGTTCTCTCACGATGCCGCAGCTATCGGCCGACTTGAACGCAACCTTCGGAGACATGATGGACACGAACACTGCGCTCCCGGTGTGGACGCAGTGGGCGTTCATGGACGCGCTCGGCGACGGCGTGTACGGCGTCGACCTCGAGGGGCGATGCGTGTTCATCAACCGGGCGGCGTTGGGCATGCTCGGGTATGGCCAGGCAGACGAATTGCTCGGCCGCAACATGCACGTTGCCATCCATCACACCCGGCCAGATGGCTCCACGTTCCCGCAAGCCGAGTGTCCGCTGCTGCATACGTCCACCAGCGGACGCCCGGTCCGGCTGGACAACGAGATGCTGTGGCGGCGCGATGGTACGCCGTTCTTTGCCGAATATTCCTCCTTCCCGGTCACCAGCGAGGGGCGGATCACCGGCAGCGTCATCACCTTCAGCGACACCAGGGTCCGCAAGGATGCCCAGAAACGGCTCGCCGTGCAGTATGCCCTGGCCCAGGTGCTGGCCTCGACGGCGCCGCTGGAAAGCTTGTTGCCGCGCATCCTCGAGGCGATCGGGACGGGACTGGGTTGGGAGATCGGCTTCGTTTGGCAAAGCCAGACATCGCCCTCCGGACCGGGGCGCCTGATCTGCACCGGATCGTGGTATGGGCGGGAGGCCGGCCTGGCTGCGGGATTTGCCCAAGACCTTGCCGGGACTGTGCTGGAGGCGGCGACAGACCTGCTCGGCAAGGTCGCCAGCACAGACCGTCCGCTGCACGTGCCCGCACTGGACACATCCGGTTCTGCCCGCATGGCCGAGGCCGCGGCCCATGGGTTGCGGAGTGCGCTGGCCTTCCCGATGAGGGACGGGGCCACGACCATCGGTGTCGTCGAGTTCTACAGCCACCGGCAGATCGACGTGGATGACAGCCTGCTGGAGGCGCTCTCGACCCTGGGCCATCACATCGGGCAGACCCTGGAGCGGCGCCGGGTCGCGGAAGCGCTGTCTGCCAGCCAGCAACTGAACGCCGCCATCCTGGCTTCGGCGCCCGATTGCGTCATCACGATCGGTGCCGAGGGTCGCATCCTCGCCTTCAACGCGACGGCCGAGGCGACCTTCGGGCTGCGGGCGGAGGACGTTATGGGCCACGATCTCGACCAGACCATCTTCCCGCCCGCGAGCCATGCCGGCCATCGCCGCGCCTTCACCCGTGCGCTCGCGGGCGACGACTCGGTGCTGGCCCGGCGCATCGAGGTGGAGGCCATCCGCGGCGACGGCACCGTCTTTCCGGTCGAGTTCTCGCTGACCCGGACGCTCGGGGGCGAGCAGCCGCTGTTCACCGCATACCTGCGCGACATCACCACCCGGCGTCGCGAGCAGGCCCGCATGCGGGAGGGGGAGGCGCGGTTCAGCACGATCGCCAACGCCATCCCGCAACTGGCATGGATGACCGCCGGCGATGGGTCCATCGTGTGGTACAACCAGCGATGGTACGACTACACCGGCACCAGCTTCGACGACATGCGGGGCTGGGGTTGGAAGTCCGTCCACCACCCCGAGCATGTCGAGCGCGTCGAGCGTCATCTGCGCGAGAGCTTCCGAATGGGGACGGACTGGGAAGACACCTTCCCCCTGCGCGCCGCGGATGGCAGCTACAACTGGTTCCTTTCCCGCGCGCTGCCGATCCGCGAGGAACCGGACGAGACCAATCCCGAGGGTCGCATCCTCGGCTGGTTCGGCACCAACACGGACATCACGGCGCTGCGCGAGAGCGAACAGTCGTTGGCGGCGGCCCGGGACGAGGCGGAGTCTGCCAACCGGGCCAAGAGCACCTTCATCGCCAACATGAGCCACGAGTTGCGGACGCCGTTGTCGGCCATCATCGGCTACTCCGAGATGCTGGCGGAGGAGATCGAGGACGGCACCGAAGCTGCGGAGTTGACCCGCGATGTCCACAAGATCGAGGGCAATGCGCGCCATCTGCTGGGCCTGATCAACGACGTGCTGGACTTGTCCAAGGTCGAGAGCGGCAAGATGGACGCCTATCTCGAAACCTTCGATCTAGCGTCGATGGCGACCGAGGTGGCCGCGACCGTCGGTGCGCTGATGGACAAGAAGGACAACCGCCTGGAGCTGCGCCTGGCGCCGGGGCTGGGCAGCATGCACTCCGATGTGACCCGCATCCGCCAGGTTCTGCTGAACCTGCTGAGCAATGCGGCGAAATTTACCGAGCACGGCACCATCACCCTGGCGATCGAGCGCCATGCGAAGCCGGGTGACGTGGATTGGATCCGGTTCGCCGTGTCCGACACGGGGATCGGCATGACGCCGGAGCAGTTGGCCAAGCTGTTCCAGCGCTTCCAGCAGGCAGATGCCTCCACCACCCGGCAGTTCGGCGGCACCGGGCTGGGCTTGGCGCTGACCAAGGCGTTCGCTGCCCTGCTTGGGGGCGAGGTGTCGGTCGACAGCACGCCGGGCAAGGGCAGCAGCTTCGCCGTGACCCTGCCGGCGAAGCTGCAGCCGGCCACCCCGCCGCTGCCGGAACCCGAGGCCGCGACCGAGCCCGGGCCCAATGGGCGCGAGATCGTGCTGGTGGTGGATGACGATGAGACCCAGCGTGACCTGACCAGCCGCTTCCTGCAGCGCGAGGGGTATGCTGCCCGCACCGCGGCGGATGGCCCGACCGCACTGGCGCTGGCCCGGCAACTGCGTCCGCGCGCCATCCTGCTGGACGTCACGATGCCGGGCATGGATGGCTGGTCGGTGCTCACTGCGCTGAAGGCCGATCCCGATCTGGGTGCGATCCCCGTGGTGATGGTGACCTTCTCGACCGAGCGCGCGCTGGCCACGTCGCTCGGGGCCGCCGACTACGTGGTGAAACCGGTGGATTGGGATCGTTTGCGTCTGGTGATGGAGCGGTTCCGCGAGGCGGAGGGCGACGTGCTGGTGGTGGACGACGAGGCGGACACCCGCCACCGCACCCGACAGATGTTGGAGAAGCATGGCTGGACCGTCGTAGAGGCGGCCAACGGTGCGGAGGCGCTCGACAAGGTGGCTTATGCCGTGCCGCGCGTGATCCTGCTGGACCTGAACATGCCTGTCATGGATGGGTTCGAGTTCTTGCAGACCCTGCGCCAGCGGCCCGGTTGCGAGCGCGTTCCTGTGGTGGTGCTGACGGCGATGGACCTGAGCGCCGCCGACCGCAGCCGGCTGCGCGGTGCTAACCAGGTTCTGCACAAGGGCGACACCAGCCTGCGGGACTTGGCCGAAAAGCTGCGGCAGCTCGGGGCTGTAGCCTGACGCCGGCCGCTCCACCCACCCGCTGTCCTCTCTCTTCTACTCCCTCCCCCAATGGGAGAGGGAGTACAGTGTCGGGTGAGGCCGCATTGAAACGATGCACCGGCTCCATCATAAGATAAGCTATGGACCTCACTCCAAGCCTGGCGCATCGCGCTTCTGGCTATCTCCAGGCTATGGCGCTGGACGGCGGGGTGCGCTTCCTACGGGGGCTCGGCCCGGTGCAAGCGTCCGATCTCGGCGGTTGGCTGGCGCGCAAGGCCGGCCCGTCTTTGGCCATTTCCGCCGTCGCCGACGCGAACCTGCGACAGGCGTTCCCACATTTCGATGCCGTCCAGCGCAAGGGCGTGATCCGATCGGTTTGGGACAATCTCGGCCGCACCGTCGCTGAGTTGCCGCATCTCGATGCGTTGCACCGAACGACGGCCGGCCCCGGGTGGGAGCTCGAAGGCGAAGAACATCTCGACACCGTGCGGGCCCATAAGCAGGTGCTGTTCTTCTCGGGCCATTTCGGCAATTGGGAGATGGTGTTGCCGATCGCCGCCCGGCTTGGGCTGCCCGTGTCTGGCTTCTACCGAGCGGCATCGAATGTACGCGTGAACGAGATCATCCAGCGCATGCGGGGCAACGCGCTGGGGCCCGCCGTCTCGATGTTTGCCAAGGGGTCGCACGGTGCGCGGGCAGCGCTGCTGCATCTGCAAGGCGGCGGTTCGCTGGGCATGCTGACCGACCAGAAGATGAACGACGGCATCGACGTTCCGTTCATGGGCCGCCAGGCAATGACGGCGCCGGCCCTTGCCCAATTGGCACTTCGCTTCGCCGCCCCCGTCGTTCCCGTGCATGTCGTCCGCCTCGGCCCGGCGCGTTTACGCATGGTGTGCGAGGCGCCACTTCAGGCGGTGCGCACCGGGGATCGCAAGGCGGATGTGTATGCGCTCACGTTGGCGATGAACCAGACGCTGGAGCGATGGATCCGGGCCGACCCGGCTTCCTGGCTATGGTTGCATCGCCGGTGGCCCAAGGCGTCAGCCGGATAACCCCAGGTCATGAGGTGCCTGCGGTTGGGTGCGAAACGTTGCAGGCCCGCAGCCTGGAGGAACGCGCCGGCGTAAGTAAAGCGGATCGACAGCGGCGGTTGGTTTGGGCAATGTCAGTCATCGTCCAACGAGGCGCTGGCACATGGGTCACGTGAAAGAAACGAACGACGTAAACGAGCGTTCGTTCAAGTTGCGGCGGTTCTACGCTCGCTTCGTCGCAGCGAAAGGTGGCGCACGCGACCCCCGTGTCGAGGCAGCCTTCGCCGAGGTTCCGCGTGAGGTGTTCGCCGGGCCGGCCCCTTGGTTCATCTTCTCGCCAGGCCCCTGGTGGGTACGCAAGTCAGGGCGGAGCTACCTGCAGACCCCGGACGCCGACCCGGCATTCCTGTACCAGGACGTACTCGTCGCACTCGACCCGGACCGGGGCATCAATATCGGCGAACCCAGTTCGCATGCCCACTGGATCGATGCATTGTCCCTCCGACCCGGCGAGACCGTCCTGCAGGTTGGCACCGGAAGCGGCTACTACACCGCGGTCCTCGCGGCACTCGTGGGGCCGACGGGGCATGTCCACGGATTTGAGATCGATCCGGGACTGGCGCGCAGGTCCCAAGCCAACCTTGCCCCTTGGCCATGGGCCGAAATCCATGCGCGGTCCGGCGTGGCTGAGGGTTTGCCTAAGGCCAACGCGGTGTACGTGAACGCTGGGATCACCCAGCCGAGTTGGGCATGGTTGGACGCGATGCACCCCGGTGGCAGGCTGATGTTTCCGTTGCAGTCCGAGGGTGGCTTCGGCGGCATGCTGCGGATCGAGAAACCGCTTGGCGGCGGCTTGGCATGGCCAGCGCGGTTCGTGTCACGCGCCGGCTTCATTGCCTGCCACGGATTGCAAGTGGCACAATCCGGCCGCGAACTCGCCGAAGCGTTTCTGCGGGGCGATTGGGAGCAGGTGAAGAGTTTTCGCCTGGACGATCGTCCGGATGACAGTTGCTGGTTCAACGGCGGTGACTGGTGGCTATCCAAAAATGCGGTCGGCCCGGACTGAACATCAGCTTGCCTCGGGATGCACGTCCACACCCATCGCGCTCAGCAAGGCGTGCTGCTGGCCCTGATCGATCTTGATACGGGCAAAGCTGGCCACTTCCAGCAGATTGAGCCCGCTGATCTCGGCGCCGCGCAAATCGGCGCCCTCCAGCTTTGTCCCGGTGACAATGGCCTGGAACAGGTCGCAGTCGCGCAGCACGGCGTCGGTAAGGTCGGCGGCGCCGAGGTCGGCTTCCCGGAAGCGGCACGCCGTGAAGTCACAGCCCGGCAGGCGTGCCTCGCTCAGATCGGCCAGTTCGAAGTTGCAATGGCGGAATGTGGCGCGCGTGGTGACCAGCTTGCGTGAGTAGGCGTGGCTGAAATCGGCTTTTGCGAACCGGGCGCCGCGCAGGACGCACTGGTCCATTACGACAGAAAATAGGCCAGACCTATCGAACGTACAGAGCGACAGATCGCACTTCACGAACCGCGCGTCCCGCAGATTGCTGAAGGCGAAACTGCATCCGACGGCTTTGTCGTCACGGCTCGTGAACTGGCATTCCTCGAACACCGCCTCGTTCAGTTCGGCGTGCGAGAACCGGGCACCGGAGAAATGACAGCCGGTGAACGATGCGCCGGATAGCAAGGCGTTGGTGGCGTGCACCCCGGCGAAGCTGCAACGGGAGAACCGCGCCCCCTCGCCATCGAGGTCGGCCCATGCCACGTCGCCGAGCTCCGCGTCCGCGATCACGGCCTCGCGGGCAAGCGCTTGCTTGAGCTGCTCGGTGGAGATTGCCTGCATCAGGTGAGCAGCGGGATCAGGCCGGGGTCTCCCTTCTGCATGGCGCGCTGGTAGGCCGGGCGAGCGCCGATGCGCTGCAGATAGGCGAGGGTATTGGGGTATGGCGAGAGATCGACGGGTATGAAGATTCGCATCGTGGTCAACGAGAACACGGTCATGATGTCGGCGGCGGTGAACTCGCTACCGGCCAGGTAATCCGCCTCGCCCAGCCGGGTTTCGACCAGGTTGAGCACGCGTTCCAGCCGCCCCTTTTGGGCGAGCAGGACCGGGTTGTCCGGCGGCAGCTTCAACTGCCGTATCACCAGGTTGCGCCCCATGACCGGCTGCAGATTGCCATTGGCGAAATGCAGCCAATACAGGTAGGTCGCGAAATCGGCATGGTCCGGCCGCAGTACCAGCCGGCCGCCACCATGCTTGGCGATGATGTAGTCCACGATGGCACCGGACTCGGCGAGCAGCACGCCGTCGTCTTCGATCACTGGGGCGGCGCCGAGCGGATGCAGCGCCTTGAGTTCCGGCGGGGAGAGGATGGTGACGGGGTCACGCGTGTACAGCGTCAGGTCGTAGGGCAGGCCTAGTTCCTCGCACAGCCAAATGATGCGCTCGGACTGCGACTTGCCGAGATGGTGGATGGTCAGCATAGGACGCTCCTTTCGTAACAGTCCTCCCCCGTGCCTCACGCGGGAAGTGGCGGCGAAGACGACGGAGGGGGTGCTCAGCCGGTGCACCGTGCCCCCTCCACCATGCTTCGCACGGTCCCCCTCCCCCGCTGCGCAGGGGAGGA
>CAXTWC010000049.1:0-30367 GCA_964247805.1 uncultured Acetobacteraceae bacterium | reverse complement strand
TCGATGGGGCCGATCCAGGACCGGACCAAGGAACATCTCGGCGCCAGTGACAAGGCGATCGCCGCCTATCGCCGGCTGCTGGTGCGCGCCATCCGCGACGTCGCCGAAGGTCGTCCGCCGCTGCTGACGACGGGCGCCGCCGCCGTGCACGGCCCCGCCTCGATCGACGCAATAGGGCCCGTAGACGGATGGGAGGCGCATTGGCGACAGCAGGACGAGCAGCGCCGGGCCAACGCCGCCTGGAACGCCGTGCTAGCCCAGGCCGCCTGACCAACACGTTGGACAGCTTCGCCACCCGGCACGCCGCATGGACGCCGGACCAGCACGACGCCGCCACCGCCGTCGCCGCGCGCATCGAGCGAGATGGGCTGGGCGTGGTCCGCCTGGCCTTTGCCGACGCACATGGCGTGCTGCGCGGCAAGACGCTGGTCGCCGCCGAAGCCATCCGGGTGCTGCGCGACGGCGCCAACGCCACCACCACGCTGCTGATGAAGGATCTGTCGGGGAAGACCGCCTTCCCGGTGTTCGGCAGCGACGGTGGCTTCGCCGACCCGGCGTTGCGGGGTGCCGCGGACATGGTGATGCTGCCGGACCCGCTCAGCTTCCAGGTGCTGCCCTGGGCGCCGCACAGCGGCTGGTTGCTGTGCGACCTGTTCCTGCCGGATGGCCGCCCGATGCCGTTCTCCACTCGGGGCCTGCTGGCCCGCCAAGTCGGCGCGTTGGCCACGCGTGGCTTGCACTTCACCGCAGGGGTCGAGATCGAGTGTCACATCCTGGCACGCGGGGGTGAGCCAACGACGGACGGCCAACCGGCCACCGCTGCCCTGCTGAACCCGGGCTACCAATACCTGACGGAGCTGCGATACGACGCGCTCGACCCGGTGATGGAAACACTGCGCGCGACCTTGCAGGCACTCGGCCTGCCGCTGCGCACGCTGGAGGTGGAGTTCGGCCCGAGCCAAGTGGAGCTCACCTTCGGCCCGGCGCAAGGCGTGCTACCGGCCGACCAATTGATCCTGGTGCGGTCGGCGGTGAAGCAGGTCTGCGCACGCCAGGGCCTGGTCGCCAGCTTCATGAGCCGCCCCCGCTTGCCGGGCGTGGTGTCCAGCGGATGGCACCTGCACCAGTCGCTGACCGACGTGGCAGGTCGCAACTTGTTTATGTCTGAAACGCCGGACCAACCGCTCAGCCAGCTCGGGATGGCCTGGCTCGGCGGGTTGCTGGACCATGCATCCGCCTGTTGCGCGTTCACCACGCCGACGCTGAACGGCTACCGGCGCTATCGTCCGTTCACCAACGCGCCCACCCGCGCCTGCTGGGGCATCGACAACCGCGGCGGCATGGTGCGCGTCCTGGGTCGGCCAGGGGACCCGGCCAGCCGGATCGAGAACCGTGCCGGCGAACCTGGCGCCAACCCCTACCTCGCCATGGCCGCGCAGATCGCCGTTGGGCTCGATGGGGTGGACCGGGCGCTAGACCCCGGACCGCCGTCCACGGCGCCCTACGAGGCCGGCGCGCCTTTGTTGCCACGCGACCTGCCCGGCGCGCTGGATGCGCTCGCGGCCGATGACTGCCTGCGCAATTCGTTCGGCCCGGCGTTCATCGACTACTTCACCCGCCTCAAGCAGGCGGAGATCGACCGCTTCCAGCTCGAAGTCACGGCGTGGGAACAGTCCGAATATTTCGAAATACTATGAACCGGAGACTTCGCTGATGACCCGCTTGGCCATGCTGCTGCTATCCGCCACCTGTCTCGTCGCCGTCTCCGCGCGGGCCGAAATCCCGGGCAACAAGCTCAAGATCGGCGTGCTGACCGACATGAGCGGCCCGTTCGCCGACCAGGTTGGCGCCGGGTCGGTCGCCGCGGCCCGGCTGGCGGCGGACGATTTCCGCAAGGAGAGCCACGGCATCGACGTGGAGATCGTCTTCGCCGACCACCAGAACAAGCCCGATATCGGCGCCGGGATCGCCCGCCGCTGGTTCGACGAGGACGGCGTCAGCGCCATCACCGACCTGCCCAACAGCGGCGTGGCCCTGGCAGTCGCGGCCATTGCGCACGACAAGCACCGCACGGCGCTCGCCTCGTCGTCCATGAGCTCGGACCTGACGGGCAAGGCATGCCAGCCGACCACGGTGCAATGGGTCAGCGACACTTGGGCGCAGGGTAAGGCCATGGCCGCGGGCCTGGCGCCGGAAGGTCTGAACGACTGGTATTTCCTGACGGTGAACTACGCGCTGGGCCAGTCGCTCGAGGCAGACGCCACGTCCGCGCTGACGGCGCTGGGCGGCAAGGTCGCCGGGTCGAGCCGTGATCCGCTAGGCACGACCGACTTCGCCGGGCCGCTGCTGAAGGCGCAAAGCTCGGGTGCCAACGTGCTGGCGCTGGCCTCCACCGGCACGGACATGATCAACGCCATCAAGCAGTCCGTCGAGTTCGGCCTGGAGGGCAAGCTCACGCCCGCGGCGCTGTTCATCCAGCTTTCGGACGTGGATTCGATCGGCCTCGATGTGGCGAAGGGATTGCAGCTCGCCACCGGCTTCTATTGGGACCGCACGGACGGCACCCGCGCCTGGAGCAAGCGGTTTGCGGCGGTCATGGGCGGCCGCATGCCGACGGAGGACCATGCGGGGGTGTACAGCGCCACCCTGGCCTATCTGCGCGCTGCCCGCGATGCAGGCACGATCGAGGGCGAGACGGTCGTGCGGCAGATGGCTGCCAAGCCGATCGACGACACGCTTTGGGGCACGGTGACGATCCGTTCGGATGGGCGTGCGGTGCACGACATGTTCCGCTACCGGGTGAAGTCCCCGGCGGATAGCCACGGCAAGTCGGACGATTACACGCTGGTGACGAGCATTCCCGGCGCCCAGGCATTCCGGCCGCTCGACCAGGGGGGCTGCGCGCTCGTGCGGTAACGGTCCGGCGATAGCCTTGTGGGTTGGCCTGGCGCGTTCCACTCGGCCGGGTCGAACTCCGGATTGCGCGGGGTCACCAATGGTGCGGAAGTCAGCGACTAACAAACGTTATCCACAGAATCTGTGTGTAATTCTGTGGATAGCGGGGACTGTTCTCACTCAGAAACGTCTGCAGCCCCAAGTTGCACAATGGGTTGCATCGGACAGCTTCAACGTCGGGATTGGAATTGGCCGTAAGGTGCGGTTCGGCCAAATCAACCTTCCAGGGCTCAATCCGGCAGTCCACATGACCCTGTCGACACTACGCTCTGACCGGGGAGGATTCGTCAGGCCGATGGGCGCGAAGGAAGCTCCGAACCCGACTGATCGTCCGTGTTTTCAGCTCTGGCGGCTCACGCCACGGGAAGACGGTTATCTCGGCATTCGGGCAGAGTGAGGCGACCTCGACGGAGGACACCAGCGGATGGGCCGGCGTTTCGTCGGGCAGGACCAGAATAGGTGTTGCACAGGAACGTGCGAAGTCCCTCGACACGCTATAAACGAACTCGGGACGTACGCGGTACAGGTCATGCAAGTAACGCTCGACCTGACCCATGTCGAGATCCGGCCGCCGGGGTAGCAACTCTGGCGCCCAGACGTCCCGTCCTGAATTGTACATGTAATCCGGGTGTTGGGGGTGGTGCCCGACCGTCTGGACCAGCACGCCGGCCATCACGCGTTCCGGGGCGCGCTCCATGAGCTTGAGCGCGAAACAACCGCCGATACAGTATCCCATGAACAGGAATTGCTCGATCCCGAGATGGTCCATCAGCCCCAGTTGATCATCGGCAAATGCGTCCCAGGGGTTAGCGGCAGGGATCGGGCCGCTGGACTCGCCGCCGTTTGCGTTGCGCTGATCCATCGTGATGCAGCGAAACTCGTCGGCGAATATCTCCAGCGAGTTGAAAACCGCATTTGGCCAGTTGCTTATGCGCGAGTTCAGGCCGCCGCCGGGAACGAGGAGAAGCGGAAAGCCGCTCCCGGCTTCCTCATAGCGGATGCGGACATCATCTTTCTGATAAAACGGCATGGCGTTCTCTCGGCATCATGCTGGCAGACCAGCCTGCCAAGGCTGCCCCAGTCTTGTGCAAGGGAGCTGCTCCGTAAAGTGGCTCCGCCGCCGCATAGCTGATCCGAGAACCCCAATCGGCACCACAGCCGTCAAGACGACGCGCCAGCGGTCGCGGCCGCGATCCAGTCGACAGTGGCGGATAGCGCCTGTCGGGCATCGCCCGGGGCCGCTGCGAAGATGGCAAGCTGCCGGTCGGCGCTCGTGCCCTGCGCTGCGATGGTGCGCACCCACTCCAGATCGGCCTCGCAGCGCAGTGCCGCTGCGTCTTCCTCCAACTGCACCAGTAGGGCGTCAAGCCCAGCGGCTAGCGACACAGTGCCGCCATCGATGTCCAGGAACTCCGCGCGAATGCCATCGCGCTGGGCCCGCCAGAGGTTCTCCGCCGTAATCGCCCGTGCAAGGCCGGTCTGTCCGCGGTTCAGTGTGGGCAAGCGGTCGACGAGCCGCACCAGACAACGATACAGGGCGGCAATGCCGAGCGTGTCGTCTAACCGGGTGCAGCTATCGGCAACACGCAGTTCCAAGGTTGGGAAGTGGATCGACGGCCGCAGCGTCCACCACAGGAAGCTCGCGTCGGTGATGGCACCCGACCGGACCATGGCTGCAACATAGCGGTCGTAATCGGCCGCGGTTTCAAAGAGATCGGGCAGACCGGTGCGCGGCATCTCGCCCCACACCGATAGGCGATAGGCGGCCAGCCCGGTATCGCGTCCCTGCCAAAATGGCGACGATGCGGATAGTGCCAGCAGCAACGGAGTGAACGGCAGCAAGCGGTTCATCAAATCGACACGCTCCGCCGGCCGCGGCACTTCGACATGGACGTGCATGCCGCACACGAGGTTGCGTTGCCCCAGCATTTGCATCTGCTGCATCAGCCGGCTGTAGCGCTCCTTTTTGGTTTGACGTTGCCGGTCCCAGCGGGCGACTGGCTGAGTGCCGGAAGCCAGCACTAGGAGGCCGTGATCCCGCCCGGTCTCGGTCAAGCCTGTGCGCAGTTCCAGTAGTTGCGCGCGGGCGACGGCGGGGCTGTCGGTTGGCGCCGTCGCCACCTCTGCTTGGGCTGCAAGCAACTCCCGCTCCACCGTGGGCACGCGCGCCCGGACCGCGTCGTGGAACGGCTTCGTGCGGCGGGGAGTGTCACGGGTGGTGGAGTCTGCCAGGAAGTACTCTTCCTCGATCCCGAATTGGTAGCCGGCGGCCATGTCGGTCCTTCATGCGTGATGGTAATGCAGGCGGCATAATTGTGCGACGATCCGACTTGCAATGCACCCACTTCGGCGCTGTGCTATCCGATAGGTGCGCCGCGTTAATAGGGCGCTAACCGGACCTGCGTAAAAGAGCCCCGAGATCACTACTGACAAGTGATCACAGGCCGACTCTCCAGGAACGTAACCGCAATGCTGAGCCTTCGTCGCAACTTGCAGTCCAAGACACAGCGCATCTTGAACGCGTTGGACCGGTCGCTTGCCATCATCGAATTTGATCCCAAAGGTAAGATACTCGCGGCCAACGATCAGTTCTGCAAATTGATGGGCTACGACGCTGTGGAAGTCGTGGGTCAGCATCACAGCATGTTCGTCGATCCTGGCTCTGCGGCGTTGCCGGCCTATAAAGCGTTTTGGGCCAGGCTCGGCCGAGGCGAGTTCGAGCGCCAAGAATATCTACGAATTGGCAAGGGCGGCAAGCAGGTCTGGATCCAGGCGTCCTACAACCCGGTTCTGAGCCGGAGTGGCAAGGTCGTCAGCATTGTGAAATTGGCCAGTGACACAACGGCGGCTAGGCTGAGGAACGCAACCTTCGAAGCAAAGCTCGCGGCAATTTCCCGCGTTCAGGGCGTGATAGAGTTTGCGCCCACGGGAGAGATACTCCACGCGAACGACACGCTACTCACTTTGCTGGGTTATCGCCTCGATGAACTCGTGGGCAAGCATCATCGCATGCTGGTCGACGCGACGTCCGCGGCATCTGCCGAGTATCAGGACTTCTGGCGCAAGTTGAACGACGGCCAATTCATCGCCGGCGAGTTCAGACGGCTCGGCAAAGGTGCGCAGGATGTCTGGATCCAGGCATCGTATAACCCCATCTTCGACCTCAACAACAAAGTCACGTCGGTGGTCAAGTTCGCCACAGACATCACGGGCCGCGTGCGAGCCGTGACGAGGGTTGCTGACGGCTTGGCCGAGCTGGCCAATAACAATCTCGAATGCCGACTGGCCGAGCCATTCGAGTCGGCTTTCGAGCAGGTGCGGTCGGACTACAACGCCTCGCTGGAGCGTCTGGAGATGACCATCTCACAGGTTGCCGCCAGCTCGGAGACGATACAAAGCGGAACGCAGGCGATCGCCGCTTCGACGGATGACATGTCGCGACGGATAGAAGAGCAGGCCGCCGGCCTCGAACAGACTGCGGCCGCACTGGATGAGATCACGGCGACGGTCAAGCATAGCGCCGAGGGTGCGCTCGAAGCAGCGCTCGCCGCGTCCGGTGCCCGGTCGGGCACGGCGCTGTCCAGCAAGGTAATGCGTCAAGCTGCCACCGTGATGATCGAGGTCAATGAGAGTTCTAACAAGATCACGCAGATTATCGGCGTAATGGATGAAATTGCATTCCAGACTAACCTCCTGGCGCTCAATGCCGGGGTCGAGGCAGCCCGCGCCGGCGACTCGGGGCGCGGCTTTGCCGTTGTGGCACAAGAGGTGAGGGCGCTCGCACAACGATCGGCCACGGCTGCCAAAGAGATCAAATCCCTCATCGCCTCCAGCTCGGAGGAGGTGAAGCTTGGTGTCAAGTTGGTCAGTGAGACAGCCGCCGCGCTCGAGAGCGTCACCGAGAAAGTCGCGCGCATCGATGTCTTGCTATCCCAAATGGCCCGTGCCGCGCAGGAGCAGGCTGCCGGGCTTGGCGAGGTGAACATTGCCGTCAACCGAATGGACCAGGTCACGCAACAGAACGCGGCCATGATTGGGGAAGCGACCGCGGCTGCCGCGACGCTCAAAAGCGAGGCTGTTGGGATGGCGAGCCTGATGGGTCAATTTCGCATTGGACACGCGGCACAAGCACCAGTGACACGGCTGCAAGTGCCTGGATCGTCTCGCCCCAAACACGCGTCCGCAGGCCGTAAGCTCGCCTAACTGATCTTGATTGCGCAGTCAGCGGCGGCCTGCCGATCCGCCTGGGAGCCCGGCCGACAGTGTCTTAGGAACAGAAAAGGAATGACGATGGATCCGCAAGCAGAAGCTAGTAGGTTAGAACGCCTTCATGCCATCGGTATATTGGACACTCCACAAGATCAACTATTTCGCAGCTTCGTCGAACAGGCGCTCGCACTCTTGCCCGGTACCTCGATAGCAGCCGTGAGCCTGATCGACGCCAACCGGCAATGGTTCAAAGCGATCGTCGGGCTTGATGTGAAAGAGACACCTCGCAGTATCTCCTTTTGTGCCCACACGATCGAAACGTCCGGGGTCCTCGTGGTTGAGGATGCGACGCGGGATAGCCGCTTTGCCACGAACCCGCTCGTCACTTCCAGGCCAGCTATTCGCTTCTACGCAGGTATCAAGCTTATGAACGGCGTGGGCGCGCTCTGCGCCATTGGTCAGCAGCCTCGCCGGGCAACCGAGGTCGAAATCACCAAATTGTCCAAGCTCGCGCAGTATGTGGATATCCAGCTGCTCGCGCACGGCACGCTGTTCAACATCCCAGGTGCATCCTCAAAGGCAAGTTAATCGCGTCGCACGCGTTGGGCCCAATAAGGCCACATCAGAAGCTGATACTCTCCACCTCATCCTGCGTAAGGTGCTCCTTCGACGAATGAGAGCACGCGGACCCCCGTTGCCCAGACCTTATCGTTGACCGCCATCGCAGCCTTCGGGCCCTGCAGGAAGCGTGTCGGCACTGCTGGGCTGACGGCGAAGCGAACCTGTGCGACCTTCTACCCCGTGGGCTGCGACGGCCACTCCGGGTCGACGGACGCAGCAGGAGGACCATGACCATGGCCATTTCTCAGAAGCCGCAGCCCGGTGCCGGCCGCATCGCAAAAACGTCGCCGATCCGCGAGGTGCAGGTCCGGCTTGTGCGGATGCCGCTCGCCACGCCGACCGCCTTCGCGACGCGCAATGTCACAGCGCGCGACTTCGTCTTGGTGAAGGTGATCTCGGCCGAAGGGGTCGAAGGACTAGGGTGGACGTATGCCGGCAACCTTGCCGGAGAGGTGTCGCGGGAAGCGGTCGCAGCCTTGTTCGGCCCGATGCTGATCGGTGAGAACCCTACCATGGTGGAGGGGCTGTGGGAGCGCCTTTATCGCGAGTCACTGCTGCATGGCCGAAGCGGCGCAACGATGCGGGCATTGAGCGCCGTGGATATCGCGGTCTGGGATCTCAATGCGCGCACGGTCGGGCTGCCGCTCTGGCAGTATCTCGGCGGCCACAAAAGCAAACTCTCGTGCTACGCGAGTGGCGGCTACTACCGACCCGGCAAGACGACCGAAGCGCTTGCGGACGAAATGGGCGCCTACGTCGCGTCGGGCTTCAAGGCGGTCAAGATGAAGGTCGGCCTCCGCGGCATGACCGAGGAGGTGGCACGGGTCCAAGCAGTGCGCGAACGCATCGGGCCCGACATCCAGTTGTTCATGGACGCCAACAATGCCTGGCCGGACCTGTTCACAGCGCTACCGTTCATCCGACGGTTCGAGCCCTTCCTACCCGGATGGATCGAAGAGCCGTTCAGCCCTGACGACATCGAAAGTCACTCGCGGCTGGCCCAGCAAACCACCATCCCGATCGCGACCGGCGAAATCGAGAGCGGACGTTGGCGGTTCCGCGAGCTACTCCAGGCGCGCGCGGCCCACGTGGTCCAGGCGGATGTCGTTTGCTGCGGTGGCATCACGGAATGGCGGCGGATCGCTGCGTTGGCGGCTGCCTTCGGCGTGCCTGTCTGCCCCCATGCCTGGCACGACTTGCACGTGCATCTGGTCGCAGCAACTCCAAACGCTCCTTACATCGAGTATTTCGTCGACAACGGCATCATCATGACGCAGCCGCTGTACGACCGCGAACTCCGGCCGGTTGACGGTGAGATCACCATGCCGAGCGAGCCGGGCCTAGCGTTCCTGTTCAACACGGAGACTTTGGCTAAGTACGGCGTGACCGACTGGATTAGGGTGCGATAGCATGTCGAGATGACGATGCCGGCCAGGTTGTGCGAGCGCGGCCGCGATGAGGCGATGATCCTCGAGCGTGGAGCGTGTCTTTCGCGGCCCATCGGAGGACCGTCCGAGGCGCTCAAAGACCAGGGTGAACATGGGTATGTTTGCCAGATAGACGTCAAAAGCCAGGTTGCACCATCAGTGTTTCGGCCGGTAATCCAGCAGGTGCCGAGGGCGAGGGTGCACGCCTGGGACAATCAAGCGCATGAGTGACTGCTCATTCGATTGGCGTCCGCGCATACACCCGGCGCCATTTCGGCCTGTCACGGCCAGGGCACGCCGAATGCGACGGGGCCACCAGTCGGGATCAGATCTGGCTTTGCGGCCAGCGTGTGCCCGTCGAAGTCGAACACACTGATGGTGCGGTCGCGATCGCTCTGCACCAACAGCGTCTTGCCGTCGCGAGACCAGGCGATGCCCTCCGTCCAGCGGCCAACGGGACCGGTGGCAACCAAGCTCAGCGTTTTGTTGGTCAGCGAGAAGATCTGCACCAGGCCGTGGTCATGGTACAATGGATCGGACGGCGTCAGCGGCGTGCCCATCTCCGCACCCACGGCCAGGAACTTGCCATCGGGTGAGAACTTCATGGGTTCCGGCCCGCTTGCCGTGGGGACGATGGACACGGCACGGGGCGGGTTCGCCGTCATGTCGATCAGCGAGACCGAATCCACGTCACCACTGCCCCGCCCCATGTTGCTGACGGCCGCGAGGCTCCGGTCCGGAGTCACATCGATGGTGTAGGGCTGGATCGCGGTCGTGATCGACTGCTTGGCCACCGTCACAGCCGCACCATCGATGTGCAGCACGCTGACCCGGTCATCCCAGGGACGGCTAACGATGGCGGTCTTGCCGTCCGGGCTGAACGCGACGCCGCTGGCACCCGATTGGTCGCCGAACATGACCTTTCCGGCTGGCTCCAGGTGCTTGTCCTTCACCGTGAACACGGAGACGGAGCCTTCCGCCCGGTTCGCCACCAGCGCCAATGTGCCATCTGGCGACAAGCGCACGGTGGTGGCGCCCGCGCCCGCATGCAGCACCTGCGTCACGTGCGGCGGTGTGCTGGTCAGGTCGAGCACCGAGATGGTGTCGTCCCAGGCAATGCCGAGCGGTGCAGTCGGATCCGCCTTGGTGGCGGCGGACAAGACGGCCCAACTTGAGTCGGCGGCCATCCAGATCGCGAAGGGAGGCCCGACGACCGAGCCGGGGAGCTCGATTGTGCCAACGATGCGTGGCGGGCTCTGAGCGATGTCGATGAGGTCGACGGTATCTGGCCGCATCGGGGTGGCGGCGACCTGAGCGCCCTTGTCGTCCAGCACGGTGTGGTTGTCGTTCATCGAAAGGATGATGTCCGCTGCCCGGGCCGGGCAGGCGCAGACGAACGCCAACGCAAATCCGGAGACGGTCAGCATCGCGGATCTTAGCATAGGAGTTCCCCCTTTGGGCCTACTTCGGCCATTTGCGTGAAGCTTAGCGCCCAGCTTTTGCCGGGTCATGCACGATTTCATCCAATCCTCGGACATGGGCCGACAATCGTGTTCAGCGCAGCGCAAAAAGGGTCTGACGAAATGGCGATTTAGGCAGCCAAAAACCACGAGACCGTTAGTTCGTAGCATCCCGGAAATCGGCGGACCCAAGCTCGTGGGCCATCTTTTCCGCGCTGCTGCTTGCGATGCCTCGGAGGGAGTCGTCGGTCGCAGTGTGTGCCGCCTGGTGATACCAATGGTAGGCCTGCCGCATATCCCGGGGCACCCCGATGGAATGCTCGTAGCAGTAGGCAAGATCATAGGCCGCTAACGCATTGTTCTGCTCTGCCGAGCTTTTGAACAATCTTACTGCTTCCCGGGTCGCGTCTGCACTTCGACCTAAGAAGGCCGCCTCGGCATTCTGAAAGGCCCGCATGCCAGGATCACCAGCAGGATCACCAGCCTGCTTTGGACCAGTTGCGCGGAAAGCGGTCGAAATCGGCCTCTTCCCTAGCAGGGTGAGGTGACCCCGCGCCGCGTATGCACCATCGGCAGCAGCGCGCGTAAACCACTGGATGGCTCGATCGCGGTCCTTTGGCGTACCCGTGCCGTCCTCATAGATGAGGCCGAGATTGTATTCTGCTCGTGCATATCGCCGATCCGCTGCCCGACTATACCACACGATGGCAGCGTTGGCGTCTTTAGGAACATCGGAGCCTGCGTCGTAAATGACACCGAGATTGAACATCGCGGTTACATTTCCGAGGCTTGCAGCCCGCGTATACCAACGTGCGGCATCTGTTCCGCTCCGAACCACCCCTTCCCCGACGTCGTAGGCAACGCCAAGAAACAGGGCGGCGTCCGGGTCTCCAGCAACGGCCGCAGCGCGCCAGTCCTCTTGTGCCTCGGCGAACTCACCCATTTGGAAATGGCTTAGGCCGGTTGCCGTGTCAGCACGGGCTTGGAAAGTGATCGCCGGACCGAGCAGAACCGCCAAAAGGCAGACGCGGATGCCGCCGCGCAACCGGATACGCAGCGATGGTCGGGTTTCGAAATCGCCACTCAGTGGTTGCAGCATCGTCGTCGCAATTTGCACCATATCATTAGTGCGGGGTATATCACAAACGCTGTAACGCTTTACTCACAAAAATTAAGAAATGCGCCGCCGGAGCGTGGTAGGTGTCTCAAAGATACAAAATAAGGTCATCATGACGCCTTCAGGCTCCTACTCACCCTTGTTGCTTTCGTTCGTTGTGGCCGCCCTTGCGGGATGCAGTCACCCGACGCCTGCCCCGAATGCGGCTGCATCAGCCGTCCAGGCCCCGCCGAATGTCCCGTTGGCAACGCAGGTGACTGTTGGTCAAGAAGTCGGCGCTGTCGCCGCAAACCGAGTACAAGTGACGTTCCCGCAGGGTGGCTACCACCTGACGATTGCTGCCACGAAGCAGCTCGACGTCGCAGCTCGCCTGTTCCGAGACGTAAATCCGTCGCGGATGTTCGTTGCTGGTTACTCCGACGCCCTCGGTGACGATTACTACAACCTGCTCCTGTCGGCGCGTCGGGCGCAGGCCGTCAAGGAGGGTCTGGTCGCACGTGGCATTCCTGCGGACCGTCTACTGCTCCAGGCCTATGGTACGTCGGAGCCAGCAAGCAACGGTGATCAGGGCGCCGACAACCGCCGGGTCGTCGTGACCTGGCGGATCATATAGGCCAAGTGTTCGATGCCAAACGCTTTGCGACGGTATGGTGATGGCGACCCTGTCACTGCATCTTGGGGTCGGCCACAGCAACCATGAGCGAACCCACTGAACGCTCCGTGGCGGGGTCCAACGCCGTCGTCGAGCACCGAACCTGGCTTCGGGCTAAGACGAGAGCGATGCAAGCCATCGCGCGTGGGGGCATCGTCACGCTTGTCGGCCGGCCAGGAGTAGGCAAAACCACACTGCTGCTCGAGCTCGAGCAGGATCTAATTGCAAATCAAGCAGACGTTGTTTGGCTCGACCAGGCGAGCGGCTTTGCGGGATCCCGGCTCGGCATTGCGCTCTCCGACCAAGCTGACGATCTGGCTCCCGCAACTTTGCGAGCCTTGGCAAAGCGCTCTGTCGCCTCTGTCCTGGTGGGAGGCGACACGCTCACGCGAAGGCTCCAGCAAATCGGCGCGAAACACACGGTGGTTCGCGTCGTTGGCGTAAGTCTTGCCGACACGGCAGACTATGTTGCGACAACCCGGCATCGCCTGGGACGTCCGAGTGCGGCCTTCGACGGAGCGTCGACTGCAGTCC
The DNA here is from genome assembly GCA_964247805.1 of uncultured Acetobacteraceae bacterium. Lineage (GTDB taxonomy): Bacteria > Pseudomonadota > Alphaproteobacteria > Acetobacterales > Acetobacteraceae > LMUY01. The sequence goes on along the minus strand of CAXTWC010000049.1, from coordinate 17,392 downwards.
TGCACACGCGCACTCTCGGGATACCCCGGCTTCTTGATCTGACCGCTGACATGGCGGTGTTTCTCATGTCGTTGGAGGGAGCTGATCGAGTCCTGCCGTCCCACGTCGAAGCAGCCTTTTCGTCCAGCGCCGATTTGGTGGAATACGGGCAGGACGGAAGTGATTTAGAGGCCGACGAGCAGGACGATCCCGATGACGAACACCCGGTCGATCGTCGTCGAAGACGCCCTACCTTCGTTCGGCTAACTGGGCCTGCGATCGCTCTGGCATCGTCGGTCGCGACCCTTGGAGTAGTCGGCGCGGTGCTCCACTGGCCGCTTCGATCGGGCCAAGGAATTGAGGCCCACAATTTCGGGCCAGTGCGGTTGGGCGCGGTTCCCATGAACCCGGTTGCGGACGCCGCCGGACTCGACGCAGCGATATCGACTGCGGTCGAGGTCGCGCGTGCCCTTGCTAGACCGCCGTCGGACGATGCTGGGCCGGGTGATAGCATCTCGCCCGCGCCACCGCCGTTACCGGCCGGCAATCAAACAGGCACGACGGCCCTTGCAGAAACCGGGTTGGCACCTGATCCGGGCGGCCCGACACAGGCCCCCAGTGCAAGCACGACTGACCCGGCAACCGCCTCGACGTCAGCAGTCGAACTCCCACCGACCCAAGCAGCAGCGGCAAGTTCAAACCAAACGTCGCCCCAACAAGATGTAGCTTCGTCCAGAGACGACACGGGTCTCGCTGTTGCTACGCCGGATCTCGCAGCCACAACGGCAACGTCCAGCCTGGAAGAACCGCTAACACCAGGGCGCGCGGACGCTCACTCCGATGCATCAGCGACCGAGCCTTCTTCGGTGGCCGCCCCGGCGTCCCCGTCTGCGGGCACGCTTGAGATACCTCGGATTACCGGCAGCGTCTCTCCAGCGACGGATGCCCCTCCGGCGGTTATAGTACCGCCAGTTGGAGCGGTGGCGCCAGCCTCGCCGGGAGCCCCAACGAGCGCTGAAGCGAGCACGCAGGCAGGTGTCTCGAGTTTAGCAGGGCCAGCGCTCCCGGGCGGCAGGAATGTACTGTTTCCGCCGCAGGTCGGGCTCACACCGCAAGACCTTGGCGATCTCGGCCCACCTCCCCTCGGCGACGCTGGCCTTGTGCTTGTCGTCCGTCCTGGGGATACGCTTCCCATGCTTTACGCCCGGGTCTATCGCGGCTCGAGACGCCCGCCATATTCCAGCATTCTGTCCATCAATAGCTCGCGTATTAAAGTCGGCGGGACAGTGGTGTTTCCAGCGCCAGCCGAGGGCTGGAACCGGCGTTGATCAAACCGTGAGCCCAGCCGGAGTGCCGAGATCGGTTGTCGCCGCGGCGGCTACATCGTCACTGCACTCATCTCAACACCAGCCACGGCGGCCGGAGACTCTAGCGCCTGACAATCCAGTAAGCCTAACCTCGTGCGCGAAGCAACGCGCGACGTTTTGCCACGATGGCGCCTAGGCGCGCGCCTACCGCCGGATCGCGCCACAGCAGCAGGGCCGCCGCCAACAGCCCGCCATGCAGCAGAAGCGCCCCCAAACGTATGTGCACCATCTCCCAAATCAGCACGGGTCCGGCCGCCATTGCAGCTCCTGCCGCCGCGTACGAAGCAAGCCGCCAGGTCGCAGCCGGCAGCACCAGCCGCCAGTAGGCCGCAGCCACCACCCCCGCGGCGAACATCAGCTTCAGCCCCGCCATTGCTCGCAGCAGACGGGTCAGCTCCGGTCCGGCTGCTTGCGCGGCCTGCGCCGCTTCCTCGGCCGGCGTCACCAGCATGGCTACTGCCGCCCCGGCCACAATGGCGGCTACCAGCACCGCACGCCTGACTATCCAATCGCGGCGTAGAGCAATTTCAGGCTGTATCTCCGGCGAATATCCGATATCGGGCATGGCGCGGCCTCCCTTCAGGCCTTTGTCAAATGTATTGTCTCCGGACGAATCCAAGCGCTAGTGGTCCGATCCTGACGCTCACGACCGAGCGTCAAGTGATACGGCCCACCAAATAAGAGTGGCCGCCCACAACGACACCGAGGTCGATACCCGGTATCCGAGGAGAGTGAAGCATGTCTGCCGCTCCAAAACCCGGCGTGTCGCGCGATCGCGAGCCACTGACCATCGAACGTGCAACAGCACTGGCTGAGATAGCGCGCCGAGATGGTCGCATCGAAGACGCCCAGCGCCTCGACAGAATCGCTCGCGAACTCGCAAACGGCGCACCCTCCACGGTGACCACGTCGCGCTGAATGAACCTATCGTCATTATGCGCCATTCTGCAGTGCAGGCTTACGCGAGAGCTCGCCACGAACTGCACCGTTGGCCGATGTCTGGACCGGCGGCTGCAGCCCCGAGCTACATCGTCCGCAGATTGGTGATGGCGTAGTCCGTGCTGCCGCCCGGTATGCTGGCCTGGAGATAGAACCGCCAGCCGTTGCCGTCGCACCGCCCCATCACGGCGGCGAAGCCGGTGTACTCCGAATGGCGGCGGAACTCACCTTGAACGCCGTTCATGCCTGTCTGCACCGCGGCGGACAGTGCAGCCGACCCTCCGGCGGCGTTGGCATTGGGCTGCACGTGGCTGACCAGCACGGCGCCGGCAGCATCCGAGCCCACGCCAAACGTGCAGCCGGACAGCTTGGAAGTAATCATCAGGTCACCGGCCGCGATCGGCAGGGTGTAGTGACTGCTGCCGGCGGCCACGTTCGCCGTCTGCACCATGGGGATGTAGTAGGCGTTGAAGCAGTCGGCAGATAGCGGGTTTTGCGCCGGGCCCGGCTGCTTGATGAACTTCACGAACGGGCGGTCCTTTTTCCGGCCCAGCAACCCGCTGATGCCAGTCGTGAAGCCAGCAGCTGTCTGGTACCCGAACTCCACCTTGAAAGTGGCGAGAGCAGCCTGCCCGTTGGCCGGTGCGGCACCGCTGCTCCCATGGATGTGAAGGTAGCAACGCCGCATCAGCTTTTCAGGGTCGGCCAGTAGGGCCAGCACTTCGTTTACAGTCATGCCAGGACAGTGCCATACCCGCAACGATTGATCTAGCCATCTGCCGGCTGAGTGTAAGGTGGCCTCGCACCTCTGGCGGCCGTCCGCCGCCGCCTCATTTACGGTCCAACGGTTAGGATGCTTAGAGTGAAACAGCGCTGGATCGCCTTCGCCGCCGCCATACTCGTTGGCGCAGCTGCGCCTGCGCGCGCGGCCGAGCCCATCGGGCAGCCGGACGGCGTGTTGCGCGCCGTGCTGCCAAACGGCCTCCGGGTAGTGATCGTGCCCGACAAGCTGGCGCCGGTGGTCACGACCGAGCTCAGCTACCTCGCCGGGTCGAACGATGCGCCGGAGGGCTTTCCGGGTACCGCACACGCGCTCGAACATATGATGTTCCGCGGCAGTGAGGGACTGGACCGCGGCCAGCTCTCCGAACTCGGCGCGCGGCTGGGCGGCGTGTACAACGCCAGCACCACCGAAACCGTGACCAAATACACTTACACCGTCACCGCGGACGATCTCGGCGTGGCGTTGCACAGTGAGGCGCTGCGCATGCGCGGCCTCAGCCTGAACCAGGCGGATTGGGAGCAGGAGCGCGGCGCCATCGAGCAGGAGGTGTCGCGTGACCTGTCCAGCCCGTTCTACACCTACGTCTCGCAGGCGCAGGCGCTGCTGTTCGAAGGAACACCCTACGCGCACGACGCGCTCGGCACTCGTCCGTCCTTCGACAAGACCAACGCGGCGCTGCTGCGGCAATTCTACGAGCGCTGGTATTCACCCAGTAATGCCATCCTGGTGATCGCCGGCGACGTCCACCCCGACGCAGCGCTGGCCGAGGTACGCACGGCGTTCGGTGATATTCCCGGGCGTGCCGTACCACCGCACGCGCCGATCGTGGTGGGCCCGGTGGAGCCCAAGACGCTGGCGTTCCCGACCGATTTCCCCGTCGGGCTGGTGACGCTCGCGTACCGCATGCCAGGGCTGAAAGCAGCCGACTTCGCCGCGGCCGACATCCTGGGCGACGTGCTGGGCAGCCGGCGCGGCGCGTTGTACGGCCTCGTGCCGGCCGGTCGGGCGTTGCTGTCCCAGTTCAATTACCGGGCCAAATCCGAAGTCGGCATGGGGCTCGCCGTCGCCGCCTTCCCGAAAGGGGCCGACCCGGCGCCGCTGCTCGATGACATGCGCCACGTGTTCGCCGATGCGGCGCAGAACGGCGTGCCACCCGACCTGGTGGACGCCGCCAAGCGGCAGGAGATCGCCCAACTCGCGTTCGCTACGGACAGCATCAGCGGCCTGGCCACCAGCTGGTCCAATGCCCTCGCCTTTGCCGGTGCCCAATCACCCGATGACGTCGCCAAAGCTTACGCCGCCGTCACGCCCGCCGACGTCAACCGCCTGGCGCGCGAGTTGCTGACGCCGGACCACGCCATCACCGCCATCCTAACGCCGCGTTCTGCCGGCAAGCCCGCCCCGGGCGGCGGCTTCGGCGGCGCCGAGTCGTTCGACAGCGTGCCCGACCATCCGGTGGCGCTACCGTCGTGGGCATCCGCTGCCCTCGCCAGCTTGCACGTGCCGGATCCGGGCGCGCCGCCGGACGTGAGCGTGCTGCCGAACGGCTTGCGGCTGATCGTGCAGCCCGAAACCGTCAGCCACACCATCTCGGTCTATGGCCGGATCCGCGAAGTGACTGAAACGGAGGAACCGCCGGGCAAAGAGGGCGTGGCAGCCCTCACGCGCGAGCTGTTCGCCTATGGCACGCAGTCGCACGACCGCCTGGCGTTGCGCAAAGCCCTGGACGACATTGCAGCGTCGGAAAGCGCCGGGCCGGGATTCTCGCTCAAGGTGCTGACGGCCGAGTTCGAGCCCGGCATGCGACTGCTCGCAGAGAACGAGTTGCGCCCAGCCTTTCCGGAAGCGGGGTTCGCGATACTGCAAGCCCAAGCAGCGCAGAGCCTGGGAGGATTGCTGCAGTCACCCGGCTACCTGTACGACCGAGCCGTGCTGCAAGCCACCGTGCCGCCGGGTGACCCGGCGCTGCGGGAGGCCACCCCCGCCACCGTCGCTGCCCTGCAGCGCTCCGACGTGCTGGCTTACTACACCGCCGCTTACCGGCCAGACCTCACGACCATCGTTGTCGCCGGGGACGTGACGCCGGAACAGGCCCGCCGCGTTGTCGGCGAGACGTTCGGCGGCTGGCGAGCTGAAGGCGCCACGCCCGCGATCGACTTGCCTCCGACGCCCCCAAGTCGCACGTCGCAGGCCCGCGTGGCGGATGAAAGCAGTCTGCAGGATAGCGTGTCGCTTTCCGAAACGATGGACGTGCCCGTCACCAGCCCGGACCGTTATACGCTGATGCTGGGCAACACCATTCTTGGCAGTGGCTTCTCGTCACGGCTATACGATGACCTGCGGGTAAAGACCGGCTACGTTTACTCGGTCAGCAGCGCGCTCGACTGGTCGCGCACCCGCGCGGACTACTCGGTGAGCTTCGGCGCCGACACGAACAACGTCGAGAAGGCGCGCCAGCTGATTGTGCGCGACATTCGGGACATGCAGAGCAACCCGGTCAGCGAGGCCGAGTTGTTGCGCGCCAAAGCGCAGACGCTGCGACGGCTGCCCATGCAGCGCGCCAGCGTGGCGGCGATCGCGGGCGGTTACTTGCGGCTGGCCGAACTGGGTCTACCGCTGGACTTGCAGCAGACGGCGGGGCAGCACTACCTGGCGATCACCGCCGCCGATATCGAGCACGCCTTCGCCACCGCGCTGCGTCCGGACGCACTGGCCGAGATTGTGAAGGGGCCGCCGCTGTAGGTCCGCACGCCGACATCGTCACCGCTTCCGGCACACCTCATCAGCACTGCGGTTTTCTAAGTCAGCTTGGTTGGCGAGACGCGGATAGGCAGAGAGCGGGTTGTCCTGCGTCAGTTTGCGCACGAGGCCAGGCGAGAAGAATGACGGGACCGGGTCGGCCCCGTCGAACTGCCAGTGCGGATAATCGCTCGAGAACACCAGCAACTCGTCGGAGTGCATCTGGTTCATCAAGCGCTCGATCGCCTCGGCGTCCGGCGGAGCATCCATCGGCTGCAGCGAGAACCGGACGCTCGAGCGAACGATGTCGGCTGGCGGACGGTCCACCCAGGGAATCTCCATGCGCAACCCGCGCCAGTATTTGGTCAGCCGCCAGAGATAGGCCGGCAACCAAGTCCAGCCAGACTCGAGCAGAACGACCCGGAGGGCTGGGAACTTGTTGAACACGCCCTCGGTGATCAGGCTGGTCAGCTGAGTCTGAAACGATTGCGACTGCGCAATGTAATCCTCGCAATAAAACGTGGGCCAGCCGATTCCGGTGGGCGGATTGTGGTAGCTGCTGCCGGCGTGGATACCGATGGCGAGGCCAAGCCGTTCCGCGGCCTGATAGATCGGCCAATACAGCCGCTTACCCAGAAGATGCTCGTTGCCGGCGAGCAACAGCACCTGCACGAAGCGGGTATCCGCGCCGCAACGCTCGATCTCGGCCACACTCTGTTCGACGCTTTGGATCGGCACCACGATGCTCGCCCGCAGGCGGCTGTCCTGGTCCAGCAGCGCCTCTTTCATCCAGTCGTTCACCGCCCGCGCGAACACCATGGCCAGGTCCTCGCTGAACAGCAGCGGCACCCCGTACAGACAATTGCAAATCGCGATCGTGCTGCCGAAGGCGTCGAGGCATTCGCTTCGGATACGCTCGATGCTCCCCGCCGGCTTGCCAGACTCCGGCCGCCAATCCGGCCGTGCCGTGAGCGGTGAATTCGCCGGATAGCTGATGGAGTTGAGCTCGCCGATGCCGCGCATACGGACCATGTCCTGCCAATGGTCCGGCAAGTGGGGGAGCAGTGCGGCGAGCCCCGGCAGGCTCGGATGGATGTCGCAGTCGATACGGCCGGTCATCGCGCGTCGTCGGCAAGCGTGATCTGCACCTTGACCGCGTCCGGATGCATGGCGGCGGCGAACTCGAACGCCTCCACCGATTGGGCGAAATCGTAGCTGCGCGAAATCAGCGGTTCGACATCGATCTTGCCCGAGGCGAGCAAGGCAATCGCGCGCGGGAACACGTTAGCATAGCGGAAGACGTGTTCGATCCGTAGCTCCTTCACTTGGGCGGCAACGATGTCCATCTCGACCGGACCGGGCGGCATGCCGATCAGTACGATGGCACCACCGGGGCAGGCGAGTTCGCATAACCCGGCGAAGGCAGGCGGCGCGCCGCTCGCCTCGAACACGACATCGGCACCCCAGCCGCCGGTGAGTGCTGCGATCGCCTGCACCGGGTCGGCTGTCGCGACGTTCACCGTCTCGATGCCATCGTAGCGACCTGCGATGGCGAGTTTTTCCTCCTGCACATCGGTCATCAACACCTTGGATGCGCCCGCCGCCAAGGCCGCCAGCGCCGTCATCATGCCGATGGTACCCGCGCCGAGCACCACGACCACCTGACCCGGCAGCATCCGCGCCTTCGTCACGGCGTGCATGCCGACGGCGAGTGGCTCGACGAAAGCGCCGGCCGCGAAGCTCACGGTCTCGGGAAGCCGATACGTCAGGTTTGCAGGGTGCACGACATGGGGCCGCAGGCAGCCATGCACCGGCGGCGTCGCCCAGAACACCACGGCGGGGTCGAGGTTATAGGCCCCGACCCGCGCAGCGCGGGACCGCCAGTCAGGTATGCCGGGTTCCATGCATACGCGGTCGCCGGGCCGCAAATCCGTAACCTCGGCACCAGTCTCGGTCACCACACCCGATGCCTCATGGCCGAGCACCATCGGCTCGCGCACGACGAAGGGACCGATCGCACCGTGCTGGTAATAATGCAGGTCACTGCCGCAGATGCCGACGGTGCGGATGGCGATGCGGACGTCGTTGGGCCCGAGCATTTCGGGCAGATCGATGTCACGGAGCGAGAGTGCGCCTGCACGCTCGAGGACCAGTGCTTTCATTGCAGGCTATCCATTCTGCCGATACAGCCGGCGTGCATTGCCGATGAAGAAGTCTTCCCGCTGCTCACGGGAGACGCGAAGCGGCAGGCAATGCGCCGGGTCGTCGAAATCCCAATGCGGGTAATCGGTTGCGAAGATCAACCGGTCCCAACCGATCCAGTCGATCGTTTCCTGCAACTCGGCCGGGTCGAGCGGCTCTTCCATTGGCTGCGTCGTCAACCAGACATGGTCGCGGATATAATCGCTCGGCAGCCGCTCCAACTCCGGCGTCTCGGCCTTGAGGCGAGACCACACCTTGTCCATCCGCCAGGCCAGTGAGGGTAGCCAGGCGAACCCGGCCTCGATCATGACGATGCTCAACTTCGGAAAGCGCGCGAACACGCCCTCCATGACGAAGCTGCTCACCACTGTTTGGCAGGATTGCGCGTGACCAACCATGTCCTCGATGTAGAAGCTTGGCCAGCCGCTACTTGTCGTCGGGTGGCCGCCATTGCCGAACGCGTGGATGCCGACCGGCAGGCCGGCCTGTTCCGCCGCCGCGTAGATCGGCCAGTAGCGGCGGTTGCCGAGCAGGTCCTTCGAGCGGGAGAGCAGCAGCACCTGCACCATGTCGGGATGCCCGGCCCAGTGCTCGATCTCGGCCACGCAAGCCGCCGGATCCTCGTAGGGTACGACGATGGAGCCCTTCACCCGAGGTTCCTTGGACGTCCACTCCTCGATCTGCCACTGGTTGATGGCCCGCGCCATCGCGACGGCGAGGTTCGCGTTCTGCAGCGCGCCCGGGTGCCAGCGGATCGTGTTCAGGATACCGAGCGCGACATTGTTCGCGTCGAGATGCTGGCTGCGCATGAAGGCGAGATCGCTCCCCGGCGAGCGCCCATTCGGCGGCCATGCATCGCGGCGTGCGGCGTCTGGCTGTGATTTCGGGAATTGCGAGTCGCTGTAGTTACCCTGGCGAATCCGCATGCCGAACGTCTCGATCTCGGCGTGCCACCGTTGCGCGAGGTAGGGATACAGTTCCGCGGGCTTATCGGGGCTCGGGTGGATGTCACCGTCGGCGATGGCAAGCCGTGCCGTCTGTGCCGCCAAGCGGCGTGGGTCGAGTGCTACGTTCAATGCGAACCTCCTCCAGTGACGAGCGATGCTTCGAATGCCGACGCATCACTGCCCAGGTCCTCGTCGAGCGGGATCGGGTCTTTGACGATGAAGGCGTAGCATAAGGCCGCACCCGTCATCACACAGGCGCCAAGCACGAGTGCGATCACGAACGAGCCGGTGCGGTCCACCACGAACCCGGTGAGGATCGGGGAGACGGTGCCGCCGATATAGGCACCGAAATTCTGGATCGAAGCGACCGACCCGGTGTAGCGCGCCGGCGCGATATTCGCGATCAGTGTCCAGATCCCCGATTGCGCGAAGGACAAGAAGAACATCGAGGCGGAGATGCAGGCGAGCGCCATGGCCGTCCCGCTCGCTTGCGAGGCAAGTCCACAAAATACGGCCGAAACCAAATAGCCGCAAACGGCAGGGACTTTCCGACTGTTAACCAGCGAGAGCCTGCCACCCTTCGCGAGGCGGTCCGTCACCTGGCCGCCGATCAGTGCGCCGGCGATCGAGCAGGCGAGCGGGATCATCGCGAGCACGCCAGTCCGGGCGATGCTGACGTGCTGCTGCATCTCGAGGTAGCCGGGCAGCCAGGTGCCATACATCCAGATCACGTAGCCTGCGCAGAACGCACCGAGGATCAGCCCCCACATGGAGCGGAAAGCGAACAGCGTACGCCAGGTCCGCAGCGTGACCGGCTGGCTGGTCTTCGGCCGGCTTTCCTGCAGATAGGCGAGATCCGCCCCGGCAAAGCCCGCCCGGCTCGGGTTGCGATACAGCGCGAGCCAGAGCACAGCCGTGACCAGCCCCACTGCCCCCATCACGACGAACATCGTCTTCCAGGAATAGTACAGCATCATCCAGGTCAGGAACGGCGTGCCGATCAGCCGACCGAAATCGCCCGCGGTGGTATACACCCCGGTGGGGCGACCCCGGTCCCGCGGCCGGAACCAGGTGGCGATCACCCGCGTGGCCATCGGGAACGCCGGCGATTCGAACACACCGAGCCCGACGCGTGTCCAGAAGAATTGGGTGAAGCTGCCAACCAGCCCGCCCGCTGCCTGGGCCACGGACCACAACACCAACGCCGCAGCGAGCAGCCACCGCGGTCCGACACGGTCGATTACGAAGCCAATCGGCACTTGGGAAAAGGCGTACGCGATCGACCACGCGGATTGCAGGCCGCCGAACACGGTCGCGCTCACGCCGAACTCGTCGCGTATTTTCAGGTTGCCGATCGCCAGCGTAGATCGGTCGATGTAGTTCACTGTGATTGCCGCCGTGCATAACGCAACCGCCGCCCATTGCATCGTTACGAGGCGCCGCGAAGGCCTATCCTCCTGCATTGTCCGTTCCCACCATCATTTTGTTATTTTGTTAGGCACGCTTGACGATGCGAGGCTAACAAACAGTTAGGCGGGCGGCAAGCCAGCGGCCGACTTGCAGCGCCCGGCGCCTGGACATAACATCGACCTAACGGATGGCCCGCAACACCCCCACGGTCCAGCAGATCGCAGATCATCTTGGTCTGTCGAAGTTCGCTGTGTCACGCGCACTCGCCGGCAAATCGGGAGTGAGCGAGGCGACGCGTGCTCGCATTCTCCAGGCTGCCGCTGCCTTGCGCGCCCGTTCCGCCACGCCGGGACGGCAGGTGTTGTTCGTGACCCAGGCCGGGGATGGGGTGAGCACAGAACTGTGGATGACCATGCTGCACGGAGCGGAGCGAGAAGGCGCACGGCAGGGCCTCACGCTGATCCCGCGCGACGCTCGGCATTTGGGCGATCTAAAACTTCTCGATCCCGCCGTATGCGGCCTCGTGCTCGCCACCGCCGAACCGGACGCTCTCGCAGATGCTGCTCGCCGGGCACGCTTGCCAGCGGTCACGGCGGGGTATGCCGCGCCGTTGCAGCCGATCGACCAAGTGGTGGGCGCCGATTGGGAAGCGGGCATCGTCGTGGCGCGCTTCCTCACCGGGCTCGGCCATCGCTGCATCGGCTACGTCCGCGGGGGCGGCGGACTATTCGGCCGCCGCGAGCGTTGGCGCGGCTTGTGCGATGGCACGGCGGAGATCGCGGACACGAGCGTGCACGAGATCGGCTACACCGAGCCCGCCGGCTTTCCCGACGCGTTCCGGACTCTGCTGCGATCGGGCGTCACCCCCACTGCGCTGTTCTGCGCCCATGATGGGCTTGCGGTCACAGTGATCTCGGAATTGGCGAGGATGGGGGTGCGCGTGCCGCGTGACATTTCGGTTGTCGGGTTTTTCGACTTCAGCGCGGCGACCCAGATCGTGCCGCCGCTCACCACCGTCCGCGTGCCGCAGGAGGAGATCGGGGTGGCCCTGATCCGCCGCCTCGTCCAGCGTATCGAGGGCGGCATGGAACAGATGCCCGCCACCCGGCTGACGCTGATGGCGGAATTCGTCGAGCGCGAGTCGACCGCACCGCCGGCTGCCACGCCATGGGCAACACGGTTCCTGCAAGAGGCTGCCTAAGGCGTCATGTAAGTACCGTCATGCCAGGGCATGACGGGCTAGTTGGGCAGCAAGCGCCGGACCGATACCGCCGGGTCGGCAACGAGGGCGGGATCGACGCCCCGGCCAGCGCGGATGATCGATTGGGCCGCGCGCACCTCACGCGGTGAATCTACTCCGACGATGCCGTTCAAAACGCCAGACTCACTCAGGAACCATGCGGAGAACGGAGCCTCCCCCGGCTCCCCGCGCAGCACGAGGCGTCCTATTGGCTCGCCGGCTAGCTGGAGGTTGCGGCCGTGCTGGTCGGTCCAAAACCACGGCACCACGTCGTAGGGCGTCCCGCTCCCCGCCATTGCCTGCCCCGCCGCGGTGCCGTGGTCCTGCGCATGGCGCCACGTTTCCAGCCGCACCCGGCGTCCCAACCGCGGCACCCAGAACGCGGCGACGTCCCCGGCGGCGTAGATGCCCGGCGCCGATGTATGGCAAAACTCGTCAACCTCGATGCCGCGATCCACGGCCAGACCGGCGGCCTCGGCAAGCCCCGTGTTGCGCTCCATGCCGATCCCAGCGACCACGGCATCGGCCGGGATTTCGACCCCGTCACTGCACACAACCGCGCTCGGCGTGATCGCCGTAACCCCGACGCCGAGCCGCAGATCCACCCCGGCCGAGACATGCAGCGCGGTGAGCCAGTCCGCCACCACCGGCGGCAGCGAACGGCCCATGATCGACGGGCCGGCTTCGATCACCGTCGTCCGGCAGTCACGCGCCAGCGCGGACGACGCCAGTTCAAGGCCGATTACGCCCGCGCCGATACAAACGATCCGCGCACCGGGTCGCAGATGCCCGCGCAGCAGCCGCGCATCGTCTAACGTGCGCAAATACAGCACGCGCTCGGCACCCGGCACGTCGAGCCGCCGGGCCCGACCGCCCGTCGCCAACAACAGGCTCGCGTATGGCTGGCGTGTTCCATCCGCCAGGTGCACGGCTCGCGCCTCGGGATCGATCGCCTCGACGCGGGTGCCGAGCCGGGTCTCGATCGTCCGATCGGTGTAGTGTGTCTCAGGGTGGAAATAGCTGACCGGCGGCTCATCCAGCGCCGTCAGCATGGCTTTGGAGAGCGGCGGACGCTCGTGCGGGCGCTCGTGCTCATCGCCCACCAGCATGATACGGCCAGTGAACCCGGCCTGGCGCATCGCGGTCGCCGCGTGGGCCCCGGCCTGTCCGGCGCCAACGATCAGCGCCGGATCAGACATCAACCACGATGTAGTCTTCCTCGACCTCGACCGGCACCGTTTCCGCTACATAGGGTCCGGCGACCACGGCCGCTCCGCTCTCGGTGGCGACCGAATAGGCCTTGCTGCGGATCCGCTCGGGGTCACAGTAAGACTGCCCGGTGCGAATATCGAATTCCCACCCATGCCAGGGACAGCGAACGAACTCGCCCTTGCGAACATAGGTGTAATCGCCGGGTCCGTTGGACAGCAGCAGCCCGGTCGTGATCCCCGCACACAGGCTGCCACCCTGGTGCGGGCAGCGGTCGAGCATGCCGTAGAACTCGTTGTTCAGGTTGAACACGGCGATCGGCCGCCCTTTGATGGTGAACCGCGCGCGGCCACCCGGAGGAATCTCACTGGTCTTGGCGACGACGTGGCGGCTCATGCGGCGTCGACACCGTACAGGGCCCGCGCATTCTCCAGGAAGAATTGGCGACGGTGCGTGTCTGTGATTTTCAGCGGCAAGGCATGCGCCGGGTCGTCGAAATCCCAGTGCGGGTAGTCGGTCGCGAACAGCAGCCGGTCCCACCCCATCCACTCGATAGTGTCTAGCAAGTGCTCGCGCGGTTCGGGCTCTTCCATGGGCTGGGTGGTCCACCAGACATGGCGGCGCATGTATTCCGACGGCGCCTGCTTCAGATGCGGCGTCTCGGCCCGCAACGTCTTCCAGACCTTGTCCAGCCGCCACGCGAGCGAGGGCGCCCAGGCGAACCCAGCCTCTACCATGACCACCCGCAACGCCGGGAAGCGCTCGAACACGCCTTCCACCAGCATCGAGGACAAGCCAGCCTGGCAGCTTTGCGCGTGGCCGGTCATTTCCTCGATGTAGTAGGACGGCCAGCCCGTGCCGGTGATCGGCGCGCCGCCATAGCCGAAGGCGTGCACCGCGACCGGCAGGCCCGCCGCCTCGGCAGCCGCATACATCTTCCAATAGCGCCGGTTGCCCAGCGGTTCCGCCGTGCGCGACAGGATCATCACCTGGACGAAATCCTTGCGCCCGGCCCAGTACTCGATCTCTGCCGCCGCCGCATCGGGGAACTCGTAGGGCACGACTATGGAGCCGCGGAGGCGTGAGTCGCCGAGCCAAACTTCCTCCTGCCAATGGTTCACGGCCCGGCACAGCGCGGCACTGTAATCGGGGTTGGACACGCCCTCCCCGCTCGCGAGTGGATTGAGGATTCCAAGCACGACGTTGTTCGCGTCCAGATGCTGCTCAGCCAGGAAGCTTGGCGAACTGCCCTGGCGCCCGCCCTCCGGCGGATACGCGTCACGACGAGAGGCGTCCGGCTGGCTCTTGGGATAGGCTGGCCCTTTGTGCATGCCGATCCGGCGCAACGTGCCATACTGCGCGGCGTAATCGCGCCACTGCTGCGAGAGCCATGGATCGAGGTCGTGGGGGGTGCGCTGGGCCGGGTGGATGTCGCAATCGGCGATGGCGAGCTTGGTGGTTGCCGGTGCCGCGCGTTGCGGGCGGAGCTGGACGTTCATGCCACTGTCTCCTTGAGGCGGGCAAACGTCGCCCGCGGGTTATCGACCGCGATCTTGCGGCGCAGCTCGGGAGAGATACCCGCCGGCCAGGGATCGTCACCCTCGAAGTGATTATGCGGATAGTCGGTGGAGAACAGCAGCAGGTCGTCGGATTGCATGTGGTCCAGCAGTCGCACCAGTGCCTCGGCATTCGGCGGCGCATCCGTGGGCGTTAGCGACAGGCGGATATTGCTGCGGACGATCTCCATCGGCGAACGGTCCACCCAGGGGATTTCGGTACGCAAGCCGCGCCAATACTTGGTCAGCCGCCAGAGATGCGCCGGCAACCAGGTCCAGCCGGATTCGAGCAGCACCACCTTCAACTCGGGATGCCGGGAGAATACGCCCTCGCAGATCATGCTGGTGAGCTGGGTCTGGAAGGCCTGCGCTTGGGCGACGTAGTCCTCCGTGTAATACGAGGGCCAACCGACGGCCGTGGGCGGATTGTGGTAGTTGCTGCCGGCGTGGATCCCCACCGCCAAGCCATGGCGCGCGGCCGCCGCGTAGATCGGCCAGTAGTGGCGCTTGCCGAGCGGCATGTCCGCGCCCGCGAGCAGCAGAACCTGCACGAACCGCTTATCGGCGGCACAGCGGTTTATCTCGTCCACGGCCAGTTCGACGCTCTGGACGGGAACCACGATCGAGGCACGCAAGCGATCGTCGCGATCCAGCCATTCCCGCGCGATCCAGTCGTTCACGGCCCGGGCATACGCCGCAGCCATGTCCTCGCTGAACAGCAACTGCACGCCGTACAGGCAGTTCAGCACGCCCGTGCCAATGCCGAACACGTCCAGGCATTCGTCGCGAACCTGCTGCAGCGTCGCAGCTGGCTTGCCGGTACCGGGCCGCCAATCGGGGCGCGCAGTGAGCGGTGAGCCGGCCGGGTAGCTGATCGAGTTCAGTTCATCCATGCCACGGATGGTCACGATCTCCCGCCAATGGTCGTCCAGATACGGCAGCAGTGCACGCAGATCCGGAACGGATGGATGGATGTCGCAGTCGATGGTGTCAGGCATCACCTCTCCCCAAGCTTCGCCGCGTTCGAGCGCGGTCGCCTACCTTGCCTTCGGCCCGAGCGATGATGCGCCGTGCCTTGACGTTTGCCAACTAGTTATGGCGACGTTAGGCTTCTTGGCAAAAGACAAGAATGTCGGCTGGGAGGCCAAAAGGATGGGAACGACCACACCGGCACTACGTCGCATGCAGTGGATCGCAGTCGGGATGTGCACCTTCGCCATCGCGCTGAACTACATCGACCGCTCAACGCTCGCGATCGGCAACCTCAAGATCCGTGAGGAGTTCGGCATCGGCGCAACCGGGATCGGCGCGCTGCAATCGGCCTGGTCGATCGCCTTCGCCTTCGCGCAAATCCCGGTCGGGCTGATGGTAGACCGCGTGGGGTCGCGCAAACTGCTCGGCTGGGCGCTGGTGCTCTGGTCGCTCGCCCAAGCGGCCGGTGGTTTGGTGTCCGGCTATCTCACGTTCATGTGGTCGCGCGTGGCGCTCGGCGTGTTCGAGTCACCGGCGTTTCCCGGGGCCGTGCGCACCGTGTCCAACTGGTTCTCCACCCGCGAGCGGGGCAAGCCCACCGGAGTGTACACGCTCGGCGGCGATCTTGGGCGCATCATCGGCACGCCGTTGCTCACGGCCCTGCTACTGATGTTCGGCTGGCACACGATGTTCTTCGCCATGGGCGTGATCGGCCTGCTCGGTGCTGTCGCCTGGTTCTCGCTCTACCGCGATCCAGACCTGTCCCGCATGGCGCCAGCCGATCGCGACTACCTTGCGGCCAACGGCGTGGGGACCAGCTCCACCGTGACCCTGCACAGCTGGCGCAAGCTGTTCGCGTTCCGGTCGATGTGGGGCATGATCTTCGGCGCGTTCTGCTCGGGCTACGCCATCTGGATGTATGGGACATGGCTGCCGGCGTATCTCGAGATGCAGCAGCACGTCTCCATCGCCAAGACGGGCGCGTTGGCCATGATCCCGCTCGCCTGCTCCATCCTCGGATCCGTCGCCGGGGGCTACGCAACGGACCGATTGGCAAACAGCGGAATGAATGTCGTTTCCAGCCGGAAGATCCCGGCGGCTTGCGGTTACCTCCTATCGGCCGGGTTCTGCGCCGGGGCCGCCATGTCCGGCGCGGTCGTGCCGGCTTTGGCCTGTATTTCCGCCTCCATGTTCTTCCTGTCGTTCGCGCAATCCGGGAAGTGGACGCTGATCACGGCCATCGCTCCGCAATCCTACGCCGGGTCAGTATCCTCGATCCAAAATTTCGGCTCCTATATCGGCGGCACCGTCTCCCCCATCCTGACGGGGGCTGTCGTGGATGCCACCGGCTCGTTCGTATTGGCGCTGTTCATCGGATCGGGCGTCATGGTGATGGGCGCCGCGCTGTATTTCTTTGTGGTGAAGGATCCGATTCCGCTCGAAGCTCTCGACCCAGTTACATCGACCGCGCTCGCCGCAGCAGATTAGAAGGGAAATACCGATGAACGTCCTAGTTCGTCCGCAGGAAATCACGGGCTCTACGGCGAGCCGGCTTGCGATTGCAGATTGCGACATCCATCACAGCCCGCGCGACTTCAAGATGCTCTACCCGTATTTGGAGCAGCGCTGGCGGGACCATCTGACGATGTTCGGTCAGCGCCCCCGGCAAGGCAACGCCAACGGGCCGCAATTCCCGAAAGGCCAGCCCGACGCCAGCCGCCGCGACGCATGGCCGCCGGTCGGCGGGCGTCCGGGCAGCGACCTCGGCTTCATGCGCACGCATCACCTGGACGCGAACGGCATCGAGCTCGGCATCCTGGCGATGATACGGCCGCACCCCGGCGGCTACCAAAACCTCGACCTGAGTGCGGCCATGTGCCGCGCCATCAACGACTGGCAAGTGGCGGAGTGGACGCAACCCGAACCGCGGCTCAAGGCCTCCATCGTCGTGCCGTATGAGGACGCGGACGCCTCGGTGGCCGAGATCAAGCGCTGGGCCGGGCATGGCGACATGGTGCAGGTGCTGCTGCTGTCCCGCACCGTCGAGC
>CAXTWC010000048.1:0-30404 GCA_964247805.1 uncultured Acetobacteraceae bacterium | reverse complement strand
GCCAGGCGGTGCCGTAGATGCGCGTCAGCATCGGGTTGCGGTGGTCGCCGCGCCAGTATGCCCCGGCTACCTTCTGCAGCTTGAACGCGGTGCCGACATCGCCCGTGCCGCGCATGTGCGGGCCGCGGCAGAGGTCGATCCACTCGCCCTGCTTGTACAGGGTGATCACTTCGGTCTCGGGCAGATCGCGGATCAGCTCGGCCTTGTAGCGTTCGCCGCGTTCCTCGAAGAAGCGGATGGCCTCGTCGCGGTCCCAAACTTCGCGTTCGAATTTGGCATTGCGCGCCACGATCTCGCGCATGCGGGCTTCGATGCCGGGGAAGTCCTCGGGGGTGAACGGCTCGTTGCGGGCGAAATCGTAGTAGAAGCCGTTCTCGATCGAGGGGCCGATGGTGACCTGGGTGCCGGGGTACAGCGACTGCACCGCTTCGGCCAGCACATGGGCCGTGTCGTGGCGGATCATGCCCAGTGCGTCCGGGTCCTTGCGCGTGACGAACACGACCGAAGCATCGGTGTCGATGGTGCGGGAAAGGTCGGCCAAGGCGCCGTCGAGCTTCATCGCGAGGGCGGCGCGGGCGAGGCCGGGGCCGATCGCGACCGCCACCTCGGTGCCCGTGACCGGCCCGTCGAAGCGGCGCACGGATCCGTCGGGCAGGGTGATGGCGGGCATGTCAGATTGCTTCCAAAGCGGCAGGTTGTTGGACATGGACCGGCGGGAGGGCAAGGGCAACCCTCTCCACCGTCAGGTCTGCCAAGTCGGGCACGGCCAGCACTGTCACGTCCCCGCGGGGGCGGGTGAGCGCCGGGTCACTGTCGGCGGAGAACAGGGCGATGGTGGGCAGGCCGAGAGCGGCGGCGAGATGCGTCGGTCCGGTGTCGTTGCCGATGGCGAGGGCGGCGGTGGCCATAGTCTGGGCGAGCTGCAGGAGGCTGGTGCGACCGGTCAGGTCGATGGCTAGCGGGCAGGCGGCGCGGATGGTGGTAGCGGCTGGGTGGTCGGCTGCCGTGCCGACGATGATCGGGGTCAGGCCGCGGTCGGCGAGGAGGCTGGCGAGGGTGGCAAAGCGGTCGGCGGGCCAGCGTTTGCGGGGGCGGTGCGGGGCTGCCCCGGGTATGAGGATTGCCTTCGCTTCTCCCTCTCCCCCTGGGAGAGGGCCGGGGTGAGGGAGCTTCTTTTCGTGCGCGGGGGCGTGGCTAGCTCCCTCACCCAACCCTCTCCCAGGGGGAGAGGGGTTTTTGGCGTGGGGGTCTTGGGAGTGTAGCCAGGATAGGTCGGGGGTTGGGAACTGGCTTAGTCCGGCCAGCTCCAACTGGTCGCGCTGCCGCTCCAGCGTGTGCATCGCGTCCCGCCCTGGGTTCGCGTGCGGGTGTGAACAACCGCGGGCAATGCCGGACCAATTCGGACGACCGGCGAGCGAAAAATACCAGCTCGAGCGATCTGACGTTTGCAGGTCATACACCTGGTCGAACCCACGCAACGCCCGCCGCAGCCGCAGCAGGCCCGGCAGGTCCCACGGGCGCGGGCGCGTATCCACCACCACCCGGTCGAACCATGGTGCCGCGTGGGCCAACTCCGCGAACGGGGCGGTCGTCAGCAGCGTGATCTCGGCCTCGGGATGCGCCGCCCGGATTGCGGCGAAGGGGCCGAACGCCAGCACGAAATCGCCCAGCGCACCCAGCTTGATAACGAGGATGCGGCTCACGCCAGCAGCTCGCGATACACCTCCAAAGTGGCCTGCTGCATCGCGGCGGTGGTGTAGTTCGTGCACACGCTGGCACGCGCTCGGGCACCGAACGCGGCTCGCTCCGCCGGCTCGAGGCGCAGGATCACGTCGAGCGTGGCCGAGAGCGCGCCCGGGTCGCCGGGGCGGACTCGCCAACCGGTGACGCCGTGCTCCACCGTCTCCGCCGTGCCGCCGGCGTCGCTGACCACCACGGGGCGGCCCATCGCCTGCGCCTCGATCACAGTGCGGCCAAATGGCTCGGGCTCGACCGAGGGGTTAACCACGATGTCGGCCAGCATCAGGGCGGCGGGCATGTCGTCGCAGTGGCCGACCAGGCGGACGCGGTTGGAGATGCCGAGCGTCTCGGCCCGGGCCAGTAGCTCGCGGCGGTAGCGGGCGCGGCCTTGCTCGGCGCCGACCAACACGAGGTAAACGTCTTGGCGCTCGAGCCGGGCCATCGCCTCCAGCATGACGGACTGACCCTTCCACCGTGTCAGCCGGGCCGGCAGCATGATGGTGGAGGCGCCGTCCGGCAGGCGCCACTGGTTGGCCAGGCGAGCCATGCGGTCGCCACTGACCGCCGCCGGGTCGAACATGGCGGTGTCCACACCGCGGGGGATGACGCGCAGGCGGCCGGGGTCTACGCCGTGACGCGCCTTGAGCTTGGCGGCGACGAATTGGCTGATGGCGATGATCCGCTCGCCCCGCGCCATCACCGCGTTGTAGCGGCGCTTGCCCGGCGCGTTCTCCTTATACACGCCGTGCCAGGTGGTCACGAAGCGCGCACCCGTCTTGCGGCAGGCCAGCCAGGCGGACCAGGCGGGGGCGCGGGAGCGGGCGTGCACGATGTCCACCTCGGCCGCGCGGATCAGGAAGGCGAGGCGGGCGGCGTTGCGCCAGATGCGCGCCGGGTTCTTGGAGGCGAGTTGCAGGGTGATGTGAGTGCCCCCTGCCCGTTCCACCGCCGCGACCAGCCGGCCGCCGGCGCTCGCGACCAGGGCGTTGCCGCCAGCGCGCACGATCGCCTGTACCATTTCCACAGTGCCGCGCTCCACACCGCCGGTTTCGAGCGCTGGGAGGACTTGCAGGACGGTGAGGGCCAAATCTTCGGGCATGTCTATAGTCTTACAGCAGATCGCTCGGATGCGGGAGATGGTGAATGGAACGGGGCCAAATCAATAACGGCGCAGGAACGGAGCTCGCCTGGCAGCGCCTTGGCGGGCGCGGGCCGTCGGTGGTGTTCTTGCCGGGCTACCGCAGCGACATGACGGGGGACAAGGCGATGGCGCTGGCCGCGCTGTGCCAGTCGCGCGGGCAGGCGATGCTGCTGTTCGACTATTCGGGCCACGGAGCCAGCGGAGGCGTGTTCACCGACGGCACGATCGGCCGCTGGACCGAGGACGCGCTGGCCGCCATCGACGAGCTGACCGAGGGCCCGTTGGTCCTGGTGGGGTCCTCCATGGGGGGCTGGATCGGGCTGCTCGCGGCCCTGGCCCGGCCCGGCCGCGTCGAGGGCTTCGTGGGCATCGCCGCCGCACCCGATTTCACCGAGGCGCTGATGTGGGAAACCATGCTCCCCGCCGAACGCGCCACGCTGGAGCGGGACGGTGTGCTGCACGTCCCCAGCGCGTATGGCGAGCCGACGCCGATCACCCGCGCGCTGATCGAGGACGGGCGGCGGCATCTGCTGCTGGGCGGGCCGATCCCACTGACATGCCCGGTGCGGCTGCTGCACGGCCAGGCGGATGCAGACGTGCCGTGGGAAACTTCGCTCCGATTGGCGCAGCGCATCACCGGGGACGACGTCCAGGTGGCGCTGGTGAAGGACGGCGAGCACCGCATGTCGCGGCCCGGCGACCTGGCGCTGCTCGCCGCAATGCTGACGCCGCTGCTGGCTTGACCCGGCCCACCCGGCGGTTCAAACGCCCGGCCAGCCAAGAATAGGGTACCGCGATGCACGACATACGGGCGATCCGTGACGATCCCGAGTTGTTCGACCGAGACATGGCCCGCCGCCGCGTGTCGCCGATCGCGGCCTCCCTGGTCGCCATCGACAGCGAGCGTCGCACCGCGGTGACCGAACTCGGCGAGCGCCAGGCCCGCCGCAATGCGCTCGCCAAGCAGATCGGCCAGCTTCGTCGTACCGGCGCCGACACCGCGGCATTGGAGGCGGAGGCGACCAGGCTGCGCGACGACATGACGGCGCTGGAAACCCGGGCCGCGGCGGCGGAGGCGGACATCCAGGCGCATTTGTCCAGCCTGCCCAACGTGCTGGACCCAGAGGTGCCGGATGGCAGCGACGAGACCGCCAACGTGGAGGAGAAGCAGGTCGGCACGCCCGCCGCGCTCACCGTGGCGCAGCAGCATTTCGAGCTGGGCGAGGCGCTCGGGCTGATGGACTTCGCCGCCGCCAGCAAGCTCGCCGGGGCGCGGTTCACGGTGCTGCGGGGGGCGTTGGCCCGGCTGGAACGCGCGCTCGGCCAGTGGATGATCGACCTGCACGTGGCGGAACACGGCTATGAGGAAACCGCCGTCCCGCTGCTGGTGAACGACGCGACGGCGTATGGCTCGAACCAGCTGCCCAAGTTCGTGGAGGACATGTTCCGCACCACCGACGGCCGCTGGCTGATCCCGACCGCCGAGGTGCCGCTGACCAACATGGTGGCCGGCGAGATCGTGCCCGAGGCGCGCCTGCCGCTGCGCATGGTGGCGCTAACCGACTGTTTCCGCTCGGAGGCCGGGTCGGCGGGGCGGGACACGCGCGGCATGCTGCGGCAGCACCAGTTCCGCAAGGTGGAGCTGGTCTCCATCACCCGCCCGCAGGATTCGGAGGCCGAGCACGAGCGCATGACAAGGTGCGCCGAGACGGTGCTGGAGCGGCTGGGGCTGCCGTATCGCCGGATGCTGCTGTGTTCGGGGGATACCGGGTTCGGCGCGGCCAAGACGTTCGACCTGGAGGTGTGGCTGCCGGGTCAGGGGGCGTGGCGGGAGATCAGCTCGTGCTCCAACACGCGGGCGTTCCAGGCGCGGCGGATGAACGCGCGGTATCGCCCGGCGGAGGGCAAGCCGGACTTCGTGCACTCGCTGAACGGCTCCGGCGTGGCGGTGGGGCGGGCGCTGATCGCTGTCATGGAGACGTATCAGCAGCCGGACGGGTCGATCGCGGTGCCGGATGTGCTGCGGCCGTACATGGCGGGGGTGGACCGGATCGGGGGGTGACCAGCAGCGCCCGGCAATGGCCGCTGCTGGCGCTGGGGATCGCGCGGGAGGCGGAATTTGCCGCTCGGTTCACCTCGCGCGGGCCGTGGGCGGTGGCGGCTTACGAGTTCGTCCGCTTCGGCATCAAGCAGGGCTGGGCGTGTCTATTCGGCGCCCTGATGCTGGTGCTGCTGCTTGGGACGCATCTCTGGTGGCCGGCCCATGCGCCGATCGCCCGGTATGATGCGCTGACTGTGGCTGCGCTCGCCATCCAGGTCCTGATGCTGTGTTTCGGGCTGGAGACGATGGAGGAGGCGAAGGTCATCCTCCTGTTCCACGTCATCGGCACCGGCATGGAGCTGTTCAAGACCTCGGTGGGGTCATGGCTGTATCCGGAGCCAAGCTTGTTGCGCATCGGCGGCGTGCCGTTGTTCACCGGGTTCATGTATGCGGCGATCGGCAGCTATATCGCGCGGTGCTGGCGACTGTTCGAGTTCCGCTTCCGCCGCCATCCGCCGCTCTGGGCGACGGTGGCGTTGTCGGTGGCGATCTACGTCAATTTCTTCACGCATCATTACGGGCCGGATGTGCGCTGGCTGTTGTTCGCGGCCGCCGCGGGGTTGTTCGGGCGCACGACGGTCTATTTTCGGGTGTGGCACTCGTGGCGGTCGATGCCGCTGCTGCTAGGGCTCGGATTAGTGGCGCTGTTCATCTGGTTCGCGGAGAATATCGGCACGTTCGCGGGTGGCTGGATATACCCACACCAGCTGCATGGCTGGGCGCCGGTGGGGGTGGGCAAGCTCGGCTCGTGGTTCCTGCTCATGCTGATCAGCTATGTGATGGTGAGTGCGGTTAGCCGGCCCCGCGGGTTGCCTGCGGTGGCGCAGCCGGCGTGAGTGGGGTTCCTCCCCTGCGCAGCGGGCGAGGGGAACCGTGCGAAGCATGGTGGAGGGGGCGGGCCACGGTCCGTGCCCTGCGCCCCCTCCGTCGGCTTCGCCGCCACCTCCCCCGCTGTGCAGGGGAGGAACGAGGGTACTCGCCCTGTCACAACTGGCCAGGGTGATGTAAGCCGTGTTCACATGGCCTTTCCCCGCGACAGCTATCACCACGGCAACCTCCGCGAGGCGCTGATCGAAGCGGCGCGGCGCCTCATTGCCGAGCGTGGTCTGGGCGGGTTTGCCTTCGCCGAGCTCGCCCGTGCCGCCGGCGTCAGCCCCGCCGCGCCCTACCGCCACTTCCGCGACCGTGGCGCGCTGGTGGCGGAACTCGCGCGGCAAGGCTTCGAGCAACTCCGCGACGACCTGCTCGCCGCCTGGAATGACGGGCGGCCGGACCCGGCGGCCGCCATTGAGCGCTGCGGACGCGCCTATCTCGGCTTTGCCCGGCGAGATCCAGCCGCCTATGCCGCCATGTTCGACGGGGTGGCCGGCGAGATCGAGCCACCGCTGCGGTCCGCCGCCGATGCCGCCTTTGCCGTCATGCGCAAGGCCGCCGAAGCCGCCTGCGCCGCCGCACCGCCACGGGGCCGGCCGCCATCGCTGATGGTGGCGCTGCATGTCTGGTCGCTGTGCCACGGCACGGCAGCGCTGTTCACCGGGCCACCCTCGCCCGGCCGGCGACCGCTGCCGATGACGCCGGAAGACCTGCTGGAGGCCGGGCTGCTGGTGTACCTGCGGTCGCTTGGACTGGGCAATTAAATTTAATCTCGGACCATCTTTACGGGCAGGCCGCGAGGGAGCATGTATGTGAATGTGATTAACATTCACTCTCGGAGCCCACGCCCATGAACTTCGCTGCACGCTACGTGATGCTGCCGCGTCCGGTTTGGATTGCGGCGATCGTCCTCGGCTTCTGGTTCTGGTGGCCGGTGGGTCTCGCCGTCCTGCTGTATCGCCTGTCCACCCGCCGCTACGACAATGGCCAGCGGTTTGGCCGGGGCAGCGGTTGGCAGTTCCCGGACATGATGTCCCGGGCTTCGAAGGGCTTCTCCTTCGCCCCGCCCTCCGGCAACCGCGCCTTCGACGAATACCGGTCGGAGACGCTGCGCCGGCTCGAGGACGAGCAGAAGGAGTTCGTGGACTACCTCGACCGCCTGCGTCAGGCACGTGACCGGCAGGAGTTCGAGCAGTTCATGGCCGAGCGCCGTCAGCGCCCTGCCCGGACGGACGACGCTCCGCAGCAGTAAGCGGTTCACGAACCGGGGGCCGGGGTGGGGCGAAAGCCTTGCCCCGGCCCTCGGCCGTTTCTACACAGGCGGCGAACAGCGATGGATCGGTTCCTTGTCACGACCCCTCGTCCCGCTGCTTAGCCTCGGCGTTCTCCTGGCCTTGGCGGGGTGTAAGCCGGATTACTCGGCCAATTCCTACAACAGCAGTGCCGTCCAGCAGGCCAACAAGGTGGACCAGGGCATCGTCATCGGCCGCCGGCTGGTGGGCGTCGTATCGAATGGAGCCACGGGCGCGGTAACGGGCGCTGCGGCGGGCGGGATCGCCGGGTCACAGGCTGGCGGGGGTGTCACCGAGGCATTCGGCGCCCTCGGAGGCAGCGTGGTCGGTGGTCTGGTGGGCCAGGCGGTCGAAAAGGGTACGGGCAAGACCAGCGCGTATGAGTATGTGGTGCGAAAGCCGAACGGCGACTTGCTGTCGGTCACGCAGCAGGACGTCCAGCCGCTCGAAGTTGGGCAGAGGGTGCTGGTGATCGCCGGCAACCAGGCGCGGATCGTGCCGGATTACACGGTCGCGATCGACCCGGCGCCACCTGCGGCGAAAACTGACGCAACGGCACCGCCTCCGCCTCCTGTGGCCGCAGTGCCGCTTACCCCACCGGCGGAGGAAACGCCCAAGCCGGCGGATCCTGGCCCTTAGTCAACTGTCTGGTGGCGTGCGTGTGTCACTCCTCCCCCGGCCCCTCCCTCAAAGGGGGGAGCTGGAATTCGCCCCTCCTCCCCTTGCGGGAGGAGGCCGCGAGGAGGGGTAGCCGCGCCCCCGAAGCCGGCCCGTAAGCCTACTCCTCGCCCAGAAACGCCGCGGCCGGATATCCCTGGGCAAACAGCAGCGCCCGCAGGTCCCCATGGTCCACACGGAACCGCGCGGCCTTCGCCACCACCGGCTTGGCGTGGAACGCCACCCCCATGCCGGCCGCCGTCACCATGGCCAAATCGTTCGCCCCATCGCCAACCGCCAACGTCGCCGCCAGTCGCAATCCGCGAGCCGCCGCAAGCTCCTGCAGCACGGCCAATTTGGTGTCACGGTCCAGCACCGGCTCGCCCACCGCCCCGGTGAGCGCCGCCCCATCGTCGACCAGCGTGTTGGCGCGGTGCACGTCGAACCCGCAGAGCTCCGCCACTCGCTCCGTGAAGAACGTGAACCCGCCCGAGACCAGTGCCGTCGTTGCATTGTGTCCCCGCATCGTGGCCACCAGGGTGCGGGCGCCCGGCGTCAGGCGCACACCCTGCCAGGTCTGTTCCAGCGCGCTCAGGTCCAGGCCGCGCAACAGGGCCACACGCTCCCGCAAGGCGTCCGCGAAATCGATCTCGCCGTTCATCGATCGCTGGGTGATGGCGGCCACGTGCTCGCCCACCCCAGCGATCGCGGCCAATTCGTCCAGCGTCTCGCCGGTGACGATGGTGCTGTCCATGTCCGCAACCAGCAGCCCCTTGCGCCGACCGCGGCTGTGCACGGACAGCGCATCCACCGGCTCGTTCTCCAGCGCCGCGCGCACGGCGTCCATGTCCGGCGCGCCGGGGCACGGGATATCGACCGCCTCGCCAGGTGACAGCGGCAGGGGGGTGCCACCGCGCACCGCGTCGCGCACGCGGGCGATGGTGGCCGGGGTCAGCGTGGTGGCATCGCGGGCGGCGACGAGCGTGACGATATGGGGCATGAACCCGGGGCATGGCACCAACGAGCGAGACGGACAAGCCGGGTGGAGGCGGGAGGCGGCGGGCCCTGATCGTGGCCGGACCGACCTGCAGCGGGAAGTCGGCGCTGGCGATGCACCTGGCCGAACGCTGGGGTGGCACAGTGATC
This sequence comes from uncultured Acetobacteraceae bacterium, assembly GCA_964247805.1. GTDB lineage: Bacteria > Pseudomonadota > Alphaproteobacteria > Acetobacterales > Acetobacteraceae > LMUY01. Next base: position 21,454 of record CAXTWC010000048.1, on the reverse strand, counting down.
AATGCCGACTCCATGCAGGTGTATCGCGAACTTCCCATCGTGACCGCATGCCCCACCCCGGCCGATGAAGCCGCCGTGCCGCACCGCCTGTATGGCATCCGCCCCGCCGCCAAGCCCGGCAACGTCGCGTGGTGGCGGGGCGAAGCGCTGGCGGCAATGCAGGATTCGTCGGTGCCGATCCTTTGCGGCGGCACGGGGCTATACCTGCGGTCACTGCTGACCGGGCTGGCCGACATCCCAGCTCCTGGCCAGGCCGTGCGGGACGAGGCGCGCACCTTGCTCGCCACCGAAGGCGCCCCGGCGCTGCATGCCCGCTTGCACGAGGTGGACCCCGAGACGGCGGCGACCCTGCGCCCGTCCGACGGCCAGCGGGTCGCGCGGGCGTGGGAGGTGTGGCGCGGCACCGGGCGAGGTCTCGCCGCATGGCAGCGGACCGCCACCCCGCCCGCCGAGTGGGAGTTCGCGGCGGTCGTGTTGGACCCACCCCGGGCCGAACTGCGCGCCGCCATCGCCGCCCGGTTCGACGCGATGCTGCAGGATGGCGCGGTCGAGGAAGTGCGTGCCCTGCTCGCCCAGGAACTCGACCCGGCGATGCCCGCCATGCAAGCCCACGGCGTGCCGGAGATCGCTGGCTACCTCCGGGGAGAAACCCTGCTGGCGGAAGCTGGCCGCCGGGCCGTGCTGGCGACAGGGCAGTATACCAAGCGGCAGGCAACCTGGTTCCGGCACCAGCCAATGGCGGAGGCAACCCGCACGGAAAAGATCAATGCTCGATTCAGCGGTCTGGAGCAACTTTCAGAAAGGTGGATGGCAGGTATGCAGCAGTTTCTTAACCCCGCTGGTTGACCCTCTGCCGGCCGCCGCTTAGGACATAGTTTATGACACAGCACAGTTCCGCCCGCCGCCCCGGCGCTGAAATCCTCCTGCAGGCCCTGAAGGACCAGGGCGTGGAGGTGATTTTCGGCTACCCGGGCGGGGCTGTGCTGCCGATTTACGACGCCATTTTCAAGCAGAACGCGATCCGCCACATCCTCGTTCGCCACGAGCAGGCGGCGGTGCATGCGGCCGAGGGCTATGCCCGCTCCACCGGCAAGGTGGGCGTGGTGCTGGTCACCAGCGGCCCGGGTGCGACCAACGCCGTCACCGGGCTGGTGGACGCGTTGATGGACAGCATCCCCATCGTCTGCCTGACGGGCCAGGTGCCGACGCACCTGATCGGCAACGACGCCTTCCAGGAGGCGGACACGACCGGCATCACCCGTCCCGCGACCAAGCACAATTACTTGGTCAAGCGCGGCGAGGATCTGGCGCGCGTGGTGCACGAGGCGTTCGCCATTGCCGCCGGCGGCCGGCCGGGCCCGGTGGTGATCGACCTGCCGAAGGACGTGCTGATCGCCTCGGCCCCCTACACGCCGAAGTCGACGGAGCCGCATCGCTCCTACCGCCCGCGCACCGAGCCGGATATGGCCCAGGTCCGCCGGGCCGTGGCGTTGCTGAAGGGTGCGCGTCGCCCAGTGATCTACAGCGGCGGCGGCGTGATCAATGCCAATGCCTCGGACGCACTGTGCGAGTTGGTGCGGCTGACGGGGGCGCCCTGCACGTCCACGTTGATGGGGCTGGGGGCCTACCCGGCGTCCGATCCGCAGTTCCTGGGCATGCTCGGGATGCACGGCACGGTGCAGGCCAACCTGACCATGCATGGCTGCGACGTGATGCTGAACATCGGCGCCCGGTTCGACGACCGGGTGACGGGGCGGCTCGATGCGTTCGCGCCGCATGCGCAGAAGATTCATTGCGACATCGACCCGTCCTCCATCAACAAGAACGTGGCGGTGGACGTGCCGGTGGTGGGCGACGCCGGGCAGATCCTGCGCGCCATGATCGCCGCCTGGCGCGAGGACCCGCAGGAGCAGGACCGCACCGCGCTGACCGCATGGTGGCGGCAAATCGATAAGTGGCGCGAGACGGATTGCATGCGCTACGAGCAGGACATGGCGCCGGGCGCCATCATCAAGCCGCAGCACGCACTGCGCCAGTTGCGCGCGGCGTGCGAGGGGCGGGACACGTACATCTCGACCGAGGTGGGGCAGCACCAGATGTGGGCGGCCCAGCATTTCGGGTTCGAGAAACCCAACCGCTGGATGACCTCCGGCGGGCTCGGAACGATGGGCTACGGCTTGCCGGCAGCGATGGGGGTGCAAATCGCGCATCCGGACGCGCTGTGCATCGACATCGCGGGCGAGGCGTCCATCCTGATGAACATCCAGGAGATGGCGACGCTGGCGCAGTATCGACTGCCGGTGAAAGTGTTCATCCTGAACAACCAGTATATGGGCATGGTGCGCCAGTGGCAGGAATTGCTGCATGGCGCGCGCTATAGCGAGAGCTACAGCGAATCCCTGCCCGACTTCGTGAAGCTGGCGGAGGCGTTCCACGGTACCGGGCTGCGCGCCACGTGCCTGGGCGAGTTGGACGGCGTGATCGAGCGGATGCTGGCCACGCCGGGCCCGGTGATCGCGGACATCTGCGTGGACCAGACGGAGAATTGCTACCCGATGATCCCGTCGGGTGCGGCGCATAACGAGATGATCCTCGGCCCAGGCGGCGAGGCGCGGGCCGCCGGGCTGACGGATGCCGGGATGATGCTGGTCTGATGGACGCGCCCCTGCAATCCGCCACCTTCTCGGTGCTGGTGGAGAACGAGGCTGGCGTGCTGGCCCGCGTGATCGGCCTGTTCAGCGGCCGCGGTTACAATATCGACAGCCTGACGGTGGCGCCGGTGAGTGACGACCGCGGCCGCAGCCGGATCAACGTGGTGACGTCCGGCACCGAGATGGTGATCGCGCAGATCAAGGCGCAATTGGACCGGCTGATCCCGGTGTACAAGGTCGCGGATCTAACCCGGGAGGGCCCGCACATCGCGCGGGAATTGGCCCTGATCAAGGTGTTGGCGACGGGGACCGAACGCAGCGAGAGTTTGCGCATCGCCGATGCCTTCCGGGCGCGGGTAGTGGATGCGACGGTGACCAGCTTCGTATTCGAGATGACGGGCGGGACGGAGAAGATCGACGCGTTCATCGCGCTGATGCGGCCGTTGGGCTTGGCCGAAGTGTCGCGCAGCGGCGTCGCGGCGATCAGCCGGGGGACAAACACCCTCTAACCTCTTGGCTTCTCCCTCTCCCCCTGGGAGAGGGCCGGGGTGAGGGATCTTACGGGCTGCCAGCGAAGCTCCCTCGCCCAACCCTCTCCCAGTGGGAGAGGGCTTTTTTCTTAGTGGAGTTGAAAGAATGCGCGTTTATTACGACCGGGATGCCGACGTCAGCCTGATCAAGGCGAAGACCGTCGCCATCATCGGCTTCGGCAGCCAGGGCCATGCCCATGCGCAGAACCTGCACGACAGCGGCGTGACCAACGTCATCGTCGGCCTACGCGCCGGGTCGGTGGGCGTGAAGAAGGCCGAGGCCGTCGGGCTGAAGGTCATGGACCCGGCGGACGCCGCCAAGCAGGCCGACGTCGTGATGGTGCTGACCCCGGACGAGATCCAGGGCGACCTGTACCGCGAGAAGCTCGGCCCGAACATGAAGCCGGGTGCGGCGCTCGCCTTCGCGCACGGGCTGAACGTGCACTTCAACCTGCTCGACCCGCGGCCGGACATCGACGTGTTCATGATCGCGCCGAAGGGCCCCGGCCACACCGTGCGCAGCGAATACCAGCGCGGCGGCGGCGTGCCCTGCCTGGTTGCGGTGTCACAGGATCCGTCCGGCAACGCGCTGGAAATCGCGCTGTCCTACGCCAGCGCTATCGGCGGCGGACGCGCCGGCATCATCGAGACGACGTTCAAGGAAGAGTGCGAGACCGATCTGTTCGGTGAGCAGGTCGTGCTGTGCGGCGGCCTGGTGGAGCTGATCAAGGGCGGGTTCGAGACGCTGGTGGAAGCGGGTTACGCCCCCGAGATGGCGTATTTCGAGTGCCTGCACGAGGTGAAGCTGATCGTGGACCTGATCTACGAGGGCGGTATCGCGAACATGAACTACTCCATCTCCAACACCGCGGAGTACGGCGAGTATATCTCCGGCCCGCGCATCATCACGTCGGAGACCAAGGCCGAGATGAAGCGGGTGCTGGCCGACATCCAATCCGGCCGGTTCGCGCGTGACTGGATGCTGGAGAACAAGGTGAACCAGTCGAGCTTCAAAGCCACCCGTCGCCGCATGGCGGAGCACCAGATCGAGCAAGTCGGCGAGACCCTGCGCGGCATGATGCCGTGGATCAAGCAGAACGCGCTGGTGGACAAGGCGAAGAACTAGCCCAGCGAGCGTTCCTCCCCTGCGAAGCGGGGGAGGAACGATGGATGGACTATGCTGCCGCCGGGGCTTTCTCGACGTGATACAGCGGCACCTTGCGCCACCAAAACAGCTTGCCGGCGCCGGCCGCCGCTCCGAGTATGTGGTGCACCAGGCGCTGTCGTCCGGCTGTGCCCGTGAGCGGGACCAGGGCGGCAGCGACCAAGACTCCCCCCACGCCCAAGACTGTCTGGACCGCGCCGCGCGCCATGATGTCGGCGGTGCGGATCAGTGGCGCGGTGGAGTGGCGGACACTGAGCGCGGTGTAGACCTGCGCGCCCGTGAACTCGCGCGTGGCGACGAACCGTAACTGCGTGCGGCTGGCGGGGATGGTCTCCCATACGCCAGCCTCGGCGCACCAAACGAAGCGGCAGCCGCGAGATTGCAGGCGCAGGAACAGGTCCAGATCCTCGCCACCAGAGGCACCGAACGCCGGGTCGAACGGCTCGGGGTCGGTGAAACACGTTGCGCGGCGCCATAACGAGGAGGCAGTGCTCACCACGAACCGCCCGCCTTGCCCGGCCCCGCCCGCGATCACCGACGTGCCGGACGCGCTAGCGAGCACGCGGGTGTAGCGCGAGCCCGCCGGGTCCCAGGTGGGGCAGCCGCCCTCGAACCGCGGGCGCACCGGGCCGAGCACCACGTCGGCGCCGGATTGCTCCAGCGTGTCCATCAGGTGGTCGAGCCAGCCGCGCTCCAACTCCAGATCGTCGTCCATGAATGCCACCAACGGCGCGGTGGCAGTCTGCAGGCCGGCGTTACGGGCGACGGAGATGTTGGGCGGCGAGGCGTGCACCCAGCGCACGGATGCGCCGGACGCGGCCAGCCCGGCGGCCAGGTCGCGCGCGTGGCCGGAGGGACTGTTGTCGGCGATCACCAACTCGAACGGGGTGCCGCGTGCCGTCGCGTCGCGCAGACAGCTTGCGACCGCCCGCTCCAGCATGCGGAGCCGGTTGTAGGTGCAGATCACGACCGATGCGACAGGCGGCGCCATGCTCACCCCATCCCCTCCGCGCTCCTTGTCCCCAAACGCTGCCGCAACGTGTCACCGAGCCGAACCGCCAAAGCAATGATCGTGAGCGTCGGGTTAGCGTAGCCGGATGTTGGAAAAAGTGAACTTCCGGCTACATACAGGTTTTCTGTGCCGAATACCAGACAGTCTGGATCGGTCACTCCCTCCGCCTCGGACGCGGCCATGCGGGTGGTGCCGTGGTGATGGTAGGTATCCTCCAGCTCGGGCCGCGCAGCCTCCGCCTCCTGGTCGAGCCAAGGAGATACCGTCATCTCCCCCCAGCCGAGACGGTGGAACGCGCGGCCGACCGCCTCGGTGATGCAGCGCATGGTGCGCAGTTCCTCGGCATGCACCCGCCAGGCCAGCCGGGGCAGCGGCAGGCCGAATGCATCGCGCTCGTTCGACAGGGTGATGCGGTTCAGCGGGTCGGGGCGCTGCTCCACATGGGTCTTGAGCATGACCCGGCTCGGCTTGAAGATAGGCGCCTTCCCGGTGGCGACCGTGTGGGCCATGCGGGCGGCGAGCTCCGGCGCGTGACGCAGCAGCCGGCCGCCTTCCCGGGCCAGGGCAGCGGGCTTGCGGGCCTGCACCGTTTCCACCACCGCCTTCGCCCGGGTCAGGGGGGAGTCGTCGGCGTAGTCGTATAGCATCAACGCGTTGGCGTTCAGGGCGCGCTCCCGCCGCTGCGCCGCCTCCGTCAACGCGAGCTTGGGCCAGAAGGTCACCCCGTGCTGGCGCAGCTTGCGGAACTGGTGCTGCACGGTAGCCGCCTTGGTGGTGGCCAGGGTGCCGGTGGTGCCACTTGGGTGATCCTGGAAGAACCGCCCGACCAGGTCCTTCGCATTGCCCACGCCGTCAGGGATGACGGTGTTGGAGGCCAACATCAGGCGCGGATTGTCGATCCCGCCGCCGCACAGCACGAAGGCGCGGGCACGCACCCGGCCCTGCTTGCCGGACCGCGCGCGGATCGCCAGCCCGGTCACCTGTCGCCCGTTGCTGTCGAGTTCGATGCAGGTGGCGGCGGCGTTCACCAGAATGTCGACCGAGGGTTGCCGCACGAAATTGCGGCCGAGCAGCTTGGTGAAGTCGGGCTGCGGCATGTAGGCGGTGAACTTCGCCTGCACGTCGCCGTCGAACGCCGGGTCGGGGATGCCGGAGCGGGGCCAGATGCGGGAGTCGTAGAGTGTGCTGCCGAGCCCCACGAAGCTTTCGGCCCGGTCGTAATACGGGTCGAGTTCCTCGGCCGTGATGGGCCAGCCGCTATGGGGCACCCAATCCCGCCGCTCGAAATCGATCGGGTCGAGGCGGATACATTGCCCATACCAACGCTTGGTGGCGCCGCCATAGCTGCGGTTCCGGCCGCTTTCGAAGCCGGTGAAGGCCCAGTCGGCGACCTCCCCAGCCAGCCAGTTGCCGCCGTCGCTGGCCGGGCGGCGGCCGCCAGCCTCGACGACGAGCACATGCAGCCCCGCCAGGTGAGCCGCCAAGGTCAGCCCGGCCGCACCCGACCCTACGAGGCAGATATCGGCGTGGAAGTCCGTCGCTGCGGTCGCGTCTAGGAAGTCGATGAGCATGAAGTGCAGATGTGCCCGGCCGGTGCTGCGGCCAGTATGTAGCCGGTGTAATAAGATAAGGTAAACGCGCCGCGCATCAGGTCGACGCGCGCCGGCAGCCTGGGGCCGCTTGCATTGCGGCCGCTAGCCCGTCACCCGGTCCGACAAACTTGCGGCCTTGCGCACGAAGTCCAACGGGCCGCTGAAATCGAAGCTGTTGTACACCGCCGCCAAATGGTTGAAATGCGGCGCCTGCGCGAACTGCGCGAAGGTCAATCGGTGACCGGCATAATCCGAGTTCAGCAGGTCCCGCGCAAACGCCAGGATCTTGCGCCGGTCCTCCGACTGCCAGTTGTCGTTCAGCGTGTAGAACTTCTTCAGCCAACCGCCCGAACCCTCCGCATCAAACGCGGCGCTGTTCGGAGTCACGCAGATCTGTCCGCCGCACAGCTCGCGCGCCACATGCATCATCGCAGGCAAGCCGGAGCACGCGAAGACCCGGCCGGCCATCAGCATCGATTGGTGCGGCATCAGCAACCCCGCCGGGCTGCGCTGCGCCATGGCGATGGAGGCGGTCAGGTGCGCGTTGATCCCCTCCCGATAGCACACCAGGTCGGCCAGCTTCTCCCGCACGCTCTGCAGCTTGTCGAGCCCGGTCTGCTTGGCGTTCCACAACGCAGCGCCGATCATCATGTCGGCCACGTACATCAGCCGCAGCGTGAACGGGAACGCCGAGTAGCGGTGCAGCGTGCCGCGGATGAACTGCGCGGCCCGGGTGTGGCGGTAGAAGAACACGTCCTCCCACGGGATCAGCACGTCGTCGAAAACGACCAGCGCCTCCACTTCGTCGAAGCGGCTGGCCAGCGGGTAGTCCGCCGCCGACCCCTTGCCCGCGAACCCGGCGCGACAGATGTGCTTCACGCCGGGTGCGCCCATCTTCACGATGCAGCCGACGGCGTAGTCGGACAGCGTGTCGTTCGCCCAGGCGCCAAAGGTCGGCTTCAGGAACGCCTGGTCGGCATAAGGCGCGGCAGTTTCATACTTGGCACCGCGGATGATGATGCCGGCGTCGGTCTCCTTGGTCACGTGCACCATCAGGTCCGGATCCTGGTCCTGCGGCGCCAACGAGCGGTCCCCCTTGGGATCCGTGTTGGCGGACACGTGGAACACGTCGTTGTCGCGCACGGCCAGGATGTGGCGGTCGATGTTGTCGGCGAAATCCGGGCTGATCTCGGCCAGCACGTCCCGCCCGTCCTGCAGGGACCACATCTCGCCCACCGTCTCATCGCCCACCCGGGTCACGACGCCGCCGATATCCTTCAGCACCAGGTCCACGGCAGCGAGCTTGTCCGTCCAGTCCTTCTGTTCGGTGGGTGGGCGGTTGAAGATGGACTTGCGCTCGTTATCGGCGACGTAGGTCAGCGTGTCCTGATGCACGGCTTCGAAGGCCATGTCGTACATGCGGGCCTTGATGTCGATGATCGGTTTCAGTGCCGGGTGGCGGGTGACGTCGGGCACGCGCTCGCCATCCATCCAGACCTCGCGGCCGTCCCGGATGCCGTCGCGATAGGCCTCACCTGTGCGGATCATCGCTCACCTCGTGCTGCTACCGGCATGATGCGGTGTGGCGCGGCGTTCGTCCAACGGCCAGTCCCGCCGTCAGCAGAAACGCAACCGCTGGCCGATCCCTAGCTGCTTGGCTTTCTCCAGCATCGCGTGGCCGAGCGCGATGTCCGACAGCGACAGGCCGCGATGCCAAAACAGGATGCGCTCGTCCGCCGTCTCGCGACCCGGCTTCAGGCCCGCGACGATCTGCCCCATCTCGGCATGCAGCGTCTGTTCGCTCAGCTTGCCGGAATCCACATGCGCCCGTAGCGCGCCCCATTTGCTGTTGGCGCACTGGCCCCAATCGTCGACGATCAGCTTGGACATGATGTCCGTCAGGTCGGGCTCGACAGCACTCTGCGTACCGTACGGCATCACCAGCGCGCCCGGCTTGATCCAACTCGTTTTCAGCAGCGGCTCGGGCGACACGAGGCGGGAGGCTTCGACGACGATGTCGGCCCCTTCCAACGCGGTCTGCCAATCCTCGGTGGCGGTGACTGGCTTACCGAGGTCCTGCGACAGCCGTTCGGCGAACGCGTTGCGGCTCTCGGGGCGGCGAGAATGGACGCGGATCTCGTCGAAGTGGAACAGGCTGTCGAGCAGGCGGACATTCCAGTAAGCCGACCCGCGGGCGCCGATGTGGCCCAGGATCTTGCTATCCTTGCGCGCCAGGTATTTGGCGCCCACCGCCGTCACGGCGCCGGTCCGCATGTCGGTGATGCCGGACGCCTCGATGATGGCGCGGGGGGCGCCCATCGCCGGGTCGAGCAGCAGGAGGGTGGCGAGTTCGCTGGGATAGCCGAGCTGGTAGTTGTCGACGAAATCGCCCACCACCTTCACGCCGGCGCGATTGATCTCCGCCCCGATGGCGCCCCGCAGCACGTTGAAATGGCCCCGCGCCACGCCGGGCTCGAGGAACACGCGGGGCTGGATATAGGTTTTACCTTCGCCCTGCAGTCGGAGCTGGGTCTCGATCGCGCCGATGATCTCGGCATCCGTGAGGTGGAGTTCCTCGACGTCGAACCGGTTCAGGAAGTCGATATAGACCGGCGGCATGGCATGGGATGTGGACAAGATCTACCTGCGGCTTTGGAGGTGGATGGGAACGAGGACGAGAAACCGTGACGCTGGGTGAGGGTCGGATCGCGAGCGGGATACCCGGCTTGGCAGCCCTGTGGAGTGAAGGCTCATAGGTCACGCCTAAGCGCACTTTCATGCCAGCGATGCAGGATCAGCCATGAGAGCAGGCTGAGCACGCCATAGATCGCGACCCCGCTCAACGAGAGCAGCACCAACGCGGCGTACATGCGTGGGATGTCGAGCCGGTAGCCACTCTCCAGGATGCGGTAGGCGAGCCCGGTACCGGCGGTCGCGGTGCCGGCGGTGAATTCGGCCACCACGGCGCCGATCAGGCTGAGACCACCGGCGATGCGCAGTCCACCGAGGAAATAAGGCATCGCGGCGGGGAGGCGGAGATACCACAGGACCTGGCCACGGCGGGCGCGATACAGCCGCATCAGGTCCAGCATGTTGGGATCCACCGAGTTCAAGCCGAGCGTGGTGTTGGACAGGATGGGGAAGAACGCGACCAGCCAGGCGCAGATCAGCAAAGCCACTTCGGTATTGCGGACATAGATCAGGATCAGCGGCGCGATCGCGATGATGGGTGTGACCTGCAGGATCACGGCGTAGGGGAACAGGCTCGCCTCGATCCAGCGCGACTGGGCGAACAACACGGCCAGCCCGCCACCGCCGATCACCGCCGCGGCCAGGGCCAGCCCCGTCACCTGCAACGTCACCAGCAACGAGCCGGAGAGCGTGCCCCAATCCGTGACGAGCTTGCCCGCAATCTGCCATGGGCCGGGAAGGATATAGGGCGGGATGTCGTTCAGCCGCACCACCGCCTCCCACGCCAGCAGCACACCGACACCCACCAGCAACGGCAGCACGGCGAGGATTAGGCGGGTCCTACGCATCGGACATGGCACTCCGGAGGGCGGCCGAGACGCGGCCGCAATCGGCGATGTAGCCCGGCGCCAGGCGATATGCCTCGTCGCGCGCGGCGGGGGCTTGCAGGGGGAGGTCGGCCACCACGCGGCCGGGGCGCGGCGCCATGACCACGATGCGGCTGGACAGGTAGACGGATTCGTACACGCTGTGGGTCACGAAGATCACGGTCAGGCCGCCCTCCTCCCATAGCCGCAGCAAATCGTCGTTGAGCCGGGCGCGGGTGATCTCGTCCAGCGCGGCGAACGGTTCGTCCATCAGCAGCACATGCGGCCGGGTCGCGATGGCGCGGGCGATGGACACGCGCATGCGCATGCCGCCGGACAGCTCGCGGGGGTAGGCGCGCTCGAACCCGGTCAGGCCGACACGGGCGAGCGCTTCGGCCACGCGAGGGGCGGTTTCGCGCCGCGGCAGGCCGGCCATTTGCAGCGGCAATTGCACGTTGCCGGATACGGTGCGCCACGGCATCAGCGTCGGTTCCTGGAATACGAAACCGAGGCGGGGCGGCTCACCCTCCCACTGCACCTGCCCGGTGCTGGGGGCGGCCAGCCCGGCGATCAGGCGCAGCGCCGTGGATTTGCCGCAGCCGGAGGGGCCGAGCAGGCTGACGAACTCGCCCTGCCGCACGTCCAATTCCATCCCGGCCAACGCCACCGTGCGGTTGGGAAAGGTTTTCCCTACGCCGCGGAGGCTGAGCAGTACGCCGGCCACGCGCTACTGGGCCAGCCCGTAGTGTTGGTTCACGAACTGCAAAGTGTAGGCCTTGTGATAGTCCAGGTCCGGTTTGTACAGGCCGGCCTGCACCATGGTGTCGAAGAAGCCCTTCCACCGCGCATCCGTCATCGCGCCCAGGCCCAGAGTCTTGCTGTCACCCGAGTCGACGATGCCGTTCTCGCGCATCACCTTCACCGAATTGTCCAGCACGTCCTGGGTGATATCGGGGTTGTCCTTGCGGATCAGCGCATCGCCGGGCGCCGGGTTGTCCATGTAGCTGCGCCAGCCTTCGATCGAGGCCTCGATGAACGCGCGCACGGTGTCCGGGTGCTGCTGCACCATGCGGGATGGGGCGAGGATGACGGTGGAATAGCCGTCATAGCCATTGTCCGCCAGCAGGTTGACCACGGGCTTGAAGCCGCCGGCCTTTTCGATCTGGTACGGTTCGGAGGAGACAAAGCCGATCTCGATGCTGTTCGGGTCCGCCAGGAACGGCGCGACGGAGAAATTGTACGGGCGGATCTGGCTGTCGGTGAAGCCGAACTTCGCCTGCAGGAATAGCCATGACCCGGTGCGGTTGGCGGCCGAGATCATGATAGGCTTGCCCTTCATCTCGGCGATCGTGTCGGTCCCGGTATTGGGGTGGGAGATCAGCACCTCCGGGTCTTTCTGGAAGAACGCCGCCACCGCCAGCACGGGGATGCCCTGCTGCGCCATCGACATCGCGGCGAAGCTGCCGGAGGAGAGTTGGAAGTCCACTACCCCGGCCGCGACCTGCTGCGGCGGGTTGACCTGCGGGCCGCCCATGCGGATCGTCACGTCCAATCCGTGCTTTTTGTAAAAGCCGAGTGCGAGGGCTTGGTAGAAGCCACCATGCTCCGCCTCGGCGAGCCAGTCGGTGCCGAACACGACTTTAGTTTGGGCGGCGGCGGAGTGAGTGGCGAACAGGCCAGCTGCGAACAGGGCGAGAATGGCGCGCGGCATGCATGGAATCTCCCGATCGGTTCGGACACGGTAAGGCAATCACACGATGACGGCGAGTGACGACGGCCTGGCTGACGTGGTGATCATCGGCGGCGGTATCATCGGCACTTGCACGGCCTTTTTTCTGCGCGAGTTGGGGTTCACCGGGTCCGTGCTGGTGCTGGAGCGGGACATGACGTTCCGCACCGCATCCACCACGCTATCCGCGGCCAGCATCCGGCAGCAGTTCAGTACGGCGCTGAACGCCCGCATGTCGCAGTTCGGCTTCCGCTTCCTGCGCAGCTTGCCCGAACGCTTCGGTCCGGAGGCGGAGGTGGGGTTGACGGAACGCGGCTACCTCATCCTCGCCACGCCCGAGACCGAGGGGGCCGCTCGCCGGGCGCAGGCCGGGGTGGTGGCGGAGGGCGCCGATGTCGCATGGCTCGACCCGGCGGTTTTGGCGGCACGCTACCCGTGGCTGAACGCGGACGGCATCGCGGGTGCCACGCTGGGGCTCGCCGGTGAGGGCTGGTTCGACGCGCATCTTCTGCTGGCAGCGGTGCGCCGGGCGGCCAAGGCGGCGGGCGTGGTGTTTCGCCAGGCCGAGGTGGTGTCGGTGGAAACCGGGCCATCGCGAGTCGAGGCGGTGCGGACGGCGGATGGCGGGCGGATCGCGTGCGGCACCGTGGTGTGCGCGGCGGGGCCACGGTCGGGCGCACTGGCGCGGCTATGGGGTGCGGCGCTGCCGGTGGAGCCGCGCAAGCGGACGGTGTTCGTGGTGAAGGGGCCGCTCGAGGCGCGGGATATGCCGATGCTGTTCGACACGACGGGGCTGTGGATCCGGCCCGAGGGCGATGGCTTCATCTGCGGCATCCAGCCGCCGCCCGAGCAGGACAGCCACCCGGGCGAGGATTTCGAGCCGGACCATTATCTGTTCGACGAGGTGGTGTGGCCGGCGTTGGCGCACCGGGTGCCGGCAATGGAGCAGTTGCGGATGGTGCGGTCTTGGGCGGGGCATTACGAGATGAACCTGCTGGACCATAACGGGATCGTCGGACCGGACACGGCGCAGTCGAACCTGATCTATGCGACGGGGTTTTCGGGCCATGGCGTAATGCATTCGCCGGCGACCGGGCGGGCGGTGGCGGAACTGGTGGTGCATGGTGGGTATCGTGCGCTGGACCTGGCACCGCTGGGTTTCGACCGGATCGCGCGTGGGGAGCCGATGCGGGAGACGGCGGTTTACTAGACTGGTGAGCCGTCTCCCTTGGGGAGGGTCATCGCAGTTGGCGTTCCTCCCCTGCGCAGCGGCGAAGCCGACGGAAGGGGCGCGGGGCACCCGCCGAGTGTGTGGCTGCGCCCCCTCCACCATGCTCGCATGGTCCCCCTCCCCCGCTGCACAGGGGAGGAACTAACACCGAGTTAGAGCATTCCGCCTTTCCGCCCGATCGAGGCACCTAGCCGCAAGCGCAGGGCCTGCAGCTTGATGAAGCCGCCGGCGTCTACCTGGTCATAGGCGCCTTGATCGTCCTCGAAGGTCACGACCCGGGTCGAGTACAGGCTGTTCGGGCTCTCGCGGCCGACCACGGTCACGTTGCCCTTGTACAGCTTCAGCCGCACCACGCCGGACACACTCTGCTGGCTGACGTCGATGGCGGCCTGCAGCATGCGGCGCTCCGGGCTGAACCAGAAGCCGTTGTAGATCAGCTCGGCGTAGCGCGGCATCAGCTCGTCCTTGAGGTGCGCTGCCTCCCGGTCGAGGGTGATGCTCTCGATGCCCCGATGCGCCTGCAGCAGGATCGTGCCGCCGGGCGTCTCGTACACCCCGCGGGACTTCATGCCGACGAAGCGGTTCTCCACCAGGTCCAGCCGACCGATGCCGTTGGCGCGCCCCAACTCGTTCAGCCGGGTCAGCAGCGAGGCCGGGGACAGGCGCACGCCGTCGATTGCTACCGCATCGCCCTGTTCGAACTCCACGCTGATCACCGTCGCCTTGTCGGGCGCGTCCTCCGGGCGGATGGTGCGCTGGTAGACGAATTCGGGCGCCTCTTCCGCCGGGTCCTCGAGCACTTTGCCCTCGCTCGAGCTGTGCAGGAGGTTGGCGTCCACCGAGAACGGCGCCTCGCCGCGCTTGTCCTTGGTGACCGGGATCTGGTTCTGCTCGGCGAACTCCAGCAGGCGGGTGCGGCTGGTGAGGTCCCACTCGCGCCAGGGAGCGATCACGGTCACGTCCGGCTTCAGCGCGTAGTACGCGATCTCGAACCGCACCTGGTCGTTGCCCTTGCCGGTGGCGCCGTGGGCGACCGCATCGGCCCCGACTTGCTCGGCGATCTCGATCTGGCGCTTGGCGATCAGCGGCCGGGCGATGGAGGTGCCCAGCAGGTACTGGCCCTCATACAGCGTGTTGGCGCGGAACATCGGGAACACGAAGTCGCGCACGAACTCCTCGCGCACATCCTCGACGAAGATCTGCTTCACGCCGAACATCTCGGCCTTGCGCCGCGCCGGCTCCAGCTCCTCGCCCTGGCCGAGATCGGCGGTGAAGGTCACGACCTCACAGCCATAGGTGGTCTGCAGCCAACGCAGGATCACGCTCGTGTCGAGCCCGCCGGAATAGGCGAGCACCACTTTTTTCACATCTCGCACGGGCATGGCTGGGGTGATACTCCGACAAAGGTCCAATGCTCGCGCATAGACCCGAAGCGTGGAGGCGGCAAGCATATGCGGCGTTTGTGGATCGTGGGTTGGCTGCTGCTGGCGGGAGTGGCCCAGGCTCAGCCCGTCGTGGACTCGGCCGCGGTGCCCGGGTTGGATGCGGCCGGGCGCGCGGCCTATGCCGATTGGCTGTTGACCAACACGCCGCGCGTGTTCGCCGTCGGCAGCAACGGCAAGATGGGGTGGTACTCCGGCGGCCAGACCATCCCGGCGGCAGTGGACCGGGCCGTCCAGCTGTGCACCGACCATGGTGGCACCGCCTGCCGCCCGTATGCCGAGGATCTTTCCATCGTGTGGCCCGGTCGTGAGTGGCACCCGCCTCTGCCCCCTGGCCCGCTGGTGGACACCATCAACTACGGCTTCGTGCCGGACGAACGATTCCTATGGCATGGACCGGCGGCCGCGCGGGGCGTGGTGGTGTGGTCGATCGGCACCTTCGCCGCCGGGGTGGACGCGCGCGGGTTGCAGCCGCCGCCGTACCTGCGCGCGTTCAACGACGCCGGGTTCGACGTGATCCGGTTCGACCGCGCGCCGCTGGTGGACAATCCGATCCGAGCGGCCGGCTGGCTGCGGGACGAGCTGCCGGTGCTGCGCCACTCCGGCTACCGGCTGGTGGTGGCGGCCGGCGATTCCCGCGGCGCTTGGACGTCGCTGCAGATGCTGGACACGGCGGGGCTGGCCGACGTCGTGATTGCCGTCTCCCCGGCGGCGCATGGCTCCGGGGCCAGTCCTAACCTGACCGCGCAGGACGACGATCTGCGCGCCCTGATGGCGGACGCCCAGCCCGCCCGCACCCGGGTCGCCATCGTGCAGTTTGCCGGCGACGCGTTCATGTCGGACGCGGAGACCCGGGCCCAATTGTTCCAACGGCTGCGGCCCAGGATGGCGGCGTTGCTGTTGATCGACCGCCCCGCCGGGCTCACCGGTCATGCCGGCGGGATCGGCGCCACGTTCAGCCGCCGGTTCGGCCCGTGCCTGCTGGATTTCGCGACCGCCCCGGCGCCGCCGTCATCCTGCAACGGTGCCGAATAAGCGCCACAGCATCACCCCCAGCAGCAGCATTCCGGCGGCATCCATGGCGAACACAGCGCGGTAGCCGACGAGCTCGATGCCCCGGGCGCAGGCCAAGGCGCCCACGGCCTGTCCCATGAACAGCATGAAGGCGAACCCGGAGGTGGCGGTGCTGCGTGCGCCGGGCAGCATCTCGGTGGCCCGCGCCTGCAATACGGAATGCAGCATGAAATAGCCGAGGCCGAGCAGGATTTCGGCCAGCACGTAAACCAGCACGTTGCCGCCGACGGCCACGATCGCCATCCCGGCCGCGCCGACGAGCCCGCCGTATATCACCAGGCCTCGTTCGCCCAGCAGCGGGATCATGCGTTTGGCGGTGCGGATGTAGATCAGCGTCCCAAGCCCGAAACATGCCAGCACCAACCCGACGAGCGCGTAGGACAGACCGAACCGCTCGTGCAGGAAGGGCGCGATGAACGGCACCGTGCCCGTGAACACCACCCCATCCCACGTGGTCAGCAACAACAGGCCCCGGCAGCGGCGCGATAACAGTCCGGCGTAGCTTCGGGCTGGCACGGCCTCAACTCTCGCCGGTGGATAACGCCGCAGATGCCAGAGCACGCTGAAAGCAAGCGCCAGCGCCGCCGCGGCAAGCACGAGGAACACGCCTCGCCAACTGATGAACTGTCCGAAGATACCGCCAATGGGTCCGGCCAGGATCTGCGCGAACACGACGCCGCTCAGGAACCGGCTCAGGGTGATCTGCCGCTCGTGATAGGCGGTGGCGTCCCCGATATAGGCAAGGCAAACCGGGATCAGGCCTGCGCTGGCGCCTCCGGATAGGGCGCGGAGCACGGTGAGCGATTCCAAGTCCGGCGCGAACGCGCAACCGGCGGTCGCAAGCGAGTAGGCCACCAGCGCGCCGGTGAGCACCCGCGCCTTGCCGACCCGGTCGGCCACCGGCCCGACGACGAGCTGAAGCAGGCCGTACGGCAGAGTGAACGCGGCTAGGATGATCGCCACGAGGGGGATGCCCACATGGAAGTCACGCGCAATGACGTCCAACAGTGAATCCACCACCCGGGCGCCGGACGAAGACAGGAAACCTGCTGCGGCCAATAGGGTGATCGGCAAAGTGCGCGTCGAGGTCGTTGCTTGCATCGACGCGGAAAAAACGTCGAGGCGATCTTATAGGCAAGCGCAACGAATCTCCGGTGGCGCGGCGCAATGTCATAACATAGGATAAAAGTAGCCGCCGGGGAAAACGGGCGACTGTTTCGACGGACGGTTCGAACCGTTTCTCTCTGCCCGGCGACTGCGGCGAGACAAACCGTAGCAACCGAGAAAAACTCGTTAAAAGATCATTAATCGCTGTGTCTTAGCAATTGCGTAGCGCGGAAGCCGGTGGTGGTTTTGTGGCTGACGGCAGACCGCACACTGCGGTGTGTGGCGTCAAAGCCCCTCACCCCGACCCTCTCCCGTGAAGGACGGGAGAGGAGAAGAACCAGGGAGAGGTGTGGCGGGCTTCCTGCTCAGCTACACTTCGACCATCCGCAATGCATGCAGCTCAGGCAGCCGGCCTCCCGCACCAGGCCCGGCTGGCTGCATTTGGGGCAGAGCGGACCGAGATGCGTCACCGCCGTCGCCGGGGCTGCCGGCGGTTCCGGGGCTGGCGGGGCTGCCGCCTTCACCTCCATGCGGTCGATCACCGGCAAGTCGGCAGCCTGTAGGAATCCGGTCTCCCGCATGTGGCGCTCCAGCACCTCGCCGATCGCGGCGACCAGCGACGGCACGTAGTGGCCATTGCTCCATTGGCCGCCCCGCGGGTCGAACACCTGCTTTAGCTCCTCGGCCACGAAGGCGACCTCGCCACCGCGGCGGAACACGGCACTGATCATGCGGGTGAGCGCCACGACCCAGGCGTAATGCTCCAGGTTCTTGGAGTTCACGAACACCTCGAACGGGCGGCGCACCCCATCCAACTCGACGTCGTTCACGGTCACATACATGGCGTGCTCGCTGTCGGGCCAGCGTAGCTTGTAGGTCGCGCCGATCAGCTTGTCCGAACGCACCATCAGGTCGGTGAGCGACGTCATCGAAGACACAGGGGCGGGCGCGGGTGGCGCTACCGGCGGCTTCACCTCCAGCACCGAGCCGGTGATGGCGTTCGGGCGATACGTCGTGCAGCCCTTGCAGCCGCTGCGGTAGGCGTCGAGGTAAACCTCCTGGAACGCCTCGAAGCCGATGTCCTCCGGCACGTTCACCGTCTTGCTGATGGCGCTGTCCACATAGCGCTGCACGGCGGCCTGCATGCGGACGTGCTCGGCGGGCGTCAGATCCTGCGCGGTCACGAAATAGCCGGGCAGCGGCGCGTCCTCGCCGAATTGCAGGCGGAAGCGGCGCAGTGCGTAGTCCGACACCTCCTCCTCGGTGCGGGTGCCGTCGGGCTGCAGCACCTTGCGGGTATAGGCCAGCGCGAACACCGGCTCGATGCCGCTGCTGACGTTGTCGGCCACCAGGGAAATCGTGCCGGTGGGGGCCACCGAGGTCAGCAGCGCGTTGCGGATGCCGTGCTCGGCGATCAGGGCGCGGACCTCCTCGTCCAACTCGCGCACCGTTTCGCCTGCGAGGTAGGGCTCGCGCTCGAACAGGGGGAAGGCGCCCTTTTCCGCCGCCAGCCCGGCCGAGGCCACGTAGGCGGCGCGGTTGATGCGGCGGGCCCAGTCGCCGGCCAACTCGGCCGCGTCGACCGAGCCATAGCGGACGCCCACCATCATCAATGCGTCGGCCAGACCCGTCATCCCCAGGCCGATGCGGCGCTTGGCCACCGCCTCCCGCTGCTGCGCGTCCAGCGGAAAGCCGGAGACGTCGATCGTGTTGTCCATCATGCGGATGGCGGTGGCGACCAGGCGGTCCAGCCCCTCGGTGTCCAGGCGGGCGTGCGAGGTGAAGGGGTCCTGCACCAGGCGGGCCAGGTTGATGGAGCCGAGCAGGCAGGCACCGTAGGGGGGCAGCGGCTGCTCGCCGCACGGGTTGGTGGAGTGGATGGTCTCGCAGTAGTGCAGGTTGTTGCGGGCGTTGATGCGGTCGATGAAGATCACGCCGGGTTCGGCGTAGTCGTACGTGGCGCGGGTGATGCTGTCGAACAGGGCGCGGGCGCGCACAGTCTTATAGGTACGCCCGCCGAACACGAGGTCCCAGTCGGCATCGGCGTCGACGGCGGCCATGAAGGGGTCGGTCGCCAGCACCGAAAGGTTGAAATTGCGCAGGCGGCCGGGGGCGCGCTTGGCGGCGATGAAGTCCTCGATGTCCGGATGGTCGCAGCGCATGGTGGCCATCATGGCGCCGCGGCGGGCGCCGGCGGACATGATGGTGCGGCACATCGCGTCCCACACGTCCATGAACGACAGCGGCCCCGAGGCATCGGCACCCACGCCGCGCACGGGTGCGCCCTTGGGCCGCAGGGTGGAGAAATCATAGCCGATGCCGCCGCCCTGCTGCATGGTCAGCGCCGCCTCGCTCAGATGGGCGAAGATGCTGGCGAGGTCGTCGCCGATGTCGCCCATGACGAAGCAGTTGAACAGCGTGACCCGGCGCTCCGAGCCCGCACCGGACAGGATGCGGCCGGCCGGCAGGAAGCGGAAATCCTCCAGTGCCTGGTAGAACGGCTGCTCCCAGCGCTCCGGGTTGGTTTCAGCCGCTGCCAGGGCACGGGCCACGCGACGCCAGCTATCTTCGATGGTGAGGTCGACCGGGTCGCCGCCAGCGGTTTTCAAGCGATATTTGGCGTCCCAGATCTGGCGCGAGATCGGCGCGATGTGGTCGGCGACGCTCTCGGCCGCGGTGACGTGCATATCCATGGGGTGCCCTCGATCTATCTATCCCGCGGCAGCGTCCCCGGCCGCGACGAGCGGGAACGGGCGACTCGGCGAGCGGCGGTGAGTGTGTCGCCAAGCGTGGCACGGAGCAATCGGAAGACGCGCGCCAACGACAGTTAGTGGCTACCGTGGCGCGGACCACACGATATGGTCTGTCAACGCCGTTGCACACCCCCACGGCGCAGCGTCATGCCAAGCCTAGGTGAGCTGGTCTACCTTCCGCAGCGAAGGGAACCATCGCATCCACAGCAATGCCACCGCGATCGTACCCAGGCCGCCCAGCAAGGTCGCGGGAACCGTACCCAACAGTGCCGCCGTCGCCCCGGACTCGAACTCGCCAAGCTGGTTGGACGTGCCGATGAACAGCATGTTGACTGCGCTGACCCGGCCGCGCATCTCGTCCGGCGTGCGCAGTTGCACCAGGGCGAAGCGGATCACCACGCTGACCACGTCCGCCGCCCCGAGCACGACCAGCGCCGCGAGCGACAGCGGCAACGAGCGGGACAGCGCGAACACGGCCGTCGCCACCCCGAACACCACGACGGCCCCGAACATCAGCCGCCCTGCGTGTCGGCGCAGCGGTCGGCGGGCCAGCAGAACCGACATCGTCAGCGCCCCGATCGCCGGGGCCGCGCGCAGGATGCCCAGGCCCCATGACCCGGTGTGCAGGATGTCACGCGCATAGATCGGCAGCAGGGCGGTGGCGCCGCCGAACAGCACGGCGAACAGATCCAGGGAGATGGCCCCTAGCATGGCCGGGTTCTCCCAGATGAAGATGATGCCGGAGAACACCGAACGCAGGGTCGGCGCCTCTCGCTTGGGCAGCGCGCGCTCGAGTTGGATCAGGGTGACGAGCGTGCTGGCGGCCAGGAACAGCACCGTTGCCAGCGCGAAGGGCACCGCGGCGCCGATGGCATACAGCAGCCCACCCGCCGCCGGGCCAAGGATGGTCGCGGTCTGGTTGGCGGAGGCGGACCAAGCACTGGCCTGCTGCAGGCGGGCCTCCCCCACCAGACCCGGCATCAGCGCGGAGAGCGTGGGCGATTCGAAGGCGCGGGCAGCCCCGAGCAGCGCCACGATGGCGAAGATCCCACCCACGGGCAGCGCACCCGTCGCCGTGCCGATGGCCAGCAAGGCGCCCGCTACCGCCTCCACCCCCTGGCAAATGGCCACGATCCGGCGGCGGTCGTAGCGGTCGGCGACGTGGCCCACCAGCAGGGTGAGCAGGGCTACGGGAAGGAATTGCGCCAGCCCGACCAGCCCGAGGTCGAAGGCACTGCCGGTGAGCTGATAAACCCGCCAACCGATCGCGACTGAAAGCATTTGGTAAGCAAAGCTGGTGCATGTCCTGGCCAACCAGAACAGCGCGAAGGGTTTGTGGCTTAGCAGGGAGGATGCATCGGACAAGATCCATGGCTCATGGCGCACATGCGGCGCGCTGTCGAGACCTACGACACGGTTACAATTGCAAACATCAAGATATCCTTATATAGCGTCGCCCACCCAATTACCGGAGTGAAATTCCATGCCCGACGTCTCGATGCCGACCGACTACAAGGTGAAGGATTTCTCGCTTGCCGCTTGGGGTCGCAAGGAGATCTCGATGGCTGAGGACGAGATGCCCGGCCTGATGGCACTGCGCGCCGAATACGG
>CAXTWC010000047.1:24795-30641 GCA_964247805.1 uncultured Acetobacteraceae bacterium | reverse complement strand
GACGACAAGATCTACGCCATGCCGTGGGACACGCATTCCTGGCTGTGGCACATCAACGTCAACCTGTTCAAGCAGGCGGGCCTGGTGGACGATAAGGGCCAGCCTATCATGCCCAAGACCGTCGACGAGATGGTCGCACAGGCCAAGACGATGCGCGAGAAGACCGGCAAACCGTATATCGTAATCGCGAGCACGGCTTCTGGCGATGAAGCGAACGGGGCGCGCGGCTTCTATTGCTGGCTGTATGACCAGGACGGCACCATTTTCCCCAACGGTTTCGACAAAGCCGATTTCAACACGCCCGCCTCGCGCACCTCGTTCGAGACATGGGCGAAGCTGATCGCTACCGGGTCCATCACCCGCGGCTTGGACAATGGCGGTGCGCTCAGCGGCTTCATCAATGGCGGCGGCGCCGTGTTGATGACCGGCACCTGGCGTATCGACACGCTGTTGGAGGCGTCGGCCAAGCCAGATTCGCCGCTGCACGACGGCTACACGGTCCGCGTGTTCCCAACGTTGTTCAAGGACCAGCATGTGTGGACGGACAACCACACCTGGGTGCTGCCGCGGGGTGGCTCCAACGAGAAGCAACGCAAGGCGGCGCTGGTGTTCCTGAAGTTCATGTGGGACCACAATTTCGACTGGGCGCGCGGCGGTGGCCATCTGCCGGCGCGGCAATCGGTGATGGCGGACTATGCCAAGCTGCCGCTGCGCCAATACGTGGTGGACATCCCGACATTCGGCCGCGCTGCGCCGCACGACGTGCGCCGCCAGTTCGGCTTCCAGAACCTGATCGGCAACGAGGTTGCAGCCATGATCAACACGGACAAATCCGTCGATGCGGCGATCGCTTCGGCGCAGGACCGGAGCGATCAGCTCCTACGCGGCCGTTGAGGGAGAACCAGGCATGAGGCAGGCAAAGATCCTAGCGGATCGCGACTTCACGATCGGCGTCACCGACAAGCGATTGTTCGGTGGTTTCATCGAGCATCTCGGCCGCTGCGTCTACGGCGGCATCTACGAGCCGGGCCATCCCACCGCCGACGAAAAAGGTTTCCGGCAAGACGTCATGGCGCTCGTGCGGGAACTGGCGCCGACCATTATGCGCTACCCCGGCGGCAATTACGTCTCCGGCTACAACTGGGAAGACGGGGTGGGCCCGGTCGAACAACGGCCGCGCCGGCTGGATTACGCCTGGCTGTCGACCGAGCCCAACACGTTCGGTACCAACGAGTTCATCGACTGGTGCCGCATGGCCGACATCGAACCGATGCTGGCGGTGAACCTCGGCACCCGCGGCCCGGACGAGGCGGGGCGCTACCTGGAATACTGCAACCACCCCGGCGGCACGACGCTGTCCGACCTGCGAAAGCAGCACGGTTGGGAGCAGCCGCACGACGTCAAGTTCTGGTGCCTCGGCAACGAGATGGACGGGCCTTGGCAAACCGGCGCGAAGACGGCGGACGAGTATGGCCGCATCGCCGTTGAGACCGCCAAGGTGATGCGCTGGGTCGATCCGTCGATCGAACTGGCGGCCTGCGGTTCCTCCGGCCGCAACATGGCGACGTTCGGCCACTGGGAGGACAAGGTGCTGCAGCACACCTTCGCCCAGGTAGAGTGGATCTCGCTACACACCTATCTCAACAACTACGCCGACGACACCGCGGCCTTTCTCGCCAGCCCCGATCTGATGGACAGCTTCATCGAGGAGGTGGTCGCCATCGCCGACGCCGTTTCGGCCCGTCACAAATCCGCCAAGCGGATCATGCTGAGCTTCGACGAGTGGAACGTCTGGTACCGCACCCGCCGGCGCACGGCCAACCGCACGATGCCGGGCTGGCCGGTGGCGCCGCCGATCCTGGAGGAGATTTACAACATGCAGGACGCGCTCGCCTTCGGGGGCGCCTGCATCTCCCTGCTGAACCATGCCGACCGGGTGCGCTCGGCCTGCTTGGCGCAACTGGTGAACGTGATCGCGCCGATCATGACGCAAACCGGCGGCGGCGCCTGGCGGCAAACGATCTTCTGGCCGTTCGCACAGATGAGCAACCATGGGCGCGGCACCGTGCTGAGCGCCCGGGTGACCAGCGACACCTACGCGACCGAGTATCACGACCCCCGCGCCGCCACCGACCCGGCGATTCCGCTGCCTGCCGTGCCCTACCTCAAAGCAGCCTGCATCGACACGGGGGACGGGGTGTCACTATTCCTGCTCAACCGTGACCTGAAGCAGCCGATGCAACTCAGTACCGAGCTCCGCGGCTACGAGGCGCTCCGCGTTGTTGAGGCACAGACGCTGCACGACGGCGATCTGATGGCGGTGAACACGGAAGCTGCGCCCGACCGCATTGCACCGCGTCCGCTCGACGGGGTAGTGGTGACCCGCACGGCGACTGGCAGCGTCCACGTGGCCGCCGTATTGCCGCCCGCGTCGTGGACACTCATCAGGCTTGCCGCAAGCGACCATCACTGACGGAGGCCACTGTGCCGCACGCACACCACCAGGGCGTCTACCCGGTCGTGCCCACGACTTTCACTGCGACCGGGGAGCTCGACCTCGACAGCCAGATGCGGTGCATCGACTTCATGATCGACGCCGGGTCGAACGGGCTGTGCATCCTGGCGAACTTCTCGGAACAGTTCGTGCTGTCGGACGAGGAGCGGGAGGTGCTGACGGCGGCGATCCTGCGCCACGTGGCAGGCCGGGTGCCGGTGATCGTCACCACGACGCATTTCTCGACCCATGTTTGTGCCGCCCGCAGCCGTCGCGCGCAGGATGCGGGGGCGGCGATGGTGATGGTGATGCCGCCGTATCACGGGGCCACCATTCGCGTAGGCGAGGCGCAGATCGCCGCGTTCTACCGGGGGGTGTCCGACGCGATCGACATCCCGATCATGATCCAGGACGCCCCGGTCGCCGGCACGCCGTTATCCGCGCGGTTCCTGGCGCAGCTCGCCCGCGAGATCGAGCACGTCGCGTGGTTCAAGATCGAAACGCCCGGCGCGGCCAGCAAGCTACGGGAGCTGATCGAGTTGGGCGGCGCGGCGGTCGAAGGTCCGTGGGACGGTGAGGAGGCGATCACCCTGCTGGCCGATTTGGAGGCCGGCGCCACCGGCAGCATGACGGGCGGCGGCTACCCGGATGGCCTCGCGCCGATCGTCGCCGACTGGCTGGCGGGGCGGTGGGAGGAAGCGCGGCTGGGCTACGAACGCTGGCTGCCGCTGATCAACTACGAGAACCGGCAGGGCGGGCTGCTGATCAGCAAGGCGTTGATGCAGGAGGGCGGCGTCATCGCATGCGACTTGCCGCGCGCGCCGTTGGCTCCGCTGCATCCGGCGGTGCGCGAGGGGCTGCTGCGTGTCGCCCGCCGACTTGACCCAATGGTGCTGCGCTGGGCGCGGTGAGTCCTCCCACCGCCGAAGCCTTCGGCAGCTTGGCGGACGGCCGGGCCATCGAGCGTTGGACGCTGCGCAACCGCGGCGGCCTGACCGTTCGCTTCATCAGCTACGGCGGTGCGATTACCGATATCCTGCAGCCGGATCGCAACGGTGCCGTCGCGAACGTGGTGCTCGGCTATTCCGACCTCGCCGGCTATGTCGGGCGACCCGGCGCGCCGCGAACGTATTTCGGCGCCTTGATCGGCCGCTTCGCCAACCGCATCGCCGGGAGTCGGTTCGTGCTGGATGGAGCCGAGCACGTCCTGTCCCGCAACGAGGGCGACAACATGCTGCATGGCGGGGCGGACGGGTTCGACCGGCAGGTTTGGGCCGTCGAGCCCGCCGCGGCGGCGGTGGGCGAGACAGCGGCTGTGCTGCGCCACACTAGCCTGGCGGGCAGCAACGGATTTCCGGGCGCGCTGACCGTGGCGGTCACCTACACGCTGACCGACCGGGACGAGCTTCGGCTGGACTACGTAGCCACTACCGACGCGCCGACCGTGATCAACCTGACCAACCACAGCTACTTCAACCTGGGTGGCGATGGCGCCGGCACGGTGGACCGGCACCGGGTCGCGATTGCCGCCGATCGCTACCTGCCCGTCAATGCTGGGCTGATCCCGCAAGGCGCGGCCGTGCCGGTTGCCGACACCCCGTTCGACTTCCGCGAGCCGCGAGCGATCGGCGAGGCTCTGTCGCAGCCGCATCCGCAAGTGCTGCTGGCCCGCGGGCTGGACCATTGTTGGATGCTGCGCGGCGGTGGCCCGGCGGCGACGGTGCACGATCCCGACAGCGGTCGCTGGCTACGCTGCCAGACGACGCAGCCGGCGCTGCAGTTCTACACCGGCAACTTCCTCGACGGCACGGCGCCGGGTCGCACGGGCGCCGCCTACCGCCAAGGCGCCGGCTTCACGCTCGAAACGCAGCACGCGCCGGACAGTCCCAACCAGCCGGACTTTCCCTCCTGCACGCTACGGCCGGGCGAGACCTGGGCTTCGAGTACGGTGTTCGCCTTCGGGGCCGCCGACCGCATGCCCGACTTCATCTGAGGTTTGAGCATGGCGCACCCGATCCCCACCGCCGCAGCCGCGGCCGCGATCCCGGTGGAGGAGGTCGCCACCACCATGCTGGAGGCGCCACGCTGCCATCTTGGGGAAGGCCCGTCCTACGACGTGGAGACCGGCGCGGCCTGGTGGTTCGACATCGTCGGCTGCCGCCTGTTCGAGGCCGAACTCGCCACCGGCACTGTGCAGGTGCACGCCCTGCCGGTCATGGCGAGCATGCTGGGCATCATCGATGGCGGCCGCCAGTTGATCGCGGCCGAGGATGGCCTGTACGTTCGCGAGAGTGGCACTGGCGGGCTTACGCTATACCTGCCGTTGGAGGCGGAGCTGCCGGGTAACCGCTCCAACGATGGCCGGGTGCATCCGAGCGGCGCGCTCTGGATCGGCACCATGGGCAAGCAGGCCGAACTGGGCGCCGGGTCGATCTACCACGTCCGTGCCGGGCGCGTGACGCGGCTTTACACCGGCCTGTCGATACCGAACGCGATTTGTTTCACACCGGATGGCGGGACCGGGTACTTTACCGACACCCGGGAGGGATTGCTGTACCGCGTGGCCCTGGATGCTGCGACCGGCGCTCCGCTGGGCGAGCCAGTGCCGCTGTACGACCATCGCGGTGGCGACGGCGGGATGGATGGCGCGGTCGTGGACGCCGACGGGCTGATCTGGAATGCACGCTGGGGCGCCAGCTGCGTGGACGCCTACTCGCCTGACGGCGTACGTGTCCGCAGCCTGCGCGTCCCGGCCAGCCAGCCCAGTTGCCCCGTCTTCGTTGGGCCCGGGCTCGACACGCTTCTCGTCACGACGGCCTGGCAAGGCATGTCGGATTTGGACCGGGCGGCAGACGTCAACCATGGCCGGACATTCACGCTACATGCGGGGTTCAACGGCGCGCCGGAATCCCGGATCCGGCTTGGATGAAGCGACCGTTTTACAGCCTGATCGGTTAGTGCTGCGAGTGCCTTCTCCCCTCTCCCGTTCTTCACGGGAGAGGGGAGAAGAAGATTGCGGCAACCTCGCGCAACCATGCTCAGTAGCCAAGCGCCCGGGGTAGTGCGAGCGTGACGATCGGCACGAACGCGATCACCAGCAGGCAAACGAATAGCACCCCGAGATACCGGAGGATCGGTTTCACCGTGTCCTCCAGCCGCACGCCTCCGATCAGGCACGAGCTGTACAGCCCCAAGCCTAACGGCGGCGCGAACAGTCCGATGCCCATGCCGATCACCAGCACCACCCCGTAATGCAGCGGGTCGATCCCCAGCGTGCGTGCCACCGGCATCAGCAACGGCCCGAAGATAATCAACGCCGCCGCACCCTCGAGCATCGAACCCATCACGATCA
>CAXTWC010000047.1:0-24695 GCA_964247805.1 uncultured Acetobacteraceae bacterium | reverse complement strand
TACACCACCGCGAACGCAGATATCTCGGTAGCCGTCGCGAACCCGCTGCGAAAGCCGCCGAACACCAGCGCAATCAGTCCGAACGCCACGACGCCACTGCCGATCAGCGCCCCGGTGCTCTGCCCGCCGCCGGCTTCGATCCGCACCGCCTGCGTCTTGGTGCCGAACACAATGGCAGTGACGATCAGCACGGCCGCCATCAGCCCGGCCGGCACCAACCCGGCGGCAAACAATCCGCCGATCGAGAGGTTGGTCACGAAGCCGAGGATGATGAGGTTGATGCAGGGCGGGATGGTCTCCGCCATCACGGCCGAAGCAGCTAACAGCGCCACCGCGGCACCGGGGTCCTGCCGGCTGCGGCGCGCCGCCGGGATCAGCACCGCCCCCACCGCTGCGACGTCCGCCATCTTGGATCCGGAGATGCCGGAGAAGATGACCATGCTCAGCACCATGACCACGTTCAGCCCGCCGCGCAGCCGCCCGACGCCGCGCTGCAACAGCGCGATCAGGCGGACGGACATACCGTTCGCCTCCATCAGGTAGCCGACCAGGATGAAGAACGGCACTGCCAGCAGCACGAAATTGTCGATGCCGCGCGCCATCTGCTGGGCGAATATCTCCCCCGGCAGGATGCCGCCGCACCAGATGTAGACCAGAGCGGAGAACGCCAGCACGAAGGCGATCGGCACCCCGGCGCAGAGCGTCACCAGGAAGGCCACCACCATCAGCACGGGCGTGTCCGGCATGCTGTCCGGCGCCAGCTCGCTCCAGCCAGCCATCGCCAGCGCGATCACCGCCAGAACGCCCAATCCGCTGACTACGGCGGTGAGGGGGAACATGAACAGTTGTCGCAGCCCAAACAGCGCCATGGCCGCCGCGCCGATCCCCATTGGCAGGAAGAACCATTGCTGCCCGACACCCGAGCCGACCGTCTGCCCCGCGGTATCCTGCAGCAGCACGACGGTGTACCAGCACAGCGACACCGCCACGACGACCACCAGGCCAGCGTCGGCTGCGTCCACCACGGCGCGCAAGCGGGGCGGTAGCCGGTCCACGAAGAACGCCACCCCCGCGTTCTCCCGATGCGCGAGCGCTCCCGCAGCGCCGAGGAAGCTCAGCCCCAACAGCAGCGCACGCGCGACGTCATCGCTCCAGGTGAGCGGCGCGTTGAACAAATAACGCAGCAGCACGGAGGCGATGACCACGCCCAGGTCCGCCACCAGCATCGCCGCGGCCAATGCTTCCACAAGGCGCAGCAGCGGCGTCAGGCATACCCGGTCGATCGCGATGGCCACTGGGGCCGCCGGGGCTGACACCTCAGGCGTTCGCGGTCTGCTGGGCGGCGTCCAGGAAATCCTTCGCGCCGGGGTTCTGCTGCACGAAGCTCGCGTGCAACGGTAAAACCCGCTGCTGGAAGGCCGCACGGTCGCAATCGGCCACAGTCACGCCAACGCCCTTCAGCTTATCGATCGCCTGCTGCTCGATGTCGGAAGCCTTGGCGAAGTGGGCATCGGTCGCTTCCGCCACAGCCTGCAGCAAGCCGTCGCGCAACTTGGGCTGCATGCGCTGCAGCGAACGCTCACTGAAAAAGGCGCCGAACGGGGTGTAGATGTGCCGGGTCAGGGTGAAGTTCTTCGCCGTCTCGTAGAACTTGGCCGAGAGCATGGTCGGCGCATCGTGCTCGAGCCCGTCGACCACCCCCGCCTGCAGCCCGGTGTAGATCTCGCCGAACGCCATCGGGGTTGCGGCGGCACCCATCAGCCGGACGGTTTCCGTCACCGTCGGGCTGGGCAGCGAGCGGATCTTGCGCCCGGCTAAACCCGCCGGGTCGTGGAAGGCGAACTTGGTCAGGAAATTGCGCGCACCGAGATTTCGGCCCCAGGTGGGTAGCCGGGTGCCGGCCTTCTGCACCAGCAACTCGCCCAGCTTCGCCCCGGCCGGCGTCGCGACGGCGCGGCGCACGTGGTCGTAGCTGTTGAACACATAGCCGAGGTCGAACGCCCCGAACTCGGGCACCAGATTGGTGTAGATGGATGATCCCACGAGCTGCGCGTCCACCACGCCGAGCTTCACCTGGTTGGCAACGTCCGCCTCCTGGCCGAGCTGGTTGTCGGGGAAGAACGCCGTCGTCACCGCGCCGTCGGTCGCCTTCTGCAGCGCGGGGACGAACAGGTCGTACCAGATGCGTCCGGTAGAGAATTGCGGGTCGTTGGGGAACGAGGTGGAGATCCGCAGCACGGTGGCCGCCCGGGCACGCCCGATGAACGCGGGAGCGGCGAGCACGCCGGCAGTCGCCAGGAATTGGCGGCGAGTGGACAATAGCGGCATCGATGGACCTCCTCGGTGGGCTCTTGCGACCCGGCTTCACTCCACCTTGACGCGCACGGTCGCGACAGGCAGCGTTAAGTAAATCGATAAACCTCCAGGTGGTCAACACGCGTTCACCCACCACAATCCAGGACGTGGCACGGCTGGCCGGCACCTCTGCCGCCACCGTCTCCAACCTGGTCAACGGGCGCACCGGGCGGCTCAGCCCGGCCACTGGCGCCCGCATCACCGCCGCGATCGAGACGTTGGGATGGCGCCCGAACCACGCGGCGCGCCAGCTCAAGGCAGGCCAGGTGCAGATGCTCGGGCTGCTGGTGCCCTCGATGGAGAACCCGTTCCACGGCGCCTTCGCCCGACTGGTGGAGGAGGCGGCCGGCCGGCGCGGCTACGACGTCATGCTGTTCAACAGCCTGCGCGACGCCGCCCGCGAACGACGCTACGCCGAAACGCTGTGGAACATCGGCGTGCGCGGCGTGATCACCAGTTCCTCGCCCTTGGCGTTGGACCACCTGGCCGATTTGCAGACCCGCGGGTTGCACCTGGTTGCCTTCGATCGCGGGCCCGACCTCTCCGGCCGCCTGTCGCCTGACACCGTGACCATGGACAACCGCGACGCCGGCCGGATTGCCACCGAGCATCTGCGTGCCCTCGGCCACCGCCGCATCGGGTTCATCCGCGGCCCGCTCGACACCGTCAACCGCGCCGAGCGCGTCGCCGGCTGGCGCGACCGCGTCGGCGCTGGCTCACCGCTGTGGTGCCGCGGCGACCCGGCGTGCGAAGGCCTGCCACTCGGACGCGCCGCCGCCCGCGCCATGCTTCAGCGCACCAGGCCGCCAACAGCCCTGCTCGCCATCAACGACATCACGGCACTCGGTGCGCTGGCCGGGGTGCGCGACCTCGGGCTGAACGTGCCGGGCGACGTCTCCGTCATGGGCATCGACGACATCCCGCTTGCCGCCGCCGCTTTCCCTTCGCTGACCACCGTGCGCCAGCCTTTGCCCGCGATCACCGAGGCGGCGGTGGCGCTGCTGACCGGCCGGCTCGCCGGTGACGGATCACCGCCCCGGTCGCTTTGCTTCCCCGGCGAACTGGTCGTGCGTGCCTCCACCGCCCCACCCCGGAGTTCGCGATGATTCTGCTTACCCACACACCCCGATCCCGCGAACTGTATTTTCGCCAGGCGGCACTGGACGCATTGCGCGATCTCGCCCCCGTCCGCCTGCACGAGTCCGAGGCGCCGTTCGATCCGGCCGAGCTGATCGGAGCGGCGCAGGACGCGGCGGTGATCGTGTGCGACCCCAATACCGCCGTTTCCGCCACGGTGTTCGACGCCCTTCCCGGCCTGCGCGCGGTATGCCGGGTGGCCGTAGACATCCGCAATGTCGACGTAGCGGCGGCCACGCGGACGGGGGTGCTGGTTACGCACGCCGGGCCCGGCTTCGTGGCCTCGGTGACGGAGTTGATCATCGGCCTGCTGGTGGACCTTGCCCGCGGCATTTCCACCTCCGCTGCGGCGTATTGGGCGGGATCTGCGCCACCACGGACGATGGGCCGGCAACTCGGCGGTAGCACGCTGGGCATCATCGGCTACGGCGCGATTGGGCGCGCCCTGGCGAAGCTGGCCGGTGCGCTAGGGATGGATGTCCTGGTCACGGACCCGAAAGTGACGGCGGACGGGCTGCAGCAAGTCGGCCTCGCCGCGCTGCTGGAGGGTTCGGATTTCGTCGTTTGCCTGGCCGCGGCCACGACCGAGACGGAGCGGCTGATGGACGCCACGGCGTTCGCTCGCATGCGGCCGGGTGCGTTCTTCGTCAACGCCTCCCGCGGCGAATTGGTCGACGAGGCAGCCCTGGAACACGCGATACGCAGCTTCCACCTTGGCGGTGCCGCACTGGATGTGGGGCTTGCCCCCGGCCAGATGCCTCGGCCCGAGCTGGGCCAATTGCCCCAGGTAATTGCGACACCGCACATCGGCGGTCTCACACCCCCGGCGGTGGATGCTCAAGCAAACGAGGCTGTCGCGCAGGTGGCCGCGATCCTGCGGGGCGACGCGCCACCGGGTGCTGTGAATGCGACTTCGTGGCGCCGGGGCGGAACTGCCTCGTCATAGTGGCAGCTCATGGATTTCTCCGTGCTAGCTGCACGGGCACCAAGGTGCGCTGGCAGTGATCGGCGGCAGCGTCATGCGCCCGCCGCCGATCGCCGGGGCGGTATGTCGGCTCCTGTGACTGCACGGACCGTCGCAAGCACCATCTTCGGACCGAGTTGTTCGCAGAACTCGGGTATGTTGGGTAGTTCGACTGCCGGGTCGTGCAAATGGGCTTGCGCGAGCCGGCCGGCGGCGGCGGCACATCCTCGCGCGCGCTCGAACGTCATGTTGCGCAGGGACTGCGGAACCATGGAGACGACTGCATAGGCGTGGAACTCCTCCGCAGCCTCCCAAACCTGGAACCCTGGCGCGGTCAGTCCATCCGGAAGATCCTGCGCGATCTCGACGCTTGTCATCGCGTCCGACAACAGATGCTGTGCACATTCCTGGATGGTATGCCGACGTCCGCCATAGGGCACCATCAACGCGTTCTTGCCAGAGATCGTGCTCCACTCCTGCACGACGCTCAGGCAGTTCAGCGATAGGTCTTTCGGCTGGGCAGGTCCCTTGAGGTTGCCACGCCGGCTGCGCGCGGCAAACCGGACGGTCTGAAGCGCCAGAACCTTCTGCTCGGACTCGCCGAGCAGGGCCAGCCGGCTGGCACCGAGTTGCAGAGTCATGTCCACGAGCGGGCGGGCTACGGCCTCTATGAACTCCGGGAAGTTCTCGAGCGCGATCTTCCATGCGTTGACGGTGACGCTTGCGGCCTCCGGATCCAGCTTCGCAACGGCTACGCGGTCCATGCCGGGGCCGCCGTTTTTGCTGGCATAGGCGCGCCAGACGATGATCCGGTTCGCGACCACGTCGGCTGCTGCAAGGGACGGCTCGGTGGACTTGGCACGCTTGATGCCATCGATCGTCGCCTGCGACTGCTGCACGATTGCAGCCGCGTCTGCACGGTTGATCCGCATCAGGATGCGCGGCTCGCTCGCTATGGCGATAAAGGCGAGCGCGGCCTTTTTCTCGTCTTCCGCGGTGAGCCAACGCTCATACGCATTGGACAGCCCATAGCGTATCAGCCATCGGTCAACCAGCGCGTTGCCGTCCACACCCTCCCGTAAGCTGTATGCCATTGCTATTACCTGTCAGCGACAGACCCCTGGTAACGCAAATTTGTTGAGAAGACGTGAACAGTTCGTGTTGCTCACCAGAGCCACCGCAGGTGCAGGCGCTGTCGAAACGTCAGGGTAGCGGAAGATGCGACGAGCCGGGCACGAAATACGCCGGCGGCCACTATGATGCCGCGTCGGCCAAAGCTGCCGCCTGGGCGGCCGTCAGGGCGGAAAGCTGGTCGTCCGTCAACGTCCCGATCTGGGTGCCATTGAACGCCTCGAGCTGGCTGGTCGTCAGCCCGGCCAGCGTCGTAGCCGACAAGCCCGCCATGGACGTGGTGCTCAGCCAGCCAAGCTGCGCGTCGGACAACATACCAAGCCGCGGCTGATCGAGATTGTTCAGCTGTGTGGCAGAGAGCCCGGTGACCTGCGCCACACCGAGCGCCGCGAATTGCGAGGACGTCAGCTCATTCAGCTCCGTCTTGCTGAGGTTGCCGATCTGCGACGAGCCCAAGGACGCAATCTGCCCCGTCGCCAAGGCGCCGATCTGGTCCGATGACAAGCTCCGGAGCTGCAGCCGCACCAGGCCGGCCAGTTGGTCCGCCGAGAGCGCCTGGAGGTTCGTGGTGGACAGAGACTGGATCGCGCTAGCTGGAAGTTCACCGACCTGCGCCGGCGTCAGGCCGGCCAGTTGCGTCAGCGTCATCGCCGCAATCTGGTCGTCACCGAGACCCGCCAACCCTGCGGCCGAGATGGCCCCGATCTGCGTCGCGCTCACCGCACCGAACTGCGTCGTGGTCAGGGTCGCGATCTGGCTGGCGGACAATCCACCCAGTTCGGTGCTCGACAGCAATCCAATCTGCCCCGTGGTCAGCGCGGCGAGTTGCTGGTTCGTCAGCGCCGCCACCCCGCTCGTGGAGAAGCTGGCAAACTGCGTCGTGGTCAGGTTCGAGATCGCGCTTGTGGTGAGACCGGCGATGACACTGGTCGACAATGCGGCGATCTGCGTCGCCGTGATTGCAGCCACCTGGGTCGCGGCAAGCGAGGCAACCTGCGTGATGGAAAGCCCGGCGACGCCCGTGGTGGACAACGCCGCCACTTGCAACTGGCTCAAGGCGGCGATCTGCGCGGCGGTGAGCCCGGCGGCCTCGCTGCCGTTCAGTCCGCCCAGCTCCGTCGTGCTCAGCTGCCCGAGGAGCCCGTTATACAATGCCGAAAACTGGTCGTTCGTCAGCGCGCCGACCTGGATTCCCGTGAGGTCCGCCGCTTGCTGGGTGGAGAGCTGGCCGATCTGTGTCGTCGACAGCCCGGCGAGGCCCGTCGTGGAAAGCCCCGCGATCTGCCTCGCGTTCAACGCCGCCAACTGCGTCGTCGCAAGCGCCGCAACGCCGCCGCTACTCAGGCCCGATAGGGCGCTTGGCGAAAGCGCACTGACCTGGCCAGGTGCGAGGCTGCCGACCTGGGCCGAGGTCAGCGCGGCAAGCTGCGTGCTCGACAGCCCGCTCAGCGCCGTAGTCGAGAGCGCCCCGAGTTGCGTCGCGGTCAGAGCCTGCACGACCCCCGTCCCGAGCGCCGCTGCCTGGGGAGAGGTCAAGGCGCCCAATTGCGTCGTGCTCAGCAGCGCCAGAGCGGTCGCCGCCAATCCGTTGATCGCGGTGGTCGCCAGCGCCGCGACCTGCTGGGTCGACAGCGCGCCCACCTGCGCTGTGGCCAAGCCACCAAGCTGCGTCGCCGTGAGGCCGGCGATCGAAGTCGTGGTCAAGGCCGCGAGCTGGTTGGTGGTGAAGGCGGCAAGCTGGCTGGTGCCGAGGCCCGCCACGCCGAGCGACGACAGGCCGGCGACCTGCCCCGTCGTGAACGTCGCCACTTGGTCGGACGAGAGCGCACCGGTCTGGGTGCTGGTGAGTGCACCGATCTCGGTCGCGGTCAGCGCCGCCATCTGAGACGGCGTCAGGGATGCCAGCTGCGTGGCAGCTAGTCCGACGATCGCCGACCGGGCCAGGGCCGCTATCTGCCCGGTCGACACCGCCGCGAGTTGCCCCGCCGTCAACGCGGCCACTTGGCCGGAAGCCAGCCCGGCGAATTGGGTGGTGGTCAAGCTGGCGATGGCGGTGGTCGAGACAGCGGCAATCTGGGCCGGCGTAAGGGCGTTGACTTGGAATGACGTCAAGGCGCCGAATTGGCTAGCTGACACGGCTGCCAGCTCGGTTGCAGTGAACCCCGTCACGGACGCCGCCGACAGCGCCGCGATCGCCCGCGTCGTCAGTGCGGCCAGTTGACCCGGCGTCAGATTAGCGACCTGGGCGGAGGTCAACCCACCCGCCTGCGTCGTCGTGAGTGTGGCGAGTTGGGTCTGGGATAAACCCGCCAACTGCGTCGTGCTGAGCGCGCCGATCCCACTTGCCGCGACCCCACCGAGTTGCGTCGTGCTCAGGCCTGCGAGTTGCGCCGTCGTGAGCGTGGCGACCTGGGTCGTGGTCAAGGCGCCGAGCTCGGTCGCGGTCAGGGCGGCGAAGGACGTGCTGGTCAATCCGGCCAATTGCGCCGGCGCCAAAGCAGCCACCGCGGCGCGCGACAAGGCGGCGATCTGCGTCGAGGCGAGGCTGTTCAACGCCGTCGTCGTCAGCGCCGCCACTTGCGTCGCGCTTAGCGCGTTGGCTTGCGTCGTGGTAAAGGCGGCGTTGCCGTTGGCAATGAGACTGGCCACCTGATCCGAGCTCAGCGCGGCAATTTGCTTGCCCGTCAGCGCGCTCAGCTGGCTCGTGCCGAGTGAGTTGAGCTGCGTCGTGGCCAGCCCCGAAACCGCGGCCGCGGGCAACGCTGCCACCTGGGTGGCTGTGAGCGCGGCAAGCTGGTTCGTGGCAAGCGACGCCAGCTGCGTGCCGGACAGGCCGCCGAGCGCTGTCGACGTCAGCCCGCCGAGCTGGGTTGCGGGTAACGCAGCAAATTGCGTGCTGCTCAACGATGCGACCGCAGAAGCCTTGAGGCCGCCGACCTGGGTCGCGGACAGCGCGGCGAGCTCGGTCGTGGTCAACGTGCCAACCTGGGTCGCAGTCAGTGCACCGAACTGGGCCGATGTCAGCGCAGCAAACTGGGTGCTAGCGAAAGCGCCCAGCTGCGCCGTGCCGAGAGCCGCGATTGCCGCCGTTGCGAGCGAGGCGACCTGTGAGACCGACAGCGATTGGAGTTGGTTCGTACTCAGCGCGGCAATTTGGCTTGGGGCGAGTGCCGACACCTGCGCGGTGAGCAGCGCCGCCAATACGCCCACGGGCAGCGACGAGATCTGCGTGGCGCTCAGCGTGCGGAGTTGCGTCGGCGTCAGCGCATCGACTTGCGACGTTGCCAGCCCACCCAACTGGGTCGCGCCAAGTCCCGATAGCGCTGCCGCGGAGAGTGCGGCCACCTGCCCGGTCGTCAGAGCCCCGAGTTGCGCCGCAGTCAGCCCACCCGCCTGCGTCCCGGACAGGCCATTGATCGCTCGGGTGGTCAGCGAGGCGATCTGCGCTGGCGTCACGACCGCGAACTGGCTCGTGTTGAGCGCGGCGATACCCACTGCGGCGAGCCCCGCGGTTTGCGTAGTGCTTAGTCCGGCGATCTGTGCCGTCGGCAGACTGCCGATCTGGCTCGAGTTGAACGCACCGATCTGGCCGGGTGTCAGCGCGGCGAATTGCGTGCCGGTCAGGCTCGCGAGTTGCGTCGCCGTCAAGGCCGTCACACTACCGGTCGCCACCACCCCAATCTGTGCACCCGACAGCGCACCGAGCTGCGTCGTGCTCAAGGCCGCGACTTGCGTGGACGAGAGTGCCGCGATCCCGGTGGTGGTCAGCGCTGCCAACGCAGTCTGCGGCAACGCCCCAATCTGCGTCACGTTGAAGGATCGCAGGCCGGCCGCCGAGACTGCTTGGATCTGCGTGGTGCCGAGGCCGCCAATTTGCGCGCCGGTCAGCCCCGACAATCCCGCGACCGAGAGCACGGCCACCTGGCTGGTGGACAAGGCCGCGAGCTGCGTGGCCGAGAGTACCGCCACCTGTGTGCCAGCCAGGCCCCTGACGGCAGCCTGGCTCAACGAGCCGATCTGCGTTGGGGTGAGCGCGGCCGCTTGAGTCGTGGTCAAAGCGCCCAGATCGGCGCCGTTCAGCGCATTCGTCTGGCTGGTCGAGAGACCAGCGACCTGCGCCACCGACAGGCCACTGATCTGCTTCGGCGTCATCGCAGCGATCTGGGCCGGGGTCAGCCCACCCAGCTGCGTGCTGGTCAGCATACTGAGCTGCGTCGTCGCCAGCCCCTGCACCGTCCCGGCGCTCAGCGAGGCAATCTGCGTGCTGGCCAGTGTCGCAAGCTGACCCGGCACCAGCGCACCGAGCCAGGCTGCGCCTAAGTGGTTGAGTTGGCTGGTCTGCAGCGCCGAGATGTCCTCCGTCGACAACGACCCGATCTCGCTGGTGCTCAGCACCCCCAGCTGCGCCACGGTCAGCGCTGCGAATTGCGTCGTCGAGAGCTGCGCGATCTGCCCGGTTGCAAGTGCGTCAACGGCGGTCACCGTCAGCTTGGAGATTTGCACCGGACTCAATGCACCAAGCTGGCTGGTTGAAAGCGACGCAAGCTGCGGGACACTCAGGCCACCGATCGCGGCGGGGCTCAACTGGCTCACTTGGTTCGGCGCCAATGCAGCGACCTGCTGGGTGCCGAGCGCCGCGAGTTGCGCGGACGTGATACCCGCCATCTGCGTCGCCGTAAGGTTGGCGACGTTGCTGGTGGACAGCGCGGCGATTTGTGCAGGAGCGAAGCTTCCGATCTGCACCGACGACAGCGCTGCCGTTTGGGCCGTGGTGAGTGCGGCGACCTGAGCCACGGTCAGGCCGGTGATCTGCGTCTTGGCAAGCGCGCCGAACTGTGCCGGCGACAATGCCGAGATACCGGCCGTCCCGAGAGTGGTGACCTGCGATGCTGTCAGACCAGTGAGCGCGCTGGGACTCAAAGCCGTGATCTGACTGGTCGACAGCGCGGCAATCCCAGCAGTGCCAAGCGCACCCAACTCGTTCGACGTCAGGCCCGACACTTGGGTCGTGGTGAATTCGGCGAGCGTGCCGGGTGTGAGGCCGGCCAGCTGTGCCGGGGACAACGCACGCAGCTGCGCCGTGGTGAAGGCGGTCAGTTGCGCGCCGGACAGGCTGGTGAGTTGCGTGCTCGTGAGGCCCTTGATCGACCCGGCCGGGATCGCCGGGATCTGGCTGGTCGAGAGCACGGCGAGTTGGGTGGTGGACAAGGCGCCGAGTTCGCTCGTGGTGAGGCCGGCTATTTGCGCCGGGCTCAGCACCGTCAGGTCTGCGGTGCTAAAGGCCGCGACCTGCCCGCCGGTGAACATCGCGATTTGCGCGGCGCTGAAGCTGAACTGGCCAGGGCTCAGCGCGGTTATTTGGGTGGTCGTCAGGGCGGCGACTTGCCGTGTGGTGAGGACCGCCGCCTCCGTGGCATTGATGCTGGCGACATCCGTCGTCGACAGCGCCGCGATCTGGGCGGGTGTCAGGCTGCGTAGTTGCGCTGCGTTGTCGAAGGAGACGGTCGTCACGCGACGCCCGGCCCCCGCGTTACCCGGAGCATCGGTACGCGTAGGACCAAGATCCTCCTAGCCGTGTGTATGTAGGCGTTCGCCAACTCGCTTTTCCAGTCGTCGCGGTCGGACCGGATCGATCGGACCGTTGCAACAGAGGCAAGGCCTGTGCCGGAGCTTGTAGCCTTGAACGCTAGCAGTTGGGGGTTTGCGACCGTGTGTGGCGGCGCGCTGTCTCGGCACAATTGGCTTTGCTAGGCAGGTTCTGCCGGACGATCAACCGAGACGACACTCACCCGAGAACGCTCGCAATGTAGAGCATGTCGACCACAACGCCGCCGGCGACCTGCTGCTGGGTCTGCGCCGTGACATCTCCCGGGTTCGCCAAGTTCACTGCCGTGTCGAGCCGCGGTGTTCGCGTTGGATCATCGGGGCTGATGATGAGTGACCATCACGGTCAAAAGTCTCTCGCAGGGCGTGGGACGGGGGAGGGTGATTGAGGCATCGGGGCCCGAATCACTACAAGCACGCTGCTATCATGTGCCGTAGCCCTCCTGTCTCCCCTCCCGCAAGGCAGGACAATCGCACATGGAGGAGGGGAGGTTCGTTCCTCTCCCGTTTACGGGGGAGGTGGCGGCGAAGCCGACGGAGTTCGCGCGCGCGCGAACTCCAAGTGTGTGCCCGTAAGAGGAACGGGGAAGGCCGCTAGAACTCCTCCCATTCGTCTGCTTGCGCCTTCGGGGCGGCACCGCCGGAGCCGGTCGTTTTCAAGCTTACCACCGGGCTGTGCTGACGATGCGGCTTCGGTGCGACCGTGGCAGGGCGGCTGGGCTTGCTGCTAGGCGCCGACTTGGGGCTAGACGGTTGAGCCTCGTTCCCGACGTCGAAGCGCGAGACGAGCTGCATCAACTCCTCCGTCTCGTGCGACACGCCGTGGCTGGCGGCAGTGGTCTGTTCCACCATTGCAGCATTTTGCTGGGTCACCTGGTCCATCTGGTTGACCGCTATGTTGACCTGAGCGAGCCCGGCCGATTGCTCCTGCGCCGATGCAGCGATTTCAGCGACAACAACATTGATCTCGTGGACTTGCTTGACGATCTGATCCAAGGCCGCTCCGGTCTGCCCGACCAGGTCGACGCCGCCTTTGACTTGGCTGGCCGATGTCGAAATGAGCGCCTTGATCTCCTTGGCAGCCTGTGCGGAACGCTGCGCCAAGGCACGCACTTCACTGGCGACGACGGCAAATCCGCGCCCAGCGTCGCCCGCCCGGGCTGCCTCTACCCCGGCATTGAGCGCGAGAAGGTTTGTCTGGAAGGCGATCTCATCGATGACGCCGATGATCTGGCCGATCTGCTTCGACGAAGACTCGATGTCCTGGATAGCCTTGGTGACTTGGCGCACCACTTCGCCTGAACGCTCCGCCCCCGCTTGGGCGGTCCCCACCACATCGCGTGCATGGCTGGCGCCCTCGGCCGTCTTGCGAACGGTGCTGGTGATCTCGTCCAAGGCCGCCGCCGTCTGCTCCAGGCTAGCGGCTTGCTGCTCGGTGCGGCGGGACAGGTTGTCTGCCGCGGTCGTAATCTCGCTGGTTCCCGACCGAATGGACGTGGCGCTCGACCACACCAGCTTGACGGTGTCCTGGAGCTTGGCCACCGCGGCATTGAAATCCGTCCGGAGCTTTTCGTATTCCGGCGGGAATGCTTCCTCAAGCCTGCACTGAAGGTCGCCATCCGACAAGCATGCCAGCCCCGCCGCGACGGCGCCGACGACGAAGCTCTGCTGCTCTGCCGCAACCTTCAGGCTCTCGTCGCTGCGGCGGCGATCTTCCGCCGAGGCTAGCTGCGTAGCGGCGGCCTCCTCCTGCAAGGCGACACGCTCAATGGCTCCTTCCTTGAAGGTCTGCACGGCAGCGGCCATGCTGCCCACCTCGTCCCTGCGGCCCTGCGCTGGCACGATGACAGCGAGATTCCCGGCCGCAAGTGATCGCATCGCCTCGGTCATCGCACCGAGCGGACGGGCAATGGCTCGGATGATCACCCAGCCGACCAAGCCCGCCACAAGCAGGAGGGCGGCTGACCCGGCAAAGATGACCACGCGCATGAAGTCGAGGCTTGCATCACCCGCGTGCGAGTAAACATCGGACCATTTGGTCATATCGCGCACCAGGATAGCGGCGGCGGCGTGCATCGTATCTTCGACAGCCTTGGACTGCTCCGACTTGAGGATATCCAATCCCTGCTGCATCGCAGCTGGGCCTGCTGGCAACGCCAATACCGGGCTTGCAACCGTCTCATACCATTTCTGCTCCGCAGCCAGGACCGCGTCGATCTCAGGCAGCAGCGGCGGCTGAACCTCGGCCAGGTTCTTGCGAACGGTCTCGGTGTCGGCATTGAAGTTGGAGATCGCCTCGGCCACCCCGTCCCGCGCGTCCGGCTTGCTGGTCAGAAGCCAGCTTCGGATGCCGGCCTCCGCGCGATACAGGTGCGCACTGATGCGATCGCTACGGTCCTGATCATCATTGGAGTCGGTGTTGATCTTTTCGACATCATTCAGCCGTTGACTGGACACCAGCAGTGCCGAGGACGTCACCATAGCGGTGAACACCACTGCTCCAAAGCCGACCATTAGCTTGGTCCTGATACGCAGATCCGAGAACGCCATGTTTCAATCGCCCAGTTCACTGCGCTGGCTTTTGCCACTTCGATATGAACATTGTGTAAACTCGAGGAAGCCATCGAGGCTTGCCGGGCTCGCGGCGGTCGGAGCGCTATCACCATTTCCGCTGCCGGACGGCATGCGCGGCACCACCTGCCTGGAGCCAGCTGCTCTTTACCGCCGATTTAACACCACCATCCCCGCTTTGGGGGACGCGCGACCGTAGCTGCGGTCCTTATCGTTCCTCAGGCATAACCAGGAAAGCTCCGATGAGCGGTGTGATTCTAAGCGCAGCAATCGAAGACGAAGTGGCGGTCTACGACGACTTCGATGACAACCGCGCCCCAGTCGAGCTTCCCGACAACCGTCTCAGCCCCGCCATAGGGATTGCAACGGGTGTCGTGCTTTCGACCCCTTTTTGGGCAATCATCGGCTGGATCATCTATTCGACGGCTCGATAGCCGATTGTAGCCCGGACGCCCGCCCGCTGCATTCAGCGTGATGGGCTCAGGCGACACCCAGCGCGCGAGCATCGGCCAGGGCTCGAATGTAGATTGGCCGCAATTCCGCAGCACTCGCTTCGAGGGCTTCCCGGTGGCGCCGCTCGCCAGCCGCCATGGCACGGAGGCGGGCCAGTCCGGCGGCGAGTTCCGCCTCGATCTTTGCCCGCCGCTGTGCCAGCATCCCGTCCATGGCGGCAACCTGCGCCGGAGCGACGGCACGGGCATTGTCGAACCGAAAGGACGCCTCGCAGGCCGCACGGAAGGCAATCAGCGAGGCCGCCGTCTTAGGACCGAAACCCGGAACCCCTTCGATCCGCGACCGCTCGATGTCGGCGGCGGTCTCGATGCCGAAGCTCAGCAGGGTAGCGACCTTGGCCCGGCCGACGCCGGGCACCTTGGCCGCGGCAATCTCGAAGCTCTCGAGATGGGCCTTGAGCTGCTGGCCGCGGCGGTCGGAGGCGAGCGAATGCATCTCGCGGGCGCGCTGGTCGGGCATTGCGTCGTGTTCGCGCTTCAGCCCCGCCAATTCCTGCCGAGTGGCAGCGAACCGCGTCGCCGGGCCAGGCGCCCATTTACGCTCCAGGTCGGACCATAGCGAGCGGGCGTCCGCCAGCACCTCACGCGCCTCCGCGATCTCCCGCGGCCGCGGCAACCACCATAGCCCGGCTGCCAAAACCAGCACCGCTGATAAGGGTACGGTGAGGAAGGTGGCAGGCACGAGCGCTAGCGTGAGCGCCACCCCCACCAACAGTGCGGCAACCGCGCGTATTTTCCCATTGCGCCGACGGCGGGCCGCGGCCTGCACCTTGGGCGATGGCGTGGCCGACGAGGCATCCGGACGGAGCAGGGACGGGAGCGGCCCCGGATCCGGGACGGCCTGGATCTCCTGCCAGAGCAGCAATATCCCGCCCCCGCTGGAGCCGGACACGAATACGGCTGGGAACAGCGCTACACCGCTGCGGGACTCGATTTCACACCACGGGCACGACCGGGCTGACGGCGCATACCAGTGCGCCGCGTTCACCGCGCACTTCCGGAGCGACTCGCCGAGACCACCAAGTTCTGTGATCCAGCGAGTGGCGGCAGGCCTGCCCGCACGGGTCGAGGCCGGGGCGAACGCCTTCTCGAACAGGGCCTGCAAGCTACCGGGCAGTGCCGTCATCGGCAGGCTGCCCGGTGGGGGCGCCATCAGGGTGCGGCCAGTGTCGGCGCTGAAGGCATAGCGGGACGCCTCGATGGCCTCCGGGATGCCCGGGGGTTCGCCGCTCCCGGAATAACGGCCGGCGAACGGGTGCCGGCCCATGCACAGCAGCTGGAATATGACGACGGCCAGCCCGAAGGCGTCGTGGTTGGCCGTGCGCGTCACGTCCCGATAGCTGGCCAGGCCCTGCATCTCCGGCGGCTGGTGCGTGCTGACGCCCACCTCGCAGCGCCAGACGCGGCGTCCCTGGGTCACCTGCATGCTGTCGGTGTCGATGAAACGCACGGTGGCGTCGGTGCCCACGAACAGGCTGTTCTGGTTGACATCGCCCACCACGAGCCCCGCCGCGTGGACGGCCGCGAACGCCCGCGCCACGTTGCCAGCGGTATGCACCAGGAAACGCCAATCCGCCTTGGGAAACTGCTTGAGTCGCAGCTTCGGCCCGTAGACTTGGAAGACGGGACGGTGCCCGGCCAGCTTGGGCATGACGAACCCGGCCAGTTCGCCGCCTGGTCCGTGCAGGCTCGCGGTGGGCCAGGCGCACAGGGCGAGCAGGCGGTCGTTGGCCATGCTGACCATGGCGGCAATCTTCTCCGCCTTCGCTCGATCCTGCGGCTGGAAGTAGATCTTCGCCACGCTGTCCGGCCTGCCCGCCACATCGAACACCGCGCCCTCGCCGCCGCGCGCGATCTCGGTGCCGAGCGTCACGGGCCGCCCGGCGGCGTCCAGCAACGTCACGCCGGGTCCGCCGTGGGCGCCCTGGTCGCCATCACCAGCGTCTTGTCGTCGTCGGTGCGACGGTTGACGTTGGCGCTGTCTAGGTAGGCCGCCAGCACCGCCGAGGCCCGGCCGTCGCCCGGCGGCTCGCAGGTCCCTAACCAGCCCAGGATCGGGCGCAGGCTCGGCGAGTGGACAGTGCGCGCCCGCATGTCCAACACCAGCCGCTCCAGCCCGTCCGAGAACATGGCGAGCTCACGCACGCCGCCCCCGTCTGCGGCCTCACGCCGGGTAAACTCCATCACCTCCGCCGCCTCCCCCATGGTCACGAAGAAGGTCGAGTTCGCAAACTCCCCGTGCTGCGGCCAGAACACCCAGGCGTGACCGTCGCCGGTGTCGCCGTCCGCAACAACGATGGCGCCGTCGCCAACCTGCATGAACACGGCTGCCGTCTGCCCGACGATCGCGCCCAGGAACGTACAGGCGTAGTCCCGCGCTGGCAGTCCGCTCTCATCCGCCAGGGTGGCGATCTCCGCCTGCAGCCCGGCGAGCCAACCCTTGGCGCGGGGCTCGTCGAGAAAGGCGAGGTCGGGTTGCAGCCGGGCTGCCTCGGCGAAGGTGCGGTGGAACGACGCCACGGCAAGGCTGGCCCCATGCTCCGACTGCGCAGCCGACCCGGCGCCGTCCGAGACGCTCGCGATCAGCACCTCGGTGCCGTCACCGGCCACCACCACGTCACACCGGCCGGCATCCTGGCAGGGCACGCCGGTCCGCACGTGGGACGTACCAGCCACCGATGCGTGGCACGTTCGCCAGGCCCGAAGGCTCACCCGACGGACGACCAACCGGTGGGCGCCGGAAGTGCCACGAGCTGGCCGGGCTGCGAGCGGGCGACGCCGCCGAGGGAGCTGGACAGCCAGGTGAACAGCTCGCGGAAACTCAGGCCACGCAGCTTGAGCGGGGGACGCTCAGGGCTGCAGATCGCGCCGAGCGTCTGCATGTCGGCCCCCTCGACCCCGACGGCGAAAAAGCTGAACGACTTGCGGGCGGTATTGTCGCCCTCCCGCACCCGGGTCGCCGTCGTGCGCCAGGTATCCGTGGGCGCGCCATCGGTGATCAGGAACACCCAAGGCCGGTAATAGGCGATGCCGGCCTCCTTGTAGGCGCGTTTGCGGGCATCCAGCAGGTCCAGGCCCTGGTCGATCGCGGCGCCCAGGGGGGTGTCGCCGTTTGCCTCGAGGGTTGGCGGCGTGAAGGCGTCGGCGGTTTGGAACGGGGTGTGCACCCGCACCGGGCCGAAGGTCACGATCCCGACTTCCACGCGTTGCGTCGCCATGCCGTCGGACATCAGCTCCGATTTGAAGGTTCGCAGCCCCTCGTTGAGCTGCGCCATCGGCTGGCCCCGCATCGAGGTGGACGTGTCGAGCAGGAGAAGACAGGGGCAACGCGGCTCGGCGTTCTCCACG
The DNA here is from genome assembly GCA_964247805.1 of uncultured Acetobacteraceae bacterium. Taxonomy (GTDB): domain Bacteria; phylum Pseudomonadota; class Alphaproteobacteria; order Acetobacterales; family Acetobacteraceae; genus LMUY01. Next base: position 7,073 of record CAXTWC010000047.1, on the reverse strand, counting down.
AATTCTGGATCAGCGAAGGGAAGCTGGTCGATGATCATGCCGGGTGCCTGTCGTTTGCTGCTCAGGCATTCTACTGACACTGCGAAGCTGCGCGTAGTCCCATGGCGGACTTTTTGCGGCGGGTGGATCCGACCTTCTTGCCAGGGCTTGACCCTGGCACCCACGGCGTTCCGCATACACCGGCCTCCCGTGTTGCATGCGACGCTGCCAAGCACTCCGTCTGACATCATTCGTCCGACCCCGTGGATACCAGGGCCAAGCCCTGGCAAGACGGTATGTTCACTTCGGGTACAAAAGCATTTCGATCGGACAGCAGTGTTTTGGGCAAGACTTTTGACGCGCCTTCGAAGTCACGTCCAGTAAAGTACCCTCGTTGCTGGCAGCCAGCGTGCAATCGAACCCTCTATGGCGGTCCGCATCGTCACCATCTCGTCGCGTGGGAAGACGTATTTGATTGAACCGAACTTCGTCGTCTTCCGGCTGCGCTGCCCTTCGTCCATGTCGAGCGGACTGCCGGGATACCATCCGGTCAGCACATCCTTTGACTTCGGCGTGAACCGATGAGTGATCAATTCGGCAGTCAGGTCCACGTTCGGGACCCCGTCCAGCGCCGCCGCAACGTCCGCGAACAGCTGATCGTACGCCTCCGCCCAGTCTGGCAGACGCATGATCGGCGCCACGGTGAGGCCAACCGGGTAGCCGGCCGAAGCCATCGCGCGCAGGGCCGCAAGCCGCTGCGGCATACGGGGTGCGCCGCCCTCATGCCGCTCCGCCGGCCGTGCATTGACCGAAAAACGTACCCGGGTGCGCCCGTTGTGCTGCAGGCCCAGCAGGGGGCCGACCGCGTCGAACTTCGTCGTGAATCGCAATTGCACCGCTGCATCCCAGGCGCCGAACCGGGCGATACAGGCCGCCAGGTGCCCGGTCAGGTGCTCGAGGGCCAGCGGGTCGGTGTAGCAGGAACATTCGAAGGTCGTGCCCTCGTTCGCGCGGGCAGCCGAGGTGGAGGTGACCGCCCCCTGCCCCACCGCCCCCGGCAGCTCCGCCAGGATCTCCGGCAGGTTGGCATAGGCTCGGATGATCGGCGGCCCAGCCAGCGACCCGGCCAGGTAGCAGTACGAGCAATGCGCCGGACAGCCCTCTGCCAGGTCGAACCGCCAGTCCGCGGACGGCGGGATCGGCTGCAGCCGACGCCGGCTCGGGCTGGCGGTGACCACCGCGAGCGTCCGCTTGGCGTCGCGATAGGCGGCCGGCAGTCCTGCAAGCCGGTCGGAGCGCAGCCGCACCACCTCCGCCCCTAGCGCCGCGGCACGCTCGACGATGGCCACACCCTGCGGCCAGCTCAGCGCGGACGGAGTGGCCAACACGGTTTTGGGGATCCAGGGACGGGGCACCGCTTGAATATTGGCGCGGACGGCGGAGATGGGAGGGTATGGATCAGCGCTCCGACCAACTCGCCATCAACCAGCTTGCGGGCTTGCCGGCCGGCGCCTTCCGCAAAGCGGATGCCTCGCCCGACGCGGCGTTCTATGTCCAGCCGCGCTTTGTCACCCACATCGACGCGGGCGCCATCGCCGCCGTGACGGCCATCTACAGGGAGGTGTTACCGCTTGGTGGCGACATTCTCGACCTGATGAGTAGTTGGGTCAGCCATCTGCCGCCTGACGCGTCGTATCATAGCGTCACCGGCCATGGCATGAACGCGGCGGAGTTGGCCGCTAACTCACGCCTGACCGCCCGCGTCGTGCAGGATCTGAACGCCGACCCGGCGTTGCCCTTCGCAGACGGCGCATTCGACGGCGCGATGCTGTGCGTATCGGTGCAATACCTGCAACGCCCCGTCGAGGTGTTCAGGGAGGTCCGCCGGGTGCTGCGACACGCGGCGCCGTTCGTAGTGTCGTTTTCGAACCGTTGTTTTCCGACCAAGGCGGTGGCGATCTGGCAGGCACTTGACGGCCCGGATCAGCAGCGTCTGGTCGAGGCTTACATGCGGGCAGCGGGCTTCGAGGATGTGGCTGTCCGCGCCGCTGTCCCCGCCCGCGGCGACCCACTATGGGCGGTGGTCGGACGCACGACGCCAAGTCCGTCGCTGTGAACACGAGCCTGGGTCAGTCGCTTTCACTGCCGGCCCGCTGAGGCAGATCCTGTCCAGTCAGCGAGGTTGGCTGCCTACGGGGAAGACCATGGATCAGGCTTGAACGGCACGGGCATATTTCGGTTGGCGCTTCCTCCCAGCATCAACGTTGTTTCGCGCGGTTGCTCCAAGATAACGGTATTATCTGCCGGGCAGCACCATGGCGCGCCTCGCGGGTAGAGGCCCACTGGCCTACGTGACACCTGGCGGTCCCCGGATGGCCTCCTCCGAACGATCAAAGCCCTGCCGCGAAACGCTCGATCACCATTGTCTGAGCGAGCCAAGGCAGGCGCGCCGCGCGGTCGCCTCTTTACCCGGCCTTCGCATCTCGGGCGCATAAGCGGTCCTTACAACCGGCCTGGACCCGCTCATGAAACATCAGCCGCTCGCCGCCGTGGCAGGTATCGCCCAACACGAAGGCCTGGCACTTGCCGAGCGTTTGGTCGCCGTGCAGGGCTTGATCGAAGGCAAGTTCCTCGCCGCCGGCGAAGTGCTATGTCAAGCGATCGACGGCATCGGAGGCCTGATTGCCGGGCTCGATGGCGTGATCGAAGCGCTGGATCCCGCGACGACCGTTGCGACCACGGCCGATTTGGGGTTTGCCGCGGAGAAACTTTTGGCTCTCCCGACAGCCCAGTTCAAACGCCGGCAGGCGGTCGAGTATCTGCTCGGCCACCGACAGTCGCTCGCGCGATGCATTGCCGAGATGCAGCGCAGCCTCAGCTACATGCGGGCCTACTCAATCAACATCAAGATTACCGCCAGCGCCATCTCCACGGGCGACCCCGAGTTCGGCCTGTTTGCCCACGAGATTTCCCAGTGCATTGAAAGCGGTGGTGTGGAGATCCACGGCCTCGAAACCGACATCGAGGCGCTGGAGTCCGAGCTGCACAAGGCACAAGCTCACGGCGCCATCCTCGAAGGACGATGCAACGAGCTGATCCCCGCGGTCCCGGACGAGCTGAGCGCAAGCTCGGCGGTGATAGGCCAACACCACCACAAGGTGGCCAGTGCCGCAGAGGCAGCCCGGCGCCTGGCGAGCGACGTGCAGACGAAAGTCGGGCGCGTGCTGAGCGCACTCCAAATCGGCGACAGTACCAGCCAGCGCATCGACCACATACAATTGGGCATCCGAATGCTGGCCCGAGCCCAAGCCGGCTTGTCGCCCGACCAAGGCGAGCGGCTGGGCGGCATGGTGCATTCGTTGTTGGCCGCCCAACTCACCGCCACGATGGAGGATTTCACCGAGAATGTCGTAGCGATCAACGCCGGTATGGCGGCCCTGGTCGATGATCTCAGTGAGCTACTGCGACTGCGCGATGCTGCGTATGGCCGGGCGGAGGGCGAGAAAGACGGCTTCCTCCGTCAGTTGGGCCGCCAGATCGAGTTGGCGCTGGGCCTAGTCATGGAAATCGAGGCAGCGGATCGTGTTGCCACCGACACGGGCACCCTCGTGGCCGGGGCTGCGAACAATCTTGCCGCACGGGTAGCATCGATCCAGGCCATCAAGGCCGATGTGAACTACATGGCGATCAACACGACACTGAGATCCCGCCGCGTCGGAGAAGCGGGCCAACCGCTGCGCGTCGTCGCCGTGGAGCTTGGCCAGCACGGTGGCGACCTGGAGAGGTCCGCCGCCGAGTGCGTCACCGTTCTGGACAAGCTGATCCGCTCTGCGACCGAGTTGGGCGATGACCGAAGTGCCGAGCCTGACGGCGAAACTGAAACCCGTGCCGCGGCGCGTGCGCTGAGCGCCGCTTCCGCCCGCATCCACAACGCGGGTGATCGCACCGAGACCGACATCGCAACGCTAGCCGATCAGGGTGAGGCGTTGCTCGGCAGCTTGAAGCGATTTTCCACTCGTTTTGACCTACCGGGTGAGGTCGGCGACACACTCGACGCGGTGGCAACCGACCTAGCCGTTCTTGGCTCGCCGACCCTCCCTGGCAATGACGACGTCGCGGCGCCGCTTCGTGCCCTGCTGGCCGAGCTTGCTGCCCTCTACACAATGGCCAAGGAGCGTGCGGTTCACGAGCAACTGGTTGAGTTCTGGGGCATCAACCCGCTCGAGCCCTGTTTAAGTGCCACTGTTTGGGAGCCATCGGCAGACGCCGCGGCGTGAGCGTTACCGTGTGAAGCCTGCGGGCTGGAGGTGACGGAAATAAACGTCCCCGGTTCTGGTGTTGAACTTGATTTGTTGGCCGAGCGTGCCGCCCGTCCGCTGCGCGACGATAGGAATGCCATCTCGCGACAGCCGATACATCGCGAACGTCACGTTCCGCAGCCCAACGGAGTGCCCGGCATACGGTAGCACTGCCGCACCGCCAAACAGTTTCGCCTGCAGGTCTACAAGTTGGCTTCCGAGCTGCCGTAGGCCGGCCTGGAGCTCGTCAATGGCGACGTCGCCATACCGGGCATTATCGTTGCGACCCTGGTCGGTGGGCAACACGAAATGGTTCATGCCGCCGATCCCGCGCTGTTGATCCCAAAGACAGACCGACACACAGGAGCCGAGAACGGTCACGAGGATCCTCGGTTCGGCACTGAAGCAGCAATCGCCTGCCATCAGAACGACGTGGTCCGCGCGATGCGCCAGGCTGGCCGATGTCATCGCCGGCCGGCTTTGGCAATCTCGAACGCCAGCTGATCCAACGGCAGAACCTTGTCGGCGGCTCCCCGCGCAATCGCCTCCTTCGGCATGCCGAACACCACCGAAGTTGCCTCGTCCTGGGCGATTGTCAATGCACCGGACTGCTTCATTTCGGCCAGGCCGCGAGCTCCATCATCGCCCATGCCCGTCATGATGATGCCGAGCGCATTCGCTCCGGCGAACCGAGCCGCCGACCGGAACAGCACGTCTACCGAGGGACGGTGACGCGACACCAGGGGACCCTCCTTGACAGCGACGTAATACCGCGCGCCGCTTCGCTGCAGCAGCATGTGACTGTTACCAGGTGCGATCAGTACGCGTCCTCGGATCACCGAGTCGCCATCCGCGGCTTCCTTCACCTCCATTGCACAGAGACTATCGAGGCGCCGCGCAAATGCCTCGGTGAATTTCTCCGGCATGTGTTGGACGATGGCGATGCCCGGGCAGTCCATCGGCAATGCCTCCAACACGACGCGAAGGGACTCCGTGCCACCGGTGGAAGCGCCGATACAGACAACGGTCTCGGTCGTGCGAGCCATCGAATGGCCGACGATGGGGGCGGCGATCATGACGTCGGCAGTCAGCTTCTGTTGTGGGCCGGCCTTGTTTGGCAGCGTCTTCGAGTTGCCGTCGCATACGCGCGGTCTCGCACGCACCCGGGCCCGTGCCGCCGCCTTGACCACGTCGCATATGCGGATGGCAGCCTCCTGAAAAAACTCCGGCAGGTCGACCCGCGGCTTCAAGATGATGTCAACCGCACCCGCTTCCAGCGCCTGCATCAGCGTCGTCGATCCATCCTCGGTCAGTGACGAGCACATGACGACCGGGAGCGGGTGCTGGGCCATCAGCTTGCGCAGGAAGGTGATGCCATCCATGCGTGGCATTTCGACGTCCAGCGTAATGACGTCGGGTGTCTCGTCCTGGATCCGGCGAGCGGCGACAAAGGGGTCCGATGCGGTCCCGATCACCTCGATCTCCGGATCCGCTGACAGGATCGTGGTCATCATCTGTCGAACCGTGGCGGAATCATCGATGATCAGTACACGAACGACGCCTGATTTTCCTGACATGATACCCCTATCGACGCCGGAATACGGTTGCGTCTACCGCTTCCAATGGTAAGTCAAATCCACCGATTGTCTCGGAATGACCGAGAAACATATAGCCGCCGGGGCGCAGATGATCACTCAGCCGCTGCAGGACCCGTTCCTGGTTGGCCTTATCGAAATAGATAAGAATGTTGCGGCAAAAGATGACGTCCATCTCGCGATCCATCTGATATGGCGCCTCCATCAGATTGATGCGGCCGAATGACACCATGGCTCGCAGCTCCGGCGCAATACGCACTGTCTGGCTGGCAGGGTTTCGCGCCTGCATCACGTAGCTGCGGCGCAGGTCGGCAGGTACCGGTGCGATCATGGCCTCGGGGTAAATCCCAAGCACGGCCGTTTTCAGTACATCCGTACAGATGTCGGTTGCGACAATGCTGCTGCGCAGCCCAGCATGCCGCTGTTCCAGCCCGGCTAGGACCATCGCAAGAGTGTACGCTTCGGCGCCGATCGAACACGCGGCGCTCCACACCTTCAACGGCTTGCCCTTCATAGCGCGGCTGGACATCAATTTCGGCACGGCGTGTTCGGCCAGATAGCGAAAGTGCTCAGGCTCGCGAAAGAAGTCCGTTTTGTTGGTTGTGATGGCGTTGATCAGTTCAATCGTCTCGACTTCTAACCCGCCACCCTCAAATAAATATCGGCAGTACTCGGAAAGTGTCGCAAGCCCAGTTGCCCGCACCCGGCGCCGCAATCGCCCCTCGACCATGGTGATCTTCGTCAGGGGCATCTTTATGCCGCAACTGGTTTCGATGAACGTCGCCAGACGCCGGAAGTCTCTCTCGCTGATATGGTCGAGGCGGTTGTCACCCGTGGTGGCCGACATTTTGGTTGCCCTTACCGTTATTTCCGGTTCCTCACATCCGCTCGAACTCCACGTCCCTGCTGTCATTTCCGCCACTTGTTAGGTTCAGTGCGAAACCATCGAGCTTTGTTCCGACATGCTTGCTACGATGGGACGTCGCCTTGATGGTGTGTGACTGCACACGAGTGACCGCCGATGCCACGGTGGCACGGTGACCCGACGCGGCAGCAATCTTGATCGGTTGGACTGACGGCGCGGCCGCATTTGCATCGAGCTGGAAAAACGCGATGCTGGATTGCAGTTGCTCCGCTTGCGCCGAAAGCTCCTCCGAGGTGGCCGACATCTCCTCGGATGCGCCGGCAGTCTGTTGGGTGA
>CAXTWC010000046.1:20831-30737 GCA_964247805.1 uncultured Acetobacteraceae bacterium | reverse complement strand
GAAGCCGCATACAGGTTCAAGCGCGAGTAGACGCCAAACGCCGAGCCATCGTCCAGAAAGCCGCCACCCGGCCCCTCGGTCTCGGTCAGGATCTGGTCGGCTTGCTCCAGCGTCAGTGACGGGAATGCGGTGGTGAGCAGGTATCCCGCTTCGGGTGCGACCTTGCCGACATCCTCCACAGCATTCAGGTTTTTCGGGTAGACGACGGGCAGGCCATAGGTTTGGGTGACGGCGTAGAATGCTTCGTTCATCGCCGGATTGCTGAGTCGCCCGATGTCTTCACCGGCACAAACCGCGATCGTGTCGCCGCATCCAGCCTGCAAGGCGGCGGACAGGTCCGAACGCGCGGCCTTCAGGGCAGCCTGGTAATCCTTCACCACGGGAGCGCCCCGCAGCGTCCGGCCGAGATAGGCCGGGTCGTTGGCGAGAAGGTGCGCCAAGTCGTAGGTGGCCAGCGTCCGCCCGCCCAGGACGTCCATGGCATAATGGGCACCCACGAGGATGCGGTCGTTGCCATACTCGGCCGCCCGCGTGATCATTTGCTGGAACCGCTCCGGCACCATCTCCGCCAGGACCAGGGATCCCATGTAGCCGTAGGTGGTGTGGCCGCTCGGAAAGGAGGGGCTGTTGACCAGGTTCATGGTCGGCCCCCGATTGTAGACATCGTTGTCGGCGGGGACGTTGAAGTAGTCAGGTCCGACGATTGGCACCTGATCGCGCTCGGTCTGGAATGGGCGGGAGTCCCCGTAAGCGTCGGCCCCCGGCGTTCCGGCAGGACGGCCGTAATTCGCCCCAAATGGGTCTGGCGAGCCGTGGATCCCCTTGAGGATGTCCATAGCCTCGCCGGAAACGGGTGACTTTCCATCCGTGGTCGCGTTGGCGAAGAAGTACTTCCCCGAGTTCGAGTCCGAGCCGGTCGTGGCGTTCGTATAGGCAATGATGTCGGCGATCGCCTGGGACACGTTCGTGTAGGTCTCGCGGTCGTTGTAGTGCGCGCGGGCCTGGTAGGCGGCGCCCAGCGTGGTGCCGAGGCCATCCGCGAGTTCGGCGAGGTTGCCGTCCGTTATGAAGGCGTCCCGGAGAGCCTGTTGCTGCTGCTCGGTAAACGGCAACAAGACCGGCTGCCGGATGGCGCCTGTCTGGATACCGCCGGTGACGGTGTAATTGGCCCCAAGTGCGGCCTTGCCCGCCTGGCTGTTCCCCAGCGCGGTCACCGGAGCCAGCCCCTTCAGCACCGCCATGTTGGCCGGGGTTTGCGCCTCGAGGCGGAAGGGCATCACGGCGCACACGATGATCAGGCTTAAAGCGGTCTTGTCGATCATATTTCCTCCGTCACTGGGTGGGCGATACCGCGATGCGACACCGACGCCCAGTGAAGGCATGGTCCATTTTCGGTTGGACCGCTACCGGACGACGGTCATCTTCCCTCCGTGCGCTCCTGGCGTTCCCACCGATCGTGTCCAGCGGCCAAGTGCGCTGTGCCGGGGGGCGATCGTCGAGCGGGCCGGTATGCCGCTCGGCACCGACCCGCGAACGGTCCTGGCGTAGCGGTCAGTCGCTCGTGACCGGCGAGAACGAAGCCAGCCTCGGGGCCAGAAGAAGGATCAAGGGCACGACCCCCAACGCGGTCAGGGCCGCCGCGGCGGTCGCCCAGGCCGGCCCCGTTGCATCGCCGAGGCGTCCGTAGAGCACTGGCGCCAACGCACTGGATCCGAGCGTGCCGGAGTAGAACAAGGCGAACGCGCGCTCCGTCTTGTCGCTGGCGACAAGCTCCGGAACCGTGCCGTAGAGCACCGAGGAGGTTCCGTTGAGCATCATGCCCAGGACCGGCAGGACGATCAGGCTCGGGTCAAGCGGCAGGGCGAGTATGGCCAGGATCGCCACCGTCGTGCCGACTTCTGTCGTGATCACGGTTGCCAGCAGGCCGAGACGCGGCCCCAGCCAGCCGCAGGCGGCTTTGCCGAACGCGCCGCCGATGAAGACGAGCGACAAGGCCAGCCCCACCGTCGGCAGGTTTGCGCCCTTGGCCTTCAGCATGAACGGCAGGAACAGCAGGAAACCCATGCGAGCCGCGCTGTCCAATATTCCGATAGCCAGGAGCAGCCCGAAGCCTCCCTTGCCAGCACCTTGGCTCGTCGACTTCGACGGGGCGTCGGAAACTTGCCGAGGCCGCGGGGTTGCCGGCATGAGCAAGCGGATCAGCACGGCGACCGCTACTCCCAGTCCGGCCACGATCCATAGCGCTTGGCGCCATTGCATGACCGTCAGCAGCAGGGAGACGGCAGGTGGCAGCGCCGCCTTGCCGAGATCGCCCGCGAAATTGTAGGTGCCGAGCGGGCCTCGGGCCGCCTTGCCGTACGCACGGGACACGGCCGCGGAAGCAAGCGGGTGCTGGGTGCTGCCACCCGCACCGGCCAGCGCGAGCGACAGACACAACCCCACCAGGCCGCCCGAAAAACCCGCGAGTGCGTAGCCACCTGCGCTCACGAGCGTGCCGAGTGCCAGGACAGTTCGCCCGTTTACGTATCGGGCCAGATGGCCGGACGGCACCTGGAGTGCGGCGAGGGCACCGACATAGAGGGCACGCAGCACCGCCAGCGCGCTGTAATCGAGTGCGAACTGGGTCTGCCAAACGGGCAGCAGGACGTAGATCATGTCGGTGAAGCCGTCATGCAGCGCATGGGCAAGTCCGGCCAGCGCGAGGGTGCGCCGGGCGCGCGACTTGTCGGGGAGCTCCGTCATGGTGGCCGTGGTGGCAGCTAGGCCGCTCATCGACGCTTCCTCCCTGTCACCCGGCTAAGCAAGGCAGCACAGCATGACGATCGGCAGCAGGATCATAGCGGACCAGAACGGCCAGAGCACTGGAGGCGGCGTAAGATGGGCCGTTTCCATTACGATCCCAGCCTCGCTCCACACGTTTGGGTCTGGCTTCCGGCAATCCGCCAGAAAAGCCGCCGTGAGACGATCTGACGTGGAACCCTGAGGAATTCGAGTCATCTGCTTTCCCTCCGCTCGGCCAGACGACTGTCGAAGGATTTCCGGGGGACGACAAACGAGTAATATCGACCGATCGTGTCAGGAAAATTCACTTGACGGCTGAGTGCCTGCAACCCGGGAGCCGCGCCATTGGCCAAAGCCGCAAAGACGAAACTCGCTCCCACGTCGGTCAAGATCCCGGCGAAGGGTGCCAAGAAGCGCTTGGCCGCCAAGGCTCCCAAGATGGGCGCCGGCAGCAAATTGAACCTGGCCGTCCCGTTGCAGCAGGCGCGGTCCCAGGCGCTGAGCCTGCACGCGGAGCCGGACGTGCTGAATAGGCTCTTTTCCATCATCGAACAGCGGCGGAGCGCCGATCCGGTGTTGAGCCATTCCGCACGACTTCTCGGCCGCGGCACCGCCAAGGTCGCCCAGAAATTCGGAGAGGAAGCCGTCGAGTGCCTCATCGAGATCGTGGCGGGCAACCGCACCGCCGCCATCGCCGAGAGTGCCGACGTTCTCTACCACCTGCTGCTGATGTGGGTGGAGGCGGGCATACGGCCGGAGGAGGTCTGGCTGGAGCTGGAGAAGCGGGAGGAAGCTTCGAACCTCGCCGAGGGTTCGAAAGGTCCCTCGAGGAAGCTGCGCAAGGGCGTCGAGCTGGGAACGTCTAAAATCCCGTAGCCCACCCCTCCGCCACGGTTTCCTCCCCCGTCTCGCAGGGGAGGAATAGTCCGACTCAGCCCTTCTTCGCGCCCCAGAAGATCGGGAACGGGCTGTCCAAGACGCCCGTGACCTGGTCCTTCATCACCGCCGGCTGGAAGAATTGGCCGAGCGGGATGTAGGGCACCTCCTCCCACACCGCGGCCTGGATCGCATCGGTCGCCTTTTTCTGGGCCGCCGCATCGGGCGCATTGAACCAGTCGTTGCGGAGCTGCTCGAGCCGGGGGCTGGTGGGCCAGCCGAACCAGGCGCTCTGGCCCGTGCCGATGATCGGGTAATGCCCACCCGGATCATCCACGTTCAGACCTTCCCAGCCCGTCGAGAAGATGTTCCAGCCGCCCTGCTCCGGCGGGGACTTGCTGGCGCGGCGCTGCACCACCGTGCCCCAATCAGTCGCCACGTAATCGACTGCGACGCCCAACTTGCCGAGCAAGTCGCGGGTGACCTCGCAGAACGCCTCGAGCTGCGGGTAGTCGGTGGGGGCCAGGATGGTGACCTTCTCGCCCTTGTACCCGGCCTCCGCGACCAATTTCTTCGCCAGATCGAAATCACGCGGCCCGTTCAGCGCCGCCATGCCGATATCGCTGGCGGCTGGGGAGCCCGGCGTGAACACGCCCACATCCGTCTTGTACAGGCTGGTGTCGTCGCCGAATGCCGCCTGCATGTAGTCGCTCTGGTTGACCACGTGCAGCAGCGCCTGGCGCATCTTCACGTTGTCGAAGGGCGCGAACAGCTCGTTGAAGCGCAGGATCTCCACACTGCCGAAGCGCGTCATCGGCACCACCTTTAGGCCCTTGCTACGCCGCAGCTGCGGCAGCAGGTCCACGATGGGGGTCTGCCACCAATCCTCCTCACCGCGCTGCATCGCGGCGGCGGAGGTCGCCGGGTCGTTGATGATGTTCCATTCGATGCGATCGAAATTGGCGACCTTGCCGCCTGCGGTGAAGGACGGCGCTTCCTGCCGGGGCACGTAGCCCTCGAACCGGGCGTAGGCTGCGAGCGAGCCTGGCGTCCATTCGTTGCGCAGGAAGCGGAACGGGCCGGAGCCGGTGAAATCGCTGATCTGGGTGAAGGCATCGGTGTTGGCGACGTGTTGCGGCATGATGAAGCAGACGTTGGCCGCCGCCTTGCCCAGCGCGGTCAGCATCAGCGGGAACGGCGATTTCAGCTTGATGGTAAAGCTGCGGTCATCCGGCGCGGCCATGCTGTCGAGTTGCGCCGCCATCCGCTGGCCAAACCCGTCCCGCTTGGCCCAGCGGGTGATGGACGCGATGCAGTCCACGCCTCGGACCGGGGCATCGTCGTGGAATTTCAGTCCGTCGCGCAGGTGGAACGTCCAGGTGAGCTTGTCGTCCGACAGGTCGTAGCCGCTGCACATCTGCGGCTTGGGATCGAGGTTCGCGTCGACGCCGAATAGCGTGTCGTAGATCATATAGCCGTGGTTGCGGGCGACGGTGGTGGTGGTCCAAATCGGGTCGGCGTTCGCCAGGTTGCCTTCCGGGATGAACTTCAGGGTCCGGGCGGTCGTGCTCTGGGCGATGGCAGGGCGAGCCAGTCCACTTGCTAGTCCAGTCGTCAGTCCAGTCGCGATGCTACCGGCCAGGAGGTCTCGACGCTTCATGCTGGGTCTCCGTCCAATGTCGGTCGAGGGCGAGCAACATCGATGCCACGGTGCGCGGGACGATTTGCGGGTGTGCCCTATCTGCCAGGGCTCGGCTCGGGACTTCGAGGGCGGGCCCGGATCGGTCCAAGGTCGTTGTAATGTCGTATGGACTACGATACGGTCGTCATGACTGCAGTGACACAGTTGGTGATCGTTGTCGTATTGTATAGATCGTAGCATAGACAGACTTGAGTGGCGGCTTGGCATCGGCGTAAGCCGGTGGCACTTGCTGAGCGAGAGTACACTTTCAGCTTACCGGCGTTATGACGCCCGTTCCGACTTGCATTACAGTATCGGAATGGATACTACACTTGTATGATACTCCCGCTGAAACGACGTGCGTAATGCTAAAACACGATCACTATTAATGAACGATGCGCCGTTCTTACTTGTAATTAGCCGGACTGATATAATTTTGGACAAGACTTGACTAACTAAGGTTTAGTTCTTGTGCAAACTACTGTATTTTTATTAACGGTCTTTTAACGGCTACTGGGTTGTGCCGTGGTTCTTCGTTTTGTAGGTGTTGTTGAGGCAATCATGCCACGGAGATAGAGTAATGTCGCAGATCACCACTTCGGTTGAGGCCACTGTTGCCGTCGTCCAGGCCGATGTTTCTTCGAGCGCCACGGTTTCGACCCGCACGGACGTCAAGGATGCTGGTCGCGTTCACGTTGGCGGCGGAATGATGCGTTTCGATGCGACCAAGGATGCCGGGCGTGTTCACGTTGGTGGCGGAATGATGCGTTTCGACACCACCAAGGACGCTGGCCGCGTTCACGTCGGCGGCGGAATGATGCGTTTCTAAGCCACATCGATCGGCCGGAGCATCCCGCACGATTGCGGGATGCTCCAACGCATTTAGTGTAGGGTCATGAACGACAGCAACATCGTAGAATTCGTCCGATTGATCCCGCAAGCCCGACCGCCGAAACGGGCGGAGCGGTCTGCGGCTGGATACCTCCCGAGCCGCGCAATGCGCTACTGTGACGCCCTGACCTCGGCGACCGGTTACGGCTACTGGGTCTTCCCCCCCATGGACATCCGTCTGCTATGGGATGGCGAGCAGGTCTATTGGTCCTACGGCGAGGACGAGAGCTGGATGCCGCTCAGCGGCACCGATGCCGGTGCGGTCCAGTTCCCCAACTACTCCCGCACATTCGACGCCACAGCGCCTGAGGCGCTCCGGGGATACTCGCCCCCGTTCCTCACCGCTCTTCCTGAGCTGGGCGGGGTGCAAATCTGGACGGGTCTGCTGGCCAAGACCCGGCCTGGCTGGAGCCTGTCCGTGCGCACGCCGGTCAATCTGCCAACGATCCCCGGGCTGACTGCCTGGGAGGGAATCGTTGAGACGGACATCTGGCTCGGGCCGTTGTTCAACAACTTTCGGCTCACCCGCACGGATTTCCCGGTGCACATCCGGGCTCATGCGCCATTCCTACAGCTACAGCCGGTGCCGCAGCTGGCGTATCGCGAAGAGACGTTGGCGTCGTTTTCCTGTGTCGAGCCGTCAGCGATGACGGATGCCGACTGGGGCCAGCTCGGAGAGGTTCTGCTGCCTCACCCTGACCCGGATCACACGGTGCGGCAGGGCGCTTACGCCGTGACGGTGCGCAAGCGGCGGATGTGCCCGGTGAACCAGGACGGCATGATGACCAAGGCCGTGGACGAAGGCACTACGGTCTAAATCTGAACTCAGCGATCGCCTCAGTCGTCGGCTCGCGCCCATCTTCGTCCGCGTAGCACCTGCCCGAGCCGAATCAACATCGACCTATTTGGTGGCGAGGCCGGCAAGCGTCAGGCCGCGGGCGTAATAAGCCTGGTCGTGCCTCGTAAGCGGTGCACGGCATACGATGTTGGCCACAGTCGCCAGAGGCTCGACGCGCCGCAGCGTCTCCAGGCAATCCTCCGCCTCCGCACGGCGCCCAAGATGCCCAAAGATCGCTAGCCGAACGTTCAGGGCCGATACGTGATCGGGGTTCCGCGCATGGATTACGTCGGACAGCACCGCCGCTTCCTGCAGTTGGCGGCTAAACATGTAGGCCACCATCAGCGCATGCTCGGTGAAGAAAATATGCGGATCGCGCGGGGACAAAGACCTGGAGGTCGCTGCCTCACGGATCGCCGTGACGTGCTCCCCACCATAGATCTTGCACCAACTACTCAGCGTCCAGGCGATCGGCAGGTTGGGATTCAGTTCGAGCGCGCGAGCGTGCATGGCTGACGCTCGAGGGACATCCTTGAACAAATAGGCCTCGACGTGGCCCGCTATGGTGAGCGCCCTCGCATCCAGCGGATCGAGCAACACGGCACGCTTGGCGACATCCCCCGCCAGGGTCGCGATCTCGCGAGGATTGTCCGCCCAGCCCTGGCCGACTGCCATGATGCACCAATAGGCCATCCAGGTGTGGGCAGCCGCGTATTGCGGATCGAGTTCGATGGCGTGGGACAGAAGCTCCCGCGCCCGGGTGAAGGACAGCCGATCGAGCCGGTAGATCCCCTGGATCGCGGTCAGGACCGAATGGTGTGCCTCGGCGACGTCGGTGCGGCTCGGCGCCTGGAAGGCTGATCCCCGCGTGAACAGCTCCGGGTCGATCTGGGCCACCGTCTCGGACACGATCCGGCCTTGCAGCGAGAACAGATCGTCCATCGTACCGTCGAAGCGGCCGGACCAGATGACCTCAAAATTCAATACCACGTCCAGAAGCGTGACGTTGACCTTGATCTCGCTGCCATCGACCTGGATCGTGCCATCGATGATGTAGTCGAGTTCGTAGGTCCGGCAACGGCCCATCGCATCCTCGACTGGCTCCGTGCCATTCCAGAATGTCGCCGAAGCAACCAGGCGAGGCAGCCGAAAGCGCGACAGGGCTGCGGAAATTTCCTCCGCCATGCCCAGCGCGATGCCATGCCCCACTGGCGCGCCGATGCTGCGGAACGGCAGCACGGCCATCCGCCACCCTAGTTGGTGATCCGGTATAACCGCACTCGACGGGAAAACTGGCGGGAACCTAGCCAGCGATTCTGCATCCAACCGGGCGAGATCGGCCTCAGTCGCGAATGCTTCCCCTTGCGGAGAAGTGCCACGTTCACGGTTCACCGAAGCTCCGCATAAAGGGGGTTGAGATGCTGCCCATGCGATAGGAGCATGCAAAAAAATATTATGTGGCACGCGAATCAAGGCAAGGCAATTTGCAAACCGTAATGGACACTAAACGGTGATATAAATGCCCATCCGGCTGCATCCACGGTGTGTATCACATCCCGTCTCACTCTGAATGCGGCGGGGGATCAACGGGCAAGCTCTTTGAGGCTGTCGCGGATCACCGCATCCAATCCTGCATCCTCCCCAAGCCGTTGCCGAACCCGGGTGACCACCGGGTGTGCTTCGACCCGGCGATAGCCGAGATTGGCGAGAGCCGACAGCGCGTCGGCCTCGACACCCGGTGGCGGCGCCAGGGAAGGCATCCCGGGACCGGTGGGCATCGCACCGACCTTGGTCGCGAGCTCGGACAGCAGGCGCACGGCTAGTTTGGCGCCGACACCGGGTGCACGGGTCAGGCTGGCGCGGTCACCCGCGGCGATGGCGGCGACAAGGTCCTTCGGCGCGAGTGCCGATAGCACGCCCAGGGCAACTTTGGCCCCTACGCCCTGGACGGTGGTGAGCAGACGGAACCAGTCCCGCTCCGCCGGGTCTGCGAAGCCATACAGCGTGATCGCGTCTTCCCGCACCTGGGTCTCCACCAGCACGCGGGCAATGGCGGGGGGCGTGGGCAGGGTCGACAGGGTCCGCGTGGACGCATGCACGAGGTAACCGACGCCGTTCACGTCGATGATGCAGCGGCCCTCCTCGACGGCAGTCATGCTCCCGGTGAGCTGCGCGATCATGACGGCGCCAAACCCTCCCCCGTCCTTACCGGCGAAGGGGGCGAAGGCATGGACTGAGTGTGTGGCCGTGCCCCCTCCACCATGCAAGCGCATGGTCCCCCTCCCCCGCTGCGCAGGGGAGGAACAAGGGGGTAGGTCACGCCATCACCTTGCCACTGGCGACGCGCAGGCGGCTCGCGCGGTGGTGGGCGTGGCAGATCGCGACGGCCAACGCATCGGCAGCATCCGCCCGCTTCAGCACGGCACCGGGTAGCAGGCGGCGGACCATCATCTCCACCTGATCCTTGCTGGCGGCCCCCGTGCCTACGACAGCCTGCTTCACCGACATTGCGCCGTATTCCAGCACCGGAATTCCAACCAAAGCCGGCGCCAACAGCGCGACACCGCGGGCATAGCCGAGCTTCAGCGTCGCCGTGCCATTGCGGTTGACGTAGGTCTCCTCCACCGCGGCCTCGTCCGGGCGGTGCAGGGCGAACAGGGCGGTCAAGCCGTCATGCAACACCTTCAGCCGAGCCGGCACAGAGGCATCGCCGTCGGTCGCGATCACACCATCGGCCACGTGGCACAAGCGGTTGCCGTCGACGGCGATCACGCCCCAGCCGGTGAAGCGCAGCCCCGGGTCGATGCCCATGAGACGCACCAACCGGCTCACGCCGCTA
>CAXTWC010000046.1:6061-20731 GCA_964247805.1 uncultured Acetobacteraceae bacterium | reverse complement strand
GAAGCGCAGCCCCGGGTCGATGCCCATGAGACGCACCAACCGGCTCACGCCGCTAGATTCTCCATCAAGGCGTCGGGGATGTCGGCGTTGGAATAGACGGTCTGCACGTCGTCATTGTCCTCCAGCGCGTCCAGCAGCTTAAGCAGGGCGGCGGCGCGCTCGGGGTTGTCCACCGTCACCATCACCGAGGGGCGCCACTCCAGCTTGGCGGCTTCCGGCGCGCCGAAGCGGGACTCCAGCGCATCCCGCACAGCGAACAACTCGTCCGTCGCGCAGGTGACTTCGTGGCCGTCGTCGTCGCTCGCCACGTCCTCGGCCCCGGCCTCGATCGCGGCGTCCATCATGGCGTCGGCGGTTGCCGCGGCCGGGGGATACTGGATGGCGCCGACGCGATTGAACTGGAAGGCAACCGAATTGCTCTCCCCCATCGTCCCGCCGTTCTTGTTAAAGGCGGTGCGCAGGTCCGATGCGGTGCGGTTGCGGTTATCGGTCAACGCCTCGACGATCACCGCGACGCCGGCGGGGCCGTAGCCCTCGTACCGGACCTCGACGTAGTCGTCGCTTGTTCCGGCCTCGTTGGCCTTCTTGATGGCGCGTTCGATCGTGTCCTTGGGCATGTTCATCACCCGGGCGGCCGCCACCGCCGCACGCAGCCGGGGATTGAACGCCGGGTCGGGCAAACCCTGCTTGGCGGACACGGTGATCTCGCGGATCAGCTTGGCGAATTGACGAGCCTTGCGGGCGTCCTGGGCACCCTTGCGGTGCATGATGTTCTTGGAATGCGAATGGCCGGCCATGGGCCTGGGGTCTCGGTTGCTGTTGAACGGGTCCCGGCTTGTATCAGCCCAGCCCCTCCCCCGCCAAACGGTTCGTCAGCTGGGTTACACCAGCTCTCGTGCTCGGGCCGGTGCGCGCCATTGCTCGTTGGGCACGAGGCAGGCCGGCAAAGGGCGTGTGCCGCCTTGGATCGGATGGGGCCGCGGATCGGGCGCGGGCCGCTGCCAGCCACCGCCGCCCGGCCGATACCGGCGGAGGCTGCGCAGCTCGTAAAGCGCAATCAGCAACGGGATGCCGAAGCTGAGGAAACCGGAAAGGACCACCTGCAGGACCGGGTTCAATGTCATCTCCACGTGTCTATTCGCGATCTTTGCACGCGGCGAGATCGAGCGCCTATCAATAGCTGGGCTCGGCGCTCAGCCCGGCAAGGCCTGCGACAGACGCCCCCCCACCCGGACCGGTTCGGCCCGCAACGCGAGCCCGGTGGAGTCATCCGTTTCCACGAATAAACCGCAGATTGTGGCCGGTCCTTCGGCAGGAGCTAGTCGCTCGCCCGGCATTTTGCGCACAAAGCGAGTGGCGGCGCCCTCTTTCGTCATGCCGATCACACTGTCGTAATCACCACACATGCCCGCATCGGTCTGATACGCGGTGCCGCCGGCCAGCACCTGGTGGTCCGCCGTGGGCACATGGGTGTGGGTGCCGACCACCAGCGACATCTGGCCGTCGAACGTGTGGGCGTAGGACAGTTTCTCGCTGGTGGCCTCGGCGTGGAAGTCGGCCACGATGGCATTCACCGTGCCGCCCAGCCGGTAGCGCGCCAGGATCTCGGTCGTGCCACGGAACGGGCAATCCAACGGGTCCATATACAGCCGGCCCATCGCATTCAGCACCAGGGCACGTCGCCCGCCCGGCACCTCCACCACAACCGACCCGGCACCCGGCGTGCCCGGCGGAAAGTTCAGCGGGCGCAGCACCCGGGGCTGCTGGGCGATATAGGGGATGATCTCCTTGCGGTCCCAGGCGTGGTTGCCGAGCGTCAGCACGTCCGCCCCGGCTGCGAACAGCGCCGCCGCCATATCCGGGGCAAGGCCGAAACCGTGGCTGGCGTTCTCCGCATTCACGATTGCCAGGTCGATGCCCAGACTTTTGCGCAACCCCGGCAGAGCGGCGGCGGCCCCTTCCCGGCCAGCACGGCCGACGGTGTCGCCGAGGAACAGAATACGCATGGGAGCATCCTTTACTCGCTGCCCTTGCGGGAGAGGGTCGGGGTGAGGGGTTCAACGCGCAATAGCTATGAATTCGTGCTCGGTGGCGATGGCGTCCAGCACCCGATCGTTGGGGCCCACCGGGACCTCGGCAAGCTCCAGGGCGGCATAGGCGCATCCGACCGTTCCCACGCCGGGCCTGGCGGCGATCGTGCGGTCGTAATAGCCGCCGCCATAGCCGAGCCGGTGCCCCCGCCGGTCGAACGCCAGCAACGGGACCAGCAGCAGGTCGGGCTGCACCTCGGGGCCACTGGCGGTCAGCGTGCCGAACCGCTCGGGAAGCAACTCGTCCCCGTCTGCCCAGCGGTGGAAAGCCAGCGGCGATCCGAGCGGCGGGGTGCGGGGGAGTGCGACGGTGTGCCCGCCATCCCGCAGCCGCCGTAGCAGCGCGGTCAGGTCCAGCTCACGGCCCAGGGGACAGAAACCGGCGATGGTGCGGGGGTGTGGCAGAGCGAGATGGGCCAGGATCTGCTTCCCCACCGCCTCCCCGACAGCCGGGTCACACTGCGCTAAACGTGCACGGGCCGCGGCCCGGGCGAGGCGCTTGCGTTCGACGAGGGAGAGGAGTGCGGAGCCACCTTGGCCGTTGGAATTTGTCATCCTCCCGAGCCTGCTTGTGCAGGTGGGCACCAGGTACCGTGACCAGGATCACAGCAGCGCCAGTTCCCGAGGAGAATGCTTATCGGCCCGAGGGATGATCTACCTGACGAACCGGGCAGCCCCGCCATCCCTATCTAGGGCTGCTCGATGCTGGCGGCAATGTCTTCCGCCTTACGAGCCAGCTTTGCGATGCGTTTCGTGTCCCGCGGCTCCGGCCGGGGCGCCTCGGCTGCCGGCGATGCCATCGGGGCGGCCGCCGACTGGCTGAGCTGGGCACGCAGGTTGGCCAGCTCGATCGCCGTGTCGTGCAGTTCGTCGGCCATCAGCAGCGACGCGAGCACCAGCATCCGCCCCTCGCCCGAGGCGCCGCCCATCGATTTCAGCCCCTCGATGCGCTGCTCCACCTCGCGCGCCATCTGCTGCAGGTGCGTCTCCTGGCCGTCCTCGCAGGCGAGGGTGTAGGCATAACCATTGATCTTGACCGTGAGCTGAGCCATGCGCGTCAGGCCTCGATCGCGGTGCTGTCATCGGACAGGACATCGCGCAGCTGGCCGATGAGGCTGTCCAGCCGTGCGCCGATCGCCCCCGTATCGATACTTGGCGCGGGTTGTGCTGGCGCCATCTGCGTGCCCTGGAATCGCGCACCCTGGGCGATCCGGTCAAGCGCTGCCTCCAACCGCTGGAGGGCGTCCGCCTCCGCCGCGTCGCTATCCGACATCGATTCCGTCCCTACTGTGTGCGCACGAATTGACCATGAAGCGTCTGACCGCTTGAAGGTCAAGCATGAAGCGCCCGCCCGCCGTGGTCGTGCATGGCCTGCCCCACCTGCAATTAGCGACCGCGCCCGGCCGTCCGGTGACGCTGCTGTCCGGCCCCGGGGCGGCGATTTACGCCGGGTGCGGTTGGTGGCGGGCCTTGATGGCGCTGGGGGCGGGGGACAATCCGGACATCCTGGACTGCGCCGACGCGCCGGGGCGGGCGATGGAGGCATTGCGGGTCGGCTGCCGTCTGCTGGTGCTCGACCCGGCGGTTCCGGCCTGGGGCCTGGTCGCGTCCCGGGCCGCCGTCGTTGGCGCCACGCTGCTGCGCGAACGGCCTCCGGCGCTCGATCTGGCCCGCAAAGGGGCGGCAAGGCAGCTTGCGGCTTGGCTTGAGGGTGACAGCATGCCACTCGGTAGCTAAGCCTGGGGGATGCCAGGCAAGGAAGGCGGTTGCCGCCTCTATCTCATCACTCCGCCCGTGTTGGCCCCCGCGACGTTCCGCGACATCCTGGCCGCGGCGCTGGACGCCGGGGACGTGGCGGCGGTGCAATTGCGCCTGAAGAACTGGGCGGATGACGATCTGCGCCGGGCGATCGACCTGCTGCGCCCGGTGGCCCAATCGCGGGACGTGGCCTTCCTGCTGAACGACCGGCCGGACCTGGCGGTCGCGACCGGGTGCGACGGCGCCCATATCGGTCAAGACGACATGAAGGTTCCCGCGGCCCGCAAGCTGCTGGGCGACCTGACCCTGGGCGTCACCTGCCATGATAGCCGCGACCTGGCCATGGGAGCGGGCGAGCAAGGGGCGGACTACGTGGCATTCGGCGCGTTCTTCACGTCTACCACCAAGGAGCCGCCAGCGATGGCGGAACCCGGGATCCTGGCCTGGTGGTCCGGGCTGATGGAACTGCCCTGCGTCGCGATCGGCGGGATCACCGCCCAGAATTGCCGCCCGCTGGTCGAGGCTGGAGCCGATTTCGTGGCTGTCTCCGCCGCGATTTGGGCCGACCCGGCGGGCCCGGCCGCTGCCGTGAAGGCGTTCGGACCTGTGCTTGGGTAAGTTGCGGTCCGCCTAGCCCGGCTAGGGTTGTTCGCGCCCGGACAGTTATGCGAGGGTGCGACTAGAAACGAGAGCCGCCGATTTGCGGCCGCCCCACTATTATCAAAGCGAATGGATATCCTATGACGGACAAGGCGATGGCGACGCAGATGGCCGACAAAGGCGGGTTCATCGCAGCGCTCGACCAGAGCGGCGGATCCACCCCCGGCGCCTTGCGCGACTACGGCATCCCCGAAAGCGCCTATAGCGGTGATGCCGAGATGTTCGCGCTCATGCACGAGATGCGGGTGCGCATCATGTCCGCCCCCGCCTTCACCGGCGATAAGATCATCGGCGCCATCCTGTTCGAGCGCACCATGGACGGCATGGCCAACGGCAAGCCGGTGCCGACCTTCCTGTGGCAAGACCGTGGGGTGGTGCCGTTCCTGAAGATGGACAAGGGGCTCGAGGCGGAGAAGGACGGCGTCCGGATGATGAAGCCGATCCCGGGCCTGGACGAGTTGCTGAGCCGCGCAGTCAAGCTTGGCGTTTACGGGACCAAGATGCGCTCGGTGATTGATCATGCCTCCAAGGAGGGGATCGCCGCCATCGCCAGCCAGCAGTTCGAGATCGGCAATCAGATCATCGGCCATGGCCTGATGCCGATCCTCGAGCCGGAGGTGTCCATCAAGAGCCCGGATAAGAAGGAAGCCGAGGCGATCCTGTTGGACGAGCTGAAGAAGCATCTGGACAGTGCGCAGGAAGGCCGGCGGTATATGCTGAAGCTGACCATCCCGACCGTGCCGGATCTGTATAAGCCGCTGGTGGATCATCCCCGCGTCGATCGCGTGGTGGCGCTGTCGGGCGGCTACAAGCGCGACGACGCGTGTCGCCGGCTGGCAGAGAACCACGGGGTGATCGCGAGCTTCTCGCGGGCCCTGGTCGAAGGGTTGACCCGCGATATGAGCGATGAGGCGTTTAACGGCGCGCTCGGCGCGGCGATCGAGGAGATCTACAAGGCCTCGACCGTCAAGCCCTGACGCCGAGGCTACTTGGTCCCGGCGGATCGAGTGCCGGTGACCGGGTTCGTATTGCCCCCGGGTGAATTTGCGCCTGTCGGAGCGGGGCCACTCGCCCCCGAGCAGGACGCCAGAGCGAGAAGGCCGAAAGCCAGGAGGATACGGGTCATGCCGCATCCAACGCGACCTTCGGCCGATCGTTGCGCACGCGCCACCGTCATATCCAGTCGCCATGCCAAGGCTTGACCTTGGTATCCACGCGGTCGGGCTGGTGACGTCGAGCGAGGACTTGGCACCGCAGTGACGGGATTACCGGAGCGCGCGAGCCATGTCGCGCAACACGTATTTCTGCATCTTGCCGGTGGAGGTCTTGGGCAACGGGCCAAACACCACCGTCCGTGGCGCTTTGTAGTGCGCGATATGCTGCCGGCAGAAGGCGATGATCTCGGCCTCGTCCGCCTCCACACCCGGCTTCAACGTCACGAAGGCGCACGGTGTTTCGCCCCATCTGTCGTCCGGGCGGGCGACCACCGCTGCCTCCAGCACCGCGGGGTGGCGATACAGCACGCTCTCCACTTCGATCGTGGAGATGTTTTCGCCGCCGCTGATGATGATGTCCTTCGCCCGGTCGCGGATCTCGGCATACCCATCCGGATGCCACACACCTAGATCGCCGGTGTGGAACCAGCCCCCTGCAAAAGCGGCCTCGGTGGCGGCGGCGTCCTTCAGGTAACCCTTCATCATGATGTTGCCGCGCATCAGCAACTCCCCCATCGCGGCGCCGTCCTTCGGCTTCGGTGCGAGATCAGCCGGGTCGGCCACCATCACGCCTTCCTGCACGACGTAGGGCACGCCTTGCCGCGCCTTCAGCGTCGCACGCTGGTCGGCGGGCAGCGCGTCCCATTCCTGGTGCCACTCGCATACCGTGACCGGGCCGTAGCATTCCGTCAGCCCGTAGACGTGGGTGACCGCGAAGCCCAAACGCTCCATCCCCTCGATCACGGCGGCAGGCGGGGCGGCGCCGGCGGTCATCATCTGCACCGGGGCGGGGCGCGGCCGCACACCGGGGGCGTTCAGGATCATGCCCATGACGACCGGCGCACCACACATGTGGGTGACGCCCTCCTGGTCCAGCGCGCGCAGGATCGCCGCCGCCTCGACCCGGCGCAGGCACACATGGGTGCCGGCCTGCGCGGTGACGGTCCAGGGGAAACACCAGCCGTTGCAGTGGAACATCGGCAGCGTCCACAGATACACCGGGTGGTGCGGCATGGCCCAGGTGACGACGTTGCCGATCGCGTTCAGATAGGCGCCGCGATGGTGATACACCACGCCCTTTGGCCGCCCCGTCGTACCGGATGTGTAGTTCAGCGCGATCGCATCCCACTCGTCCGCCGGCAGCGTGACGGGGAACTCGGGGTCGCCGCCGGCGAGGAACGCCTCGTATTCGGTATCGCCCAATAGCTTACCGGGCGGCGCGAGCTCGTCGTCGATGTCGATCAGGATCGGGCGGGTGGCTGAGGGCATCAGCTCCAGCGCGGCGGCGATGGTGGCGGAGAACTCGCGGTCGGTGATCAGCAGCTTCGCCTCACCATGGGTCAGGATATAGGCGATCGTCTCCGCATCCAGCCGCACGTTCAGCGCATTCAGCACCGCCCCTAGCATCGGCACGGCGAAGTGCGCCTCCAGCGTGGGCGGCGTGTTGGGGGCCATCACGGCAACCACGTCGCCGCGGCCAATGCCGCGCGCGTGCAGGGCGGAGGCAAGGCGACGGCAACGTTCGGCGGTTTGGCGCCAGGTGGCCCGGTGCGCGCCATGCACCACCGCCAGGCGGTCCGGATGCACGGTGGCGGCCCGGGTCAGGAACGACAGTGGCGACAGCGGGACGTAGTTGGCCGGTGTCTTGGGCAGGTCGAACACGCTCATTGCCTCACTCCTCACGCGGCCTGCTACCCGGTCCGCTTCGCGCCGTAGAACAGCGGAAAGCCGTCGGGGATGCCGGTCAGCGTCTTCTTGAACGCGGTGGGCACGAAATACATCCCGAGCGGGCCGAAGGACGGATTCTGGAAAAAGTCGGTCTGCAGGTCGACGACGTCTTTCTGCTGGGCGGCCAGGTTCGGCGCCTCGAACCAGGCCTGCAGCAGTGACTGTTGCTTCGGGTTGTCCGGCCAGCCGAACCAGGCACCCGGGCCGTTGGCACGAATGGCGATGTTGGCGGCGGGCAGGATGTTGCCGGTGCCACCCAGGAAAATGGAGAACACGTTCCAGCCGCCCTTGTCCGGCGGCTCCCGGCTGGCCCGGCGTTGCACCACGCTGCCCCAGTCCATCGCCCGGTAATCCACGTTCAGCCCCATGCGGGACATCATGTCCGCCCCGACCTGCGCCATGGCCGAGATGGTGGGAAAGTCGGCGGCCCCCAGCACGACCACCTTCTCGCCCTTGTAGCCGGCGTCGGCCAGCGCCTGTTTCATCTTCGCCGGGTCGCCGAGGCCCTTCATGCTGTCCAAGCCAACGTCAGTCGCATAGGTCGTGCCCGGCGCGAACAACCCGACCCCGGTCTTGGTCAGCTCCGGCACCGCCCCTGCCACCGCCGTCATGAACGATCTCTGGTCGATGGCGGAGACCACGAGCCGCCGGATCGCCGGGTTGTCGAACGGCGGATACAGAGAGTTGAAGCGCAGACAGCCGAGCTCGCCCGCCGCGTCCTTCACGGTGACGACCAGGTTGGGGTTCTGCTTGAGGCTCGGGACGAGGTCGAGCTGCGGGTTCTCCCACCAGTCCGCCTGGCCCGAGGTCAGCGCGGCCGCGGCGGTGGCGGCCTCCGGCGACACGGTCCATTCCACGCGATCGAAATACACCGGCTTGCCGCCCGCGGTGAAACTGGTGGGTTCGGCGCGTGGCTGGTAGGCGGCGAACTTGGTGTAGACGACTTTGGCGCCGGAGATCCGCTCCGCCGCCACGAAGCGGAACGGACCGCTGCCGACCACTTCGGGCATTTGCTGGCTGGGGTCGGTCTTGGCGAGCCGCTCCGGCACGATGCAGCACATGCTGGTGGGCGTCGCCAGCGCCTCCGGCAGCAGCGGGAACGGCGCTTTCAGGCGAAATCGGATGGTCTTGTCGTCGGGCGCGGAGAGCTCGTCGGTGACTGCCATCAGCCGACCGCCGAACCCATCCCGCTTGCCCCAGCGGATGATGCTGGCCACCGCATCGCGCGCCAGCACCGGTGTGCCGTCGTGGAAGCCGAGCCCCGGGCGCAACGTCAGGTCCCACTGCTTGCCGTCGCTGGAGGTGGGGTGCCCGGCGACCATCTGTGGTTGCGCGTCGTATTGAACGTCCAAGCCGTACAGCGTGTCGTAGACCATGTAGCCGTGATTGCGGGTGACGTCCGCGGTGGTCCAGACCGGGTCGGTGACGGCGAGGTCCGATTGCGGGATGAAGGTGAGGGTGCTCGCCGCCTGGGCACGCGCGATGTGCGGCAGGGCAAGGGCGGCGACCGTTGCCGCCCCGGATTGCAGCACTTCGCGACGGCGCATGGTTCGTTCCCCGCTTGCAACTGTACAGACGATAGCAGTGGCGAGTGGGAAAGCTACACGTCGCGGCTTGCTTGATTCGCACCATGCGAAGATGGGCGACACTCCTGCGCGGTCGCCCACTCGTTACGACCGGCCGGCCCGCCGCCACGCCCGAGTTACCCAGCCGGGATGGCTGCGCTGAATCTCAGGTGATGGTGTATCGTGCGCCCGGCTTTCTATCGATGTATCCCATGTCGCTCGGATAGGTCGACAACAGCTTGGAAATACCGGTGGCGCGGATGACGAGCACATTGAAGTACACTTCCTCCGGCAGCACGTTCGCATCCGTATACGAAAAGCCGGTATAGATCCCAGGGATGCCGGTGACCATCAAGAGGAGCCCGCCGATACTGTCGCTGTCGTCGATCAGCATGTATTCCGTCATTTGCATGGCGCTCTTGGCGATGATTGCCTCGTCGGACTTGGTGGCCATGACATTGCCGGTGACCGTTACGGTGTTCTTGACCTCACCTTGCTTCCCACCCCATCCGACGGTGCCGATTTTGGTGCCTTGCTGTTCGGTTGTCGCACCGCTCTTCATGTAGAAGCTCTTGGGAACTACCATGCCGCCGGGGCGGGTATGCGTCGGTGCCAGATGATCGGAGGCATGCGTCTTCTGCATGAATTCGATCGCGTCTTTGCTGTGGTTACGCAAGGCGTTGAGCGCTGCTTGCATCTGATCTTTTGAAAGCGGCACGATCTTCTCTCCCAGTTCAGGAAAATCATGCCACCGGCCTCGCGGTCACTCAAGGTCGGTGCGGTTAGGAATCAAAGCGGGGTGGCGCGCTTTGGCACCTCACCGCAAGCAGCGCGATGGTGCGTTGCCAAGGCGCATCAGAAACCGAACATATGGTCGAGCGAGAACCCACCGCGATCGTCCATCAGCCCGTGATACCCGAACAGCCGGCACGTCCGGTCATCCACCATCACGTAGCCCCGCGCACCCGCCCGGCGCAGCAGTGACTCACTGAACACCTCATGCGGCCAGACCATCGCCGAGCCGGAGCACGCAATCGCCAGCGCTTCCTCCGCGATCACCGCCCCGTCCGCGTCATGCAGGAATAGCCGCGTGCTGGAAGTGGGGTGCCAGGCCGCGGACGCCGGGTAGATCAGATGGGCGAACGAGCGTTGCGCCCCCTCGCCCAGGCGCAGGAACAGCCGCGTCGACAATCCCGGGGGCGGGCCGCTATAGGATTGCGGCTCGCCCTTGTACGTCATCAGCGTGTTGAAGATGTGCGCGCCGAAGCTGGTCTCGGCGGCGTGCCCGCTGCGGCGGTCCTGGTAGCGGGCGAGGCAGTGCAGCCAGCCATCGGCACCGCCACCCTCGCGGAAGTCGTAGACCAGCTCGGCGTGACCACCGGCTGAATCCAGCTCCAGCGCCAGGTCGTGGTTGCGGGGCAAGCGGCCCAGGAAACGCTCGGCCACCAGCTTGCCGTCCGGCGCGAACACGTCCAGCCGGATCGGCAGGTCGGCCTGCGTCTCGGCCATCGGGGTCGGCTGCACCACGGTCGAGAACCGGTCGGCCGGCAGCACCGGAAACGGCAGCAGGTAGCCCCGGCCCAGCAAGTTGGACAGCGCCGGGATGCCGGGGTCGGGCTTGAGGTCGGCGCGCTCCACGTTCACGTGGGCGATGCGGGTGCGGCCGTTCTGCACCACCTCGTAGCGCGGGCGCACCATGTGGCGGCCGGAGCGCACCTCGATCTGGGCGGGCCAGCGCAGGCCGGGCAACAGCTTCGCCACGTCCAGGGCCACGGTGGCAAAGGGTGCCACCTCCTGATCGAGCGTCACCGGATGCTCGGCGCCCATGCGGTCCAGCGCTAGCGTGCCCGCCGGGATCGGGGCGGCG
This sequence comes from uncultured Acetobacteraceae bacterium, assembly GCA_964247805.1. Lineage (GTDB taxonomy): Bacteria > Pseudomonadota > Alphaproteobacteria > Acetobacterales > Acetobacteraceae > LMUY01. Next base: position 9,849 of record CAXTWC010000046.1, on the reverse strand, counting down.
TGGCTGTTCTGCACCCAGAGCACCACGCGTTCATCCTCCCGCGGGGCGGGCAACCCGGCGTAGCGGTCGGACGGCCAGGCGTTGGCGTCATGCGTGCAGGACAGGCTCGGCTCACCGTCGGTGCCGTAGGTGTCCAGGGCGTATTTGATGATGTCGTGCCCGGCCACCCCGATCGCGTGCAGGAACAGCTGGCCACGGAACGCGGGCAGGCCGAAGCGCGCGCGCACCTCCGCACTGTCGATCGCGACACCGCCGACGCCGGCGGGCAAGGGCTGCTCCCACTCGGCCAATACACCGCCGTCCTCGCCGAACAGCCGCAGCCACAGGCGCACCGGTCCGGCACCGTAGCCGGCCCAGTAATTGGCGGTCACCAGCCGGGTGGACAGCCCGTCCGCGTCCCGGAAAAAGGCGTAGTTGGTGGCGAAGTTCAGCGTATCGAGGTAGCGGCGCGGGTTGGTCAGCATCGCGGCTGGCAGCTTGGTATCGTCCAGCGTCGCGAGCGCCATGCCGGGCGGCAGCAGGGGGCGGATGCGGTCTGCCAGCTTGGCCGCGTCGAAGCTCGCGACCAGCAGTGTGCCGGCGGTGGACTGCCCCAGATCGGTCAGCGGCTGCGCCAGGCAGCCGGCGCGGCGCTGGCCGATCTGCTGCGTGTCGTGGACGAACAGTTCTATTGGGGCCGGCATTTCCGGGTGCAGGGCGAACAGCGCGTCCGCCACCCCGTCCGGATCGTACACGGCGAGCGGCCCGGCGATGCGCGCGGCCAGGCGGGCGATCGCCTCGGCGGCCAGCGGGTGGGCGAAGGCCTTGTACAGCACGTTGCCGCCCTGCCGCGCGTCGAATGTCTGGATAGCGAGCATGATCGTTAGAACCCCAATCGACGGCGGACGGTATCGGCTGCCTCTTGCGTGTCGTCCAGCGGCGCAGTCTGCCACATCTCCAGCCGGCCCTGAAAACTGCGGGTGCGGCCGTCCGCCTGCAACCCCCGCAGGAACGCGCCGATGCGGCGGGAACTGCCGGGTAGCTCGGCGATCAGCACCGGGGCGGCAGTCGCCACGGCTTCGGACACCATGGACACGCTGTCCGCCGTGACCACGATCGCGTCGGCGCAGGCGAGCATGCCGAAATACGGGTTCTCGCCTTGGCCCTCCCACACCAGGCCGCCCAACGGCTCCAGCGCGGTCCGCAGCGCGTCCACCACCAGCGGGGCGGTGCGGCGGGAGGGGGTCACGGCCACGCCCGCGCCGTCCGCGCGCATCATGGCGGCGAGTTGGCCGGCCAGCGCGGTGCCCTCCGGCTCCTCCAGCCGGAACCGGCCGTTGCTGCCGCCCACCAGCACGGCGACGAGCGGGCGCGGGAGGTGGGCGAGCCGTTCGGCCCATTCCAGCCGGGCTGCCGCGAGCCGGGCGGGAGTGACGCGGTGCAGGGCGGTGCGGGTGACGATCACGTTCGGGCCGGTCACGCCGTCATGCCGGGTGACCAGGATCTGGTCGAAGCGGCGCAGGTCCATGCGGGGGTGCTGGATCTGCACGGTGAGTTTGCCGCGCCGCTTCAGGGCCGCCAGCACCGGGGCCGCCTTGCCGCCGCAGCCGAGGGCGAGCGGTTCCGCCGGCGTAGTAATCCGCACGGCCCTGAGGGGTGATGGCCAATACCGGCCCGGCATCCACCACCAGGGCAACCGGGGCAGCAAGGGGATGCTGCGCGGCTGCAACCCGGCGGCTTCGGCGAGCCCCAATACCTGCGACCGCATGCCCGCGAGGTCTTCGGCAAGCATCACGCTGTCCAAACTTACGGCCTTCTATCCTGGAAAAAACCACGCAGCAGCGCCGCTGCCTCCACCTCGCGCACGCCACCCACCACCTCCGGCCGGTGCAGGCAACCGGGGGCATCGAACACCCGCGCGCCGTGGTCGACGCCGCCACCCTTGGCGTCATACGCCCCGAACACGAGGCGCTGGACGCGGAAATGCACCATCGCTGCCGCGCACATGGCGCACGGCTCCAGCGTCACCGCGACGGTGCAACCGACCAGCCGCGGCGAGCCCAGCACGCGGGCGGCGCTCCGCATGGCGAGCAACTCGGCATGCGCGCTGGCATCGTGGGTGGCCTCGACCTCGTTGCCGGCGCGGGCCAGCAACGTGCCATCTGCGGCCAGCACCGCCGCACCGACTGGCACCTCGCCGCGGGACCCTGCAGCGGTGGCTTCTTCCAGGGCGATCTCGATGCCGTACATGGGCTGCGTCTTGCCCCCATGCGGGCGCCGGGTCTAGGGACGGGGATGGCCAGACCCCTCATCGGCGTGACCCTGGATGCCGAGCAGCCCGGTGGCTGGTCGAAATTCCCCTGGTACGCCTTGCGCGCGAACTACACCGACGCGGTGGCTGGGGCCGGTGGCCTGCCCATCGCCCTGCCGCACGACCCGGCGCTCGCCGCCGACATGCTGGACCGGCTGGACGGCCTGGTCGTCACCGGCGGCGCCTTCGACGTCGACCCGGCGTTGTACGGCGCCACCACGGTGCATGCCACCGTCACCCTGAAGGACCGCCGCACCGCCGCCGAACTGGCCCTGGTGCAGGGCGCGCTGGCCCGCAACATGCCGGTGCTGGGGATCTGCGGCGGCCAGCAACTGCTTGCGGTGGCGCTCGGCGGCACGTTGATCCAGCACATTCCCGACTCCGTCCCCGGCGCGCTGGAACACGAGCAGCCCAACCCGCGCAACGAGCCCGGCCACCCCGTCGCCGTGGTGCCGGGCACGCTGCTGCACCGGCTGGTGGGGGCGGCCACGATGCAGGTGAATTCGGCCCACCACCAGGCTGTGGCCGAGCCCGGGCCGCACGCCGTGGTCAACGCCACCGCGCCGGACGGGGTGATCGAGGGCGTGGAGGATGCGCGCTACCGGTTCGCCCTCGGCCTGCAGTGGCATCCGGAATTCCTGATCGACCCGGGCGATCGCCGCGTGTTCGACGCTTTCATTGCCGCCGCCGGTGAGTGACGATCCCCCCTCGGCAGACCACGCTTCTGCCGAACGGGGCGAGCGCATCGCCAAATGGCTGGCCCGCGCCGGGGTCGCCAGCCGGCGCGATGCGGAGAAGCTGATCGAGGAGGGCAAGATCAAGCTGAACGGCGCCCCGGTGACCCACCCGGCCACCTTCGTGAGCGACGGCGACATCGTCCAGGTCGCTGGCAAGGTGGTGGACAACCCGGACCGCGCCAAATTGTGGCGCTACCACAAGCCCGAGGGCCTGGTGACCACCCACAAGGACCCGGAGGGCCGCCCCACCGTGTTCGAGCGGCTGCCCGAGCACCTGCCCCGCGTGGTCAGCGTGGGCCGACTGGACCTCAACAGCGAGGGCCTGTTGCTGCTGACCAACGATGGCGGCCTGGCGCGGCGACTGGAGCTACCCTCCAATGGCTGGATCCGCCGGTATCGCGTCCGCGTGCACGGCGTGGTGCCGGAGCGCGCACTGGCGGGGCTGGCGGACGGCGTGGTGGTGGAAGGCGTCAAATACGGTCCGATCGAGGCTGGGGTAGATTCGCGTGCGATCAGCAACACCTGGTTGAGCGTCGCCCTGCGCGAGGGTCGCAACCGCGAGGTGCGCAAGGTGATGGCCCACTTGAACCTGCAGGTGACCCGGCTCATCCGCGTCGCCTACGGGCCGTTCCAGCTGGGCAACCTCGAGCGCGGCGGTGTGGACGAGATCAGCGGCAAGGTACTGCGCGACCAGCTACCCGACATACCCAAAGATGGGCCTGCGGCCCGGCCCAAAGACGGGACGGCGGCCCGGCCTAAGG
>CAXTWC010000046.1:0-5961 GCA_964247805.1 uncultured Acetobacteraceae bacterium | reverse complement strand
CCCAAAGATGGGCCTGCGGCCCGGCCCAAAGACGGGACGGCGGCCCGGCCTAAGGACAAGCAGCGCTGAGGATTATCGCCGGGCACTGGCGGGGCCGCGTTCTGCGCGCACCCCCTGGCCTGGCGACACGCCCGACCGCGGAACGGCTGCGGCAAGCGGTGTTCGACATACTGCTGCACGCGCCGTGGGGTGGCCCCCTGGACGGGGTCGCGGTGCTGGACGCCTTCGCCGGCACCGGCGCACTGGGGCTGGAGGCGCTGTCCCGTGGGGCCGCTTCCGCCGTGTTCATCGAGCGGGACCGGGCCGCGCTCGCCGCGCTGCGGGCCAATGTCGCTTCGTGCCAAGGGGCGGCCGGCGAGGTGATCGCAGCGGACGTGCTGCGTCCGCCACCCGGGCGCCCGTGCAGCCTGGTGTTCCTGGACCCACCGTATCGTGAGGATTTGCTGCCGACCGGGTTGGCCGCCTTGTCACGGGCGGGTTGGATCGCACCGGGCGCCCTGGTTGTGGCGGAAGCTGCCCGCGACGAGACGCCGGACCTAGGTGAGTTGCTGTCCGAGCGAACCCACGGTGCTGGCCGGGTTTCGGTGTGGCGGTTGACCTTTCCTTAAGGTTTTCCGGCGATCCTGCCCAGCATGTCCACCACCGACACGCTGATCGACGCCATCACCCTCGCCCGCGCCGGCCACCATGCGCAGGCGGAGGTGATCCTGCACGATGTTCTAGCGCTCGATCCGGACAACCCTTCCGCGCTGTTCCTGCTGGGTGAATGCGCGCTCGCATCGGAGCGTCCAGCGGAGGCGGTGGGGCTGTTATCCCGCGCCCTGGCGTTGCGGCCCATGCACCGGGACAGCCGGCTCAATCTCGCCCGCGCCCTGCTTGCCAACCAGCGTCCGGCCGAGGCTTTGGACGTGCTGGCGCCGCTGGCGTCCGACACCTTCCTGGCCGCGGCGCAAAGCCTGCGAGGAACGGCACTGAACGCCCTCGGCCGGCCCGCGGAAGCGATTGCCGCGTTCCACCACGCGATCACCGTGGCGCCCGGCGATGCGGAAGTGCTGCTCAACTGCGGCAACGCCCATGCCGAGCTGGACCAGATGGAGCTAGCCGAGCAGCTCATTCGCCGCGCCATCGCCTGCGCCCCCGACATGGCCGAAGCGCATGCCAGCCTGGGTGATCTGCTGACCCGCATGGGACGGCTACCAGAGTCCATCGCGGCTAGCGGCGCTGCCATCTCACTCCGGCCGGATTTCGCAACGGCGCACTGGAACCAGGGCGTTGCCTTGCTGCTGAGTGGCGACATGCAAGCCGGTTGGCAGAAATACGAGTGGCGCAAGCGCAACTTTGCCGGCTCGTTCACCACCCTGCCCGGCCCGCAATGGGATGGCGGCCCGCTCGACGGCCGCACTCTGCTGGTCGTTGCGGAGCAGGGCCTTGGCGACACAATCCAGTTCGCCCGGTATTTGCCCTTGCTGGCGCGTCGGGGGGCGAGAGTGATCCTGCAATGCGCGGCCTCCCTTGTTCCACTGCTCGGCGCCATGCCCGGCGTTCAAGCCTGCCCGCACGGTTCACGGCCCGAGTACGATTGCTGGGTCGACCAGATGAGCCTGCCCCTCCTGTTCGGAACCACGTTCGGCACCGTACCCTATCCGGCTGGCTATCTCGTGCCGGACCCGGCGCGTGCGGCTGCTTGGGAGCCATCGCTGCCACGCGGGCTGCGGATCGGGCTAGTCTGGGCTGGCAATCCGCTGCACTCCAACGATCGGCGCCGTTCGATGTCGGTCACAGCCCTCGCCCCGGTGGTCGCCGCCGGGCGGAACACCCTGGTCGGCCTGCAAGTCGGCCCCCGCGCACGCGATTTGGCGAAGCTGTTCGGTGTGATCGACTACTCCGGGCGGCTGACGGATTGGGCCGCGACGGCTGCCGTGATCAGTGCGCTGGACGTCGTGATCACCGTCGATACCGCGGCGGCCCACCTGGCCGGGGCACTTGGCATCCCCGTGTGGTTGATGCTTCCGCACGCACCCGATTGGCGCTGGATGCTCGGGCGAGAGGACACGCCTTGGTATGCCGGCATGCGCCTGTTCCGGCAGGAGCGTCCCGGCGATTGGTCCGGTGTCGCGGACCGGGTCGCGACCGCGTTGGCCGGGATTGCTGCGCCGAGCTACACCATGGCCATGCCGCCGTTGACGTGGAGGGTCGCCCCGGTCACCCAGCCGGCCTCGGTCGAAGCGAGATAGGCCACCGCCGCGGCGACGTCTGCCGGCTGGCCCATGCGGCCGAGCGGGATCGCGTCGTTCAGCTTCTTCTTCTGCTCGTCGGAGAGCGCGTCCGTCATCGGCGTCTGGATAAAGCCGGGGGCCACGATGTTGACCGTGATGCCCCGCGCGCCGACTTCCTGCGCCATCGCCTTGGTCATGCCCACCAGCCCGGCTTTGGCCGCGGCATAGTTGGCCTGGCCCGGATTGCCGGTGGTGCCCACGATGCTGGCTATTCCGATGATCCGCCCGGCCCGCCGCCGTAGCATCCCCCGCATCGCCGCCCGTGCCAGCCGGAACGGCGCCGTCAGGTCCACGTCGAGCACGGCCTGCCAGTCCTCGTCCTTCATCCGCAGCGCCAGCATATCCCGGGTGAACCCGGCATTGTTCACCAGGATATCGAGCGGCCCCGCCGCCTTCTCCGCCGTGGCGACGAGTGCATCGGGGGCCGCCGGGTCGCGCAGGTCCGCCGGGCAGACATGGGCCCGCTCGCCGAGTTCGGCGGTCAGGGTTTCCAACGCATCGGCGCGGGTGCCGGACAACGCCACGGTGGCACCCTGGCCATGCAGCGTGCGCGCAATGGCAGCGCCGATGCCCCCGGACGCGCCAGTGATGAGGGCGATCTTGCCGTCGAGACGGAACATGGCGCGGGTCCTCCGATAGTGTGGAGCGTGCGCCTAGCCGCGGGGGGCGCTCATGTCCATCCCAAGTGCCAGAGCGGCGTTCAACCCATCCCGTCTCAACGATGCAATTCGCCCATCGGTCGAGTTCCGCGCGCGCTGGCGGAACTAGCGGGCATCGGCATGAGCGTAGCCCGGATGCTCGAACTCGCGGCTCAGGTCGGAGGGGGCGCTCGGGTCGGGAACGCCACCCTGGTCGCATTCCAAAGCGCGGCGGAGTTCAGGCGTGGCCCTGCCTAACCCCGTCCCAACACGGCGGCAATCTCGCCCAGGATAGCGGGGTCGTCGATCGTGGCGGGGGCCGCTGGGTCCTGCCCATCGGCCAGGCGCCGGATGGATGCACGCAGGATCTTGCCGGAACGGGTCTTTGGCAGCCGGGCGACCACCCGAGCGTCCTTGAACGCCGCCACCGGGCCGATCCGCTCGCGCACCAACGCCACCAATTCGCGTGCGATGTCCGCCTCGGGCCGGTCCACCCCGGCCTTTAGCACCACCAAGCCGAGTGGCGATTGACCCTTCACCGCATCGGCCGCACCCACCACGGCGCATTCCGCGACGTCGGGGTGGGCGGCCAATACTTCCTCCATGGCGCCGGTGGAGAGGCGGTGGCCGGCGACGTTGATGATGTCGTCGGTGCGGCCCATCACCCACACATCGCCGTCGGCGTCCCGCATGCCCGCGTCGCCGGTCTTGTACCAGCCGGGCTGGTCGTCCAGATACGCCCGGCGATAGCCCTCGTCGTCACCCCACAGCGTGGGCGAGCAACCCGGCGGCAACGGCAGGCGGATGCTCAACGCACCGACGACACCCGGCGGCAGGATCTCACCGGTATCGTCCAGCGCCTGCACGTCGTAGCCCGGGCACGGCCGGCCGCCAGAGCCGGGCTTGGACGGGAACAATCCCATGCCGCGGAAACCGGCGGTGATCGGCCAGCCCGTCTCGGTTTGCCACCAATGGTCCACCACCGGCTTACCCAGCAAGTCCGCGATCCACACGGCAGTCGGCGGGTCACACCGTTCACCAGCCAGGTACAACGCTTCCAGCCGCGACAGATCGTACTGGCGAAGCAACGCGCCCGCGGGGTCCTGCTGCTTGATCGCGCGCAGGGCGGTGGGGGCGGTGAACAGCACCTTTACGCCGTGCTCGGCACACACGCGCCAGAACGCCCCGGCGTCGGGAGTGCCCACCGGCTTGCCCTCGTACATCACGCTGGTGCAGCCGGCGAGCAGCGGGGCGTAGACGATGTAGCTATGGCCCACCACCCAGCCGACGTCCGACGCGGTCCAGAACACGTCGCCGGGCTGCAGGCCGTAGATCATCGCGATCGAATGATGCAGCGCCACCGCATGCCCGCCGGCATCGCGCACCAGCCCCTTCGGCTTGCCCGTCGTGCCGGAGGTATACAGCACATACAGCGGGTCCGTCGCCGCCACTGGAACGGCCGGGTGAGGGGTGGCCGCCGCCTCGGCCTCGGCAAAATCGTGGTCGCGGCCCGGCAGCAACGTGGCCTGCAACGCCGGGCGCTGCAGCACGAGGCAGGCACGCGGCTGGTGCGGGCTCAGCGCCAACGCCGCCTCCAGCAGGGGCATGTAGGCGACCACGCGGCCCGGCTCCAACCCGCAGGACGCGGTGACGATCGCCACCGGCCGGGCATCCGCGATCCGCTTGGCCAATTCGGGCGCCGCGAACCCGCCGAAGACGACGGAGTGCACCGCACCCAGCCGTGCGCAGGCCAGCATCGCGATCGCAGCCTCGGGCACCATCGGCAGGTAGATCACCACCCGGTCGCCCCGCGCCACACCCAGTGCCGCCAACGCGCCCGCCACCCGCGCCACCCGATCCAGCAACTCGGCATAGCTGAACCGGACGACCCGGCCCTCCATCGCACTGTCCCAGATCAGCGCGGTGCGCCCGCCATGCCCCGCCAGCACGTGACGGTCCAGACAGTTGAACGCCGTGTTCAGCTCGCCACCCGGGAACCAGCGCCCGAACGGCCCCGACCCGGCGTCGAACGCGCGATCCGGCTTGCGCGTCCACTCGATCTCCTCCGCCGCACGCAGCCACGCAGAGGCCGGGTCGGCCATCCACGCGGTGTAGTCCGCGTCGTAGGAGGAGGTGTTCACCTACTCACTCTTGTACTGGATTTCCCGCTCTTCACGATGGATGTCCGCCCGCTCCTGCTGCGGCGTGCGCGGGTCATACACCGGCTCCATGTCGTAGGCCGGGTCTGGACCCGGGATCACCGTCCGGGGCTGGTTCATGATCGTCTCGACCTGGGGCACGTAGGCCTCGTCGATCTGCACCACCACGAGGGACTGCCCGCGCGTCAGCCCCGCGGCCAGCACGTGGGCCTTGCGATTGGTCACCCCCACCTTGGTCACGGCGCCGACCAACGCACCGATCAACGCGCCGACTCCGGCGAAGGCCAGGGTCGGCAGCACCCACCCGGTCTGCACCAACCCCTCGGTATACGGAATCGTGATCGCGCCCACACCGTCCAGCACGCCAATGCCGCCACCGACCACCGTGCCCATCGTGGCACCCGTACCGGCCGGGTTCTGCGCCGCATCCTCGGCTACCTCGCTGGGCAACCGCGGGTCCGCCTCGCTCTCGATCAGGGCGATATTGGCCTGGGGCACCCCCGCCGCCGTCAGATCGGCAACAACCTGCACCGCCTCGGCATATGTCGGGTAGAAATGATCGATCGTTCGCTGCGCCATCGTAAGGCCCGTCCCCGCGATTTGTCGCCGAACACCCAGCGATCTAAAGCTCATCTGATACACTCATTCTACGGAGTTCCCCATGCCCGTCCACAACCGCATCGCCGATTTCACCGCGGACATGACGGAGTGGCGGCGGGACATCCACGCCCACCCCGAACTCGCCTTCGACGAACACCGCACCAGCGACCTCGTGGCGGCAAAACTCGCCTCGTGGGGCATCGAGGTCACCCGCGGCATCGCCGGCACCGGCCTGGTCGGCACCCTCCGCCAAGGCACCTCCCCCCGCGCCATCGGCATCCGCGCCGA